>NZ_CP087176.1:419127-720754 GCF_024748695.1 Pseudomonas sp. B21-040
ACTGTACACCCAGCAAATGAAGGAAATGGAGACCTCCTTCGGGGTGCTGCTGCGGCAATTGCCCAGCGATACCGAGGTCCCGGGTCTGCTGGAGGACATCACCCGCACCGGGCTCGGCAGTGGTCTGGAGTTCGAAGAGATCAAACTGTTGCCGGAAGTCACCCAGCCGTTCTACATCGAGCTGCCGATCCAGATCACGGTGACCGGCGCCTATCACGACCTGGCGACCTTCGTCAGTGGCGTGGCCGGGCTGCCCCGGATCGTTACGCTGCATGATTTCGACCTTGCTCCGGCCAATCCCGAAGGCGGTGCGAAGTTGCGCATGAGCATCCTGGCCAAGACCTATCGCTATAACGACAACGGGGCACAGAAATGAGCCCGGTTCGTTGTTTGTCGATGGTTGTTTTGTTTGCCAGCCTGACCGCATGTGACAACAGCAACGATGTCGGCGACCTGGATGCCTACCTGAACGAAGTGCGTCTGCGGGCTCCGGGCAAGATTGAACCAACGCCGACGTTTCGGTCTTATCCAACGTTCACCTACAGCGCTGCCAACCTGCGCAGTCCGTTTTCCCGGCAGATCAGAGTGGACCTGGCTGGCCAGAAGCGCGGCTCGCGGAACGTCACGCCCGACCTCAATCGGGTCAAGCAGTACCTCGAAGGCTTCAACATCGAGCAGTTTGAAATGGTCGGCACGATTTCCAATGCCACCGGCTCCTTTGCGCTGTTGCGCGGGGCGGGCGGTGTGCATCGGCTGAAAGTCGGCGATTACCTGGGGCGTAACGATGGACGGATCGTCGCCATCAGCGGCTCCCAAGTCGATGTGATCGAAATCGTTCCCGATGGCGAGGGTGCCTGGCTGGAACGACCTCGGACCCTCCCTTTGAAAGAGCACTCATAGTGGAACTCGAATAATGAACAGGATTTTCTCAACCCTCGGTATTTCGCTATGGATAGCGTTGTTGCCGCCGATGGTGCTTGCGACCAACCTCAAAGCGCTGGATGTCGCCGCGCTACCGGGTGATCGCGTCGAGTTGAAGTTGTCTTTCGACGGGCCGCCACCAGCGCCCCACGGGTATACGACCGAACAACCGGCGCGGATTGCCCTGGACCTGCCCGGCGTGGTCAGTCAGCTGGCGAGCAAGAGTCGTGACCTGGGCGGCGGCAATGCCCGCAGTGCAACGGTGGTGGAGGCCCAGGACCGGACGCGGCTCATCATTAACCTGACGCAGTTGATGCCGTATAGCGCGAAGGTCGAAGGCAACAATCTGTTGGTGGTGGTCGGGCAGGGGGCCAATAGCAAGGCATTGAAACCGGCGGCGAGCGCCCCTCGCGTTGCGATGACAACGCCAGCACCGGCAAAAACCTACGCCCCGGCGAGCAAGGCTATTCGCGGCGTCGACTTCCAGCGCGGCACTCAGGGCGAAGGAAATGTGGTTATCGATCTGTCCGATCCGTCCATCGCACCAGACATCCGGGAACTCGACGGCAAAATTATCCTGGGTTTTGCCAGGACCCAATTGCCCGAGCAATTGCGCGTGCGGTTGGACGTCAAGGATTTCGGCACCCCGGTGCAGTTCGTCAACGCCAGCGCCACCGGCGACCGGGCCACAATCAGCATCGAGCCCGGCGGTACCTTCGACTACTCAACTTATCAGACGGACAACAAGCTGACTGTCAGCATCCGGGCGATGAGCGTCGAGGATCTGCAAAAACGCAACGCCGAGCGCATGGCCTATATCGGTGAAAAACTTTCGCTGAACTTCCAGGACATCGATGTGCGCTCGGTGCTGCAACTGATCGCCGACTTCACCAACCTCAATCTCGTGGCCAGCGATACCGTGCAGGGCGGTATCACCTTGCGGTTGCAGAATGTGCCGTGGGACCAGGCGCTGGATCTGGTGCTGAAAACCAAGGGGCTGGACAAACGCAAGATCGGCAATGTCCTGTTGGTGGCGCCTGCCGATGAAATCGCCGCCCGAGAGCGTCAGGAACTGGAATCGCAGAAGCAGATCGCCGAACTGGCGCCGTTGCGTCGGGAGCTATTGCAGGTCAATTACGCCAAGGCTGCTGATATCGCCAAGCTGTTTCAATCGGTGACCAGCGCCGACGCGAAAGCCGACGAGCGGGGCTCGATCACGGTGGATGAGCGGACCAACAACATCATTGCCTACCAGCCTCAGGATCGCCTCGATGAACTTCGGCGCATTGTTACGCAGCTGGATATCCCGGTGCGCCAGGTCATGATCGAAGCGCGAATCGTCGAAGCCAACGTCGATTACGACAAAAGCCTCGGCGCGCGCTGGGGTGGTTCGGTGCGCAATCAGGGTAACTGGAACACGTCCGGGGTCTCCAATGGTTCGTCGACTACCCCCAGCACCAACTCACCGTTTGTCGACCTGGGCGCGGCTGGCAATACGTCGGGCATCGGCATCGCATTCATCACCGACAATGTGTTGCTGGATCTGGAGCTGACGGCGATGGAGAAAACCGGCAACGGCGAAATTGTCTCGCAGCCCAAGGTTGTTACCTCCGACAAGGAAACCGCCAAAATCCTCAAGGGCACGGAGATTCCCTATCAGGAGGCCAGTTCCAGTGGCGCGACCTCGGTGTCATTCAAGGAGGCCTCGCTGTCTCTGGAAGTGACACCGCAGATCACGCCGGACAACCGGATCATCATGGAGGTCAAGGTCACCAAGGACGAACCGGACTACCTGAACAAAGTGCAGGATGTACCGCCGATCAAGAAAAACGAGGTCAATGCCAAGGTCCTGGTCAACGACGGCGAGACCATCGTTATTGGCGGCGTTTTCTCAAATACTCAAAGCAAGGTAGTAGATAAGGTGCCATTTCTTGGTGATGTGCCGTATCTTGGCCGCCTTTTCCGGCGTGACGTGGTTTCGGAGAAAAAATCCGAGCTGCTGGTATTTCTCACTCCGCGTATCATGAACAATCAGGCGATTGCTGTGAGTCATTGATTCTGTGCGAAATTTGATTCTTGTTGGACCGATGGGCGCTGGTAAAAGCACCATCGGCCGGTTGCTGGCCAAAGAGCTGCGCCTGCCGTTCAAAGATTCCGATAAGGAAATTGAATTGCGCACGGGCGCCAATATCCCGTGGATTTTCGATAAAGAAGGCGAGCCGGGCTTTCGTGACCGCGAGCAGGCGATGATTGCCGAGCTGTGCGGCTGCGACGGCGTGGTGTTGGCGACCGGTGGCGGCGCGGTGATGCGCGAAGCCAATCGTCGGGCGTTGCATGCCGGTGGTCGGGTGGTCTACTTGCATGCTTCTGTCGAGCAGCAAGTGGGTCGTACGGCCCGTGATCGCAATCGACCCTTGTTGCGTACCGCCGATCCAGCCAAGACCCTGCGGGATCTCTTGGCGATCCGCGATCCGCTTTATCGGGAAATCGCCGACCTGGTGATTGAAACCGATGAGCGGCCGCCGCGAATGGTGGTGCTCGACATTCTCGAGCGCTTGCAGCAGCTACCGCCCCGTTAAAGCAGAGCGCGAAATGCGCTATCCTCGGCGTCCTGTCATGATCGCCCAAGGTTGTGGCGGAGGCTACCGAACGGCGTCGCACCAGCAGACGCCGTGGACATTCGATAACTCAAGGCAGGACGCCTGATTCCATCTTCACTGTGGGGACACATGCAGACACTCAAGGTCGATCTAGGCGAGCGCAGCTACCCGATTCACATTGGCGAAGGTTTGTTGGATCAACCCGAGCTGCTGGTCCCGCATATTCGTGGTCGGCAAGTAGCGATCATCTCCAACGAGACCGTAGCACCGCTCTACCTCGAGCGTCTGACCCGCAGTCTGGCGCAGTTCTCGGTGATTTCCGTGGTGCTGCCCGATGGCGAAGCCTTCAAGACCTGGGAAACCCTGCAACTGATTTTCGACGGTCTGCTGACCGCACGGCACGACCGCCGCACCACGGTGATCGCGCTCGGTGGCGGTGTGATTGGTGACATGGCCGGCTTTGCTGCCGCCTGCTACCAGCGCGGCGTCGATTTCATCCAGGTGCCGACCACGCTGCTGTCGCAAGTCGACTCTTCGGTCGGTGGCAAGACTGGTATCAACCATCCGCTGGGCAAGAACATGGTCGGCGCGTTCTATCAGCCGAACGTGGTGCTGATCGATACCGCGACCCTCAATACCCTGCCGGCCCGCGAACTGTCCGCCGGGCTTGCCGAAGTCATCAAGTACGGGCTGATCTGCGACGAGCCGTTCCTGACCTGGCTCGAAGAAAACGTTGATCGCCTGCGCGCCCTGGATCAAGTCGCCCTGACCTACGCCATCGAGCGCTCTTGCGCGGCCAAGGCGGCGGTGGTCGGTGCCGACGAGAAAGAGACCGGCGTACGTGCCACATTGAACCTCGGTCATACGTTCGGTCACGCCATCGAAACCCATATGGGCTATGGTGTCTGGCTTCACGGTGAAGCGGTCGCTGCTGGCACCGTAATGGCGTTGGAAATGTCCGCGCGCCTGGGCTGGATCAGCGAGCAAGAGCGTGATCGTGGCATCCGCCTGTTCCAGCGTGCCGGACTGCCGGTCATTCCGCCTGAGGAAATGACCGAAGCCGATTTCCTTGAACACATGGCAATTGACAAGAAAGTGATCGACGGTCGTTTGCGCCTGGTGCTGCTGCGCCACATGGGCGAAGCGGTGGTGACCGACGATTATCCGAAAGAGATTTTACAGGCCACGCTGGGAGCGGATTACCGCGCCCTGGCTCAGCTTAAAGGTTAATAAGATCCCGATGACTAGTTTGCATGCCGACGAGGCTTTCCTCGGCCATTACCAGTTAAGTCATGACCCTTTTGCTCCACGGGTGCCTGGCTTCAAATTTTTCCCGGCCCAGCGCAAACCGGTGCTGGGGCAACTGCATCACCTGGCGCGTTACAGCCAGTTGCTGCTGGTGGTCACCGGTCCGCAAGGCAGTGGCAAGACCCTGTTGCGCCAGGCCCTGGTAGCCAGCACCAATAAGCAGTCGGTGCAGAGTGTTGTGGTTTCCGCTCGCGGTGCTGGCGATTCGGCGGGCATCTTGCGCCAGGTGGCTCAAGCGCTGAACGTCGAGCAAACCGAGATCGGTGCAATCCTGGCGCAGGTGGTCCAACTGGCGTTGACCGGCCAGGAAGTCTATTTGCTGGTGGATGACGCCGAGCATCTCGACGAGTCCGCGCTGGAGGCCCTGATGGCCCTGGCCGCTGGCGCACCGGAAGGTCGTCCGCACGTTTTCCTGTTTGGCGAGTCGTCGCTGATCGCTCAACTTGAGGCGCTGAGCCTTGAGGAAGAGCGTTTCCACGTCATCGAATTGCAGCCTTACACCGAAGAAGAAACCCGCGAATACCTGGAGCAACGCCTCGAAGGCGCCGGCCGGGGTATCGAACTTTTCACCGCGGATCAGATCTCTGATATTCACGAAAGCTCCGACGGTTGGCCTGGCAACATCAACCAGGTCGCCCGCGATGCAATGATCGAAGCCATGATTGCCAGCCGCTCAGCGGTGAAGCGTCCAAGTATGGGGTTCAACATGCCGAAGAAACACGTGTTGGCGATTTCCGCCGTTGTCGTGGTCGCGGTAGCCGCCGCCTGGTTGATGCCGGGCCGCAGCAAAGCACCGACCACCGGCGCACCTGCCAACGAACAGGCACAACTGCCACTGGGTCAGGGGTCGCCACAACCTGGCGGCGGTGCGCCATCCGTCGAATTCGCCGGTAACTCGCAGCCGATGCCATTGCCGCTGGTCGGCAACTCGCAACCGGTCATGCGCGGTCCGTTGGCCGAAGCGGCCGGGGGCATCACTGAGGGCGACGACGGCGTGCCGGTCGAGGGTTCCAGCGCTACACCGCCAACCGTGACCACCATCGCCCCGCCAGCGGGCATTCAGCCAGGGCCCGCACCGACGCCAGCCGCCAAACCGGTGCCTGCGCCGACCCAGGTAGCAACGGCCAAGCCTGCGCCAGTGCCTGTTGCCAAGCCTGCCGCGGCATCGGCGCCAGCCAAGCCCGCTGTAGCCGCCAAGCCTGCCGAGAAACCAGCCCCCGCTGCCAAGGCTGCTGGCGGCACGTGGTATGCCGGGCAACCGACGAGCAACTACGTGGTACAGATCCTCGGCACCAGCTCCGAAACGACTGCGCAAAACTTCGTGAAAGAACAGGGTGGCGAGTACCGTTATTTCAAGAAAGTCCTCAACGGCAAGCCGTTGTATGTCATCACCTACGGTAACTTCGCCAACCGCGATGCAGCCGTTACCGCTATCAAGGCCTTGCCAGCGAAGGTTCAGGCTGGTAAACCTTGGCCTCGCACTGTCGCCAGCGTCCAACAGGAACTGGCAACAACTCGCTGAAGATTCGGCGGCCTTACCCAGGCCGCCTCTCCAAGCACCTCAAAATTTCTACAAGTGCGCGCCGTCTCTACAGACTGCGTGCCTTGTGGTGTCTGCGTCACAGTAGTCTTTGAGTCGTTGCAGTCAAAATTAAAAAAAGTTTTGACTAGCACAGCAGATCGCTTTAAACCTTTCACAAATGCGACATAGATTTGCGACATTTCGTCGTCAAATTTGTGAGCGTAAGTGTCGGTGTGTACAATGACCTCCCTTTTGCCCCCGCAAAGCTGGCATACGTTCGGCGCGGACGGTAACTGATTGAATTGAAAAGAAATTTGCCTCGGTAAGAGGCAGCCTGGTGAGAAAGTGTCTATGAAAGCAGGTCTGTACCAACCAGATGAATTCAAGGATAACTGCGGTTTCGGCCTGATAGCCCATATGCAGGGCGAGCCCAGTCATACCCTTTTGCAAACGGCCATCGAGGCCCTGACCTGCATGACCCACCGCGGTGGGATCAACGCCGACGGCAAGACCGGTGACGGTTGCGGTCTGCTGATTCAAAAGCCGGACGTGTTCCTGCGAGCGATCGCCCAGGAAACCTTCGGCGTCGAACTGCCCAAGCAATATGCGGTGGGCATGGTCTTCTTCAACCAGGACCCGGTCAAAGCCCAAGCCGCTCGCGAGAACATGAACCGCGAGATCCTGGCCGCTGGCCTGCAGCTCGTCGGCTGGCGCAAAGTGCCGATCGACACCAGCGTCCTCGGCCGCCTGGCCCTCGAGCGCCTGCCGCAGATCGAGCAGGTGTTCATCGGCGGTGAAGGCCTGAGCGATCAGGACATGGCCGTCAAGCTGTTCACGTCCCGTCGTCGCTCGTCCGTGGCCAACGCCGCCGACGTCGATCACTACGTTTGCAGCTTTTCGCACAAGACCATCATTTACAAAGGCCTGATGATGCCGGCGGATTTGACCGCCTTCTATCCAGACCTCAGTGACGAGCGCCTGCAAACCTCGATTTGCGTGTTCCACCAGCGCTTCTCCACCAACACCCTGCCGAAATGGCCGCTGGCTCAACCGTTCCGCTTCCTGGCGCACAACGGCGAGATCAACACCATCACCGGCAACCGCAACTGGGCCGTGGCCCGTCGCACCAAGTTCACCAACGACTTGATGGACCTGGAAGAACTCGGCCCACTGGTCAACCGCGTCGGTTCCGACTCCTCGAGCATGGACAACATGCTGGAGCTGATGGTCACCGGTGGCATCGACCTGTTCCGTGGCGTGCGGATGATCATTCCGCCAGCGTGGCAGAACGTCGAAACCATGGACCCGGACCTGCGTGCGTTCTACGAGTACAACTCGATGCACATGGAGCCGTGGGACGGCCCGGCCGGCGTGGTAATGACCGACGGTCGCTACGCGGTGTGCCTGCTCGACCGTAACGGTCTGCGCCCGGCGCGTTGGGTCACCACCAAAAACGGCTTTATTACCCTGGCCTCGGAAATCGGTGTCTGGAACTACCAGCCTGAAGACGTGATTGCCAAGGGCCGCGTTGGCCCGGGTCAGATCTTTGCCGTGGACACCGAAACCGGTCAGATCCTCGACACCGACGCCATCGACAACCGCTTGAAGTCCCGTCATCCATACAAGCAATGGCTGCGCAAGAATGCCCTGCGCATCCAGGCGACCATGGAAGACAACGACCACGGATCGGCGTTCTATGATGTCGACCAGCTCAAGCAGTACATGAAGATGTATCAGGTCACGTTCGAAGAGCGTGATCAGGTGCTGCGTCCGCTCGGCGAGCAAGGCTACGAAGCCGTGGGCTCGATGGGCGACGATACGCCGATGGCCGTGCTGTCCCAGCGCGTGCGCACGCCGTACGACTATTTCCGCCAGCAGTTCGCGCAGGTCACCAACCCGCCGATCGACCCGCTGCGTGAAGCCATCGTCATGTCGCTGGAGATCTGCCTTGGTGCCGAGCGCAACATCTTCCAGGAGTCGCCGGAACACGCTTCGCGCGTAATCCTCAGCTCGCCGGTCATTTCTCCGGCCAAGTGGCGCTCGCTGATGAACCTCGATCGTCCGGGCTTCGAGCGCGCGATCATTGACCTGAACTACGACGAAAGCGTCGGCCTCGAAGCGGCCATCCGCAACGTCGCCGATCAGGCTGAAGAAGCCGTGCGCTCCGGTCGTACCCAGGTCGTGCTGAGTGATCGTCACATTGCCCCGGGCAAGTTGCCGATCCACGCTTCGCTCGCCACCGGCGCGGTGCACCACCGCTTGACCGAAAAAGGCCTGCGTTGCGATTCCAACATCCTCGTGGAAACCGCGACCGCTCGCGACCCGCATCACTTCGCCGTGTTGATCGGTTTCGGCGCCTCCGCCGTCTATCCGTTCCTGGCCTACGAAGTGCTGGGCGACCTGATCCGTACCGGTGAAGTACTGGGCGACCTCTATGAGGTGTTCAAGAACTACCGTAAAGGCATCACTAAAGGTCTGCTGAAGATCCTGTCGAAGATGGGCATCTCGACCATCACCTCGTACCGCGGTGCGCAGTTGTTCGAGGCCATCGGCCTGTCTGAAGAAGTCTGCGAGCTGAGCTTCCGTGGCGTTCCGAGCCGCATCAAAGGTGCGCGTTTCGTCGACATCGAAGCCGAGCAGAAAGCCCTGGCCACTGAAGCCTGGAGCCCGCGCAAGCCGATCCAGCAAGGCGGCCTGCTGAAGTTCGTCCACGGTGGCGAATATCACGCGTACAACCCGGACGTGGTCAACACCCTGCAAGCCGCTGTGCAGCAAGGCGACTACAGCAAGTTCAAGGAATACACGTCGCTGGTGGACAACCGCCCGGTGTCGATGATCCGTGACATGTTCAAGGTCAAAACCCTGGACACACCGCTGGACATGAGCGAGATCGAACCGCTGGAATCGGTGCTCAAGCGCTTTGACTCCGCGGGCATTTCCCTCGGCGCCTTGTCGCCGGAAGCTCACGAAGCCCTGGCTGAAGCCATGAACCGCCTCGGTGCGCGTTCCAACTCCGGCGAAGGCGGCGAAGACCCGGCGCGCTACGGCACCATCAAGAGCTCGAAAATCAAGCAAGTGGCGACTGGCCGTTTCGGTGTGACCCCGGAATACCTGGTCAACGCTGAAGTGCTGCAGATCAAAGTCGCCCAGGGCGCCAAGCCCGGCGAAGGTGGTCAGTTGCCAGGTGGCAAGGTCAACGGTCTGATCGCCAAGCTGCGTTACGCGGTGCCGGGTGTGACCCTGATCTCGCCGCCACCGCACCACGACATCTATTCGATCGAAGACTTGTCGCAGCTGATTTTCGACCTGAAACAAGTCAACCCGAAGGCGCTGGTCTCGGTGAAGCTGGTGGCAGAAGCGGGCGTCGGCACCATCGCCGCCGGTGTGGCCAAGGCCTACGCGGACTTGATCACCATCTCGGGCTACGACGGCGGCACCGGTGCATCGCCGCTGACGTCGATCAAATACGCGGGCGCTCCGTGGGAACTCGGCCTGGCCGAAACCCACCAGACCCTGCGTGGCAACGACCTGCGTGGCAAAGTCCGGGTGCAGACCGACGGCGGCCTGAAAACCGGCCTCGACGTGATCAAGGCAGCGATCCTCGGCGCTGAAAGCTTCGGTTTCGGCACCGCGCCAATGATCGCGCTGGGTTGCAAATACCTGCGTATTTGCCACCTGAACAACTGCGCCACCGGCGTCGCGACTCAAAACGAGAAGCTGCGTAAAGATCACTACATCGGCACCGTCGACATGGTGGTGAATTTCTTCACCTACGTCGCCGAAGAAACCCGTGAGTGGCTGGCCAAGCTGGGCGTGCGCTCCCTCGAAGAGCTGATCGGTCGTACCGATCTGCTGGAAATCCTCGAAGGCCAGACCGCCAAGCAGAACCATCTGGACCTGACCCCGTTGCTTGGCAGCGATCACATCCCGGCAGACAAGCCACAATTCTGCCAGGTTGACCGCAACCCGCCGTTCGACAAGGGCTTGCTGGCCGAGAAAATGGTCGACCTGGCCACCTCGGCGATCAACGACATGAGCGGCGCCGATTTCGCCCTGGATATCTGCAACTGCGACCGTTCGATCGGCGCGCGGATCTCCGGTGAAATCGCTCGCAAACACGGCAACCAGGGCATGGCGAATGCGCCGATCACCTTCCGCTTCAAAGGGACGGCCGGTCAGAGCTTCGGTGTGTGGAACGCTGGCGGCCTGAACATGTACCTGGAAGGCGACGCCAACGACTACGTCGGCAAAGGCATGACCGGCGGCAAACTGGTCATCGTTCCGCCCAAGGGCAGCGTCTACAAGACTCAGGACAGTGCGATCATCGGTAACACCTGCCTGTACGGCGCCACAGGCGGCAAGCTGTTCGCCGCCGGCACCGCGGGCGAGCGTTTTGCCGTGCGTAACTCCGGTGCCCACACGGTTGTGGAAGGCACTGGCGATCACTGCTGCGAGTACATGACCGGTGGTTTCGTCTGCGTATTGGGCAAGACCGGTTACAACTTCGGCTCTGGCATGACCGGCGGTTTCGCCTACGTGCTCGACCAGGACAACACCTTCGTTGACCGGGTCAACCACGAACTGGTGGAAATCCAGCGGATCAGCGGCGAAGCGATGGAAGCCTATCGCAGCCACCTGCAACGCGTGCTGAACGAGTACGTCGAGGAAACCGACAGCGAGTGGGGTCGTAACCTCGCTGAAAACCTCGATGACTACCTGCGTCGTTTCTGGCTGGTCAAGCCTAAGGCTGCCAACCTGAAATCGTTGCTTTCCAGCACTCGTGCCAACCCGCAGTGATATGCGCCTGAAGAGTTTGATGAGGTTTTAACAATGGCTGAACGTCTGAATAACGACTTCCAGTTCATCGATGTCGGGCGCAAAGATCCGAAGAAGAAACTGTTGCGTCAACGCAAGAAAGAGTTCGTGGAGATCTACGAACCGTTCAAACCCCAGCAGTCGGCCGACCAGGCCCACCGCTGCCTGGGTTGCGGTAACCCGTATTGCGAATGGAAGTGCCCGGTGCACAACTTCATTCCCAACTGGCTGAAGCTGGTGGCCGAGGGCAACATCCTCCAGGCCGCCGAGCTGTCGCACCAGACCAACACCCTGCCGGAAGTCTGCGGCCGGGTGTGCCCGCAAGATCGTCTGTGCGAGGGTGCCTGCACCCTCAACGACGGCTTCGGCGCGGTGACCATCGGTTCGGTCGAGAAGTACATCACCGACACCGCATTCGCCATGGGCTGGCGCCCGGACATGTCCAAGGTCAAACCGACCGGCAAACGTGTTGCCGTCATCGGCGCAGGCCCGGCGGGCCTGGGTTGTGCCGACGTGCTGGTGCGCGGTGGCGTGACCCCGGTGGTGTTCGACAAGAACCCGGAAATCGGCGGCTTGCTGACCTTCGGCATCCCCGAGTTCAAGCTGGAAAAGACCGTGCTGAGCAATCGCCGCGAAGTCTTCACCGGCATGGGCATCGAGTTCCGCCTGAACACCGAAGTGGGCAAGGACGTGACCATCGAGCAACTGCTCGAAGAATACGATGCCGTGTTCATGGGCATGGGCACCTACACCTACATGAAGGGCGGTTTTGCCGGTGAGGACCTGCCGGGCGTGTATGACGCGCTGGACTTCCTGATCGCCAACGTCAACCGCAACCTGGGCTTTGAAAAGTCGCCGGAAGATTTCGTCGACATGAAAGGCAAGAAGGTCGTGGTACTGGGCGGCGGCGATACGGCGATGGACTGCAACCGTACCTCGATCCGCCAGGGCGCCAAGTCGGTGACCTGTGCGTACCGTCGGGACGAAGCGAACATGCCGGGCTCGCGCAAAGAGGTGAAGAACGCCAAGGAAGAAGGCGTGAAATTCTTCTACAACCGCCAGCCGATTGCCATCGTTGGTGAAGACCGCGTAGAAGGTGTGAAAGTGGTCGAGACCCGTCTCGGCGAACCGGACGCCCGTGGCCGTCGCAGCCCTGAGCCGATCCCGGGCTCCGAAGAGATCATCCCGGCCGACGCCGTGGTCATCGCGTTCGGTTTCCGTCCAAGCCCGGCGCCGTGGTTCGAACAGTTCGACATCCAGACCGATAGCCAGGGCCGCGTTGTGGCGCCGGAGCAAGGTAAGTACAAGCACCAGACCAGCAACCCGAAAATCTTCGCCGGTGGCGACATGGTTCGTGGTTCTGACCTGGTGGTGACGGCGATCTTCGAAGGCCGCAATGCGGCTGAAGGGATCCTGGATTACCTGGGCGTCTAACACCGATCGCGGGCAACCTCACTCCTGTAGGAGCTGAGCTTGCTCGCGATAGCATCACCGCAGAAATCAGGTTAACCGAGGCGCCTGCATCGCGAGCAAGCTCGGCTCCTACAGGGATTGAGGTTGTTTCGCGACGTGGTTCCCCCCGCGACAAATTGACCCGATAGACAAAAGGTGCGGCACTTGCCGTGCCTTTTGCGTCCGGCTCTGAGAAAATGCCCGCACTTTTTTTCCGGATGCCGACATGACTGCCCTGAAGAACGACCGTTTCCTTCGCGCCCTGCTCAAGCAACCCGTAGACGTCACCCCTGTGTGGATGATGCGTCAGGCCGGTCGCTACCTGCCTGAATACCGCGCCAGCCGTGCCAAGGCCGGCGACTTCATGAGCCTGTGCATGAACCCGGAGTTCGCTTGCGAAGTCACGCTGCAGCCGCTTGACCGCTATCCACAACTGGACGCGGCGATCCTGTTCTCCGACATCCTGACCATCCCCGATGCCATGGGCCAAGGCCTGTACTTCGAAACCGGTGAAGGTCCACGCTTCAAGAAAGTCGTCAGCACCATGGCCGACATCGAAGCCTTGCCGATTCCTGATCCGCACAAAGACCTCGGCTACGTGATGGACGCGGTCAGCACCATCCGCCGCGAACTCAATGGCCGCGTGCCGCTGATCGGCTTTGCCGGCAGCCCATGGACCCTGGCCACCTATATGGTCGAAGGCGGCTCGTCGAAAGACTACCGCAAGACCAAAACCATGCTCTACGACAACCCGCAAGCCTTGCACCTGCTGCTGGACAAGCTCGCGCAGACGGTCACCAGCTACCTCAACGGCCAGATCATGGCCGGCGCGCAAGCGGTGCAGATCTTCGACAGTTGGGGCGGCAGCCTCTCGGCGGCGGCGTACCAGGAATTCTCCCTGGCCTACATGAAAAAGATTGTCAGCGGCCTGATCCGCGAGCACGAAGGCCGCAAGGTTCCGGTCATCCTGTTCACCAAGAACGGTGGCCTGTGGCTGGAAAGCATCGCCGACGCTGGCGCGGATGCATTGGGCCTGGACTGGACCTGCGACATCGGCAGCGCCCGTGATCGCGTCGGCAGCAAAGTCGCGTTGCAAGGCAACATGGACCCGACCGTGCTCTACGCCAAACCAGAAGCCATCCGCACCGAAGTCGGCCGCATCCTCGCCAGCTACGGCAAAGGCAGTGGCCACGTGTTCAACCTCGGCCATGGCATCACCCCGGAAGTTGATCCGGAGCATGCTGGCGCCTTCCTGCGCGCGGTGCATGAGTTGTCGGCGCAATATCACGAGTGATCGTCGCCCAATAAAAACGCCCGGCTTATGCCGGGCGTTTTTGTTTTTAATGTAGGAGTGAGCCTGCTCGCGATAGCGGTGAATCAGTCGCCGAATGTATTGGCTGATACTCCGCTATCGCGAGCAGGCTCACTCCTACACTGGTTTTGTGTCAGGCCTTGACACCCTGTAGTGGCGGCAACTTCGCCAGCTTCAACGCCACCAGCAGCGCAATCACCAGCAACCCGCCGACAAACAAGCCGATTCCGTTCCATCCGCCCAAGTGCCAGAACACCCCGCCCGCCGTCCCGGCAATACTCGACCCGGCGTAGTAGCTGAACAGATAAAGCGATGACGCTTGCCCCCTGGCCTTGATCGCCCGGCGCCCGATCCAGCTGCTCGCCACCGAATGCGCGCCAAAGAAACCAAAGGTAAAGATCAGCATGCCAATGATCACCAGGGGCAATGGTGTGAACATCGTCAGGGCAAGGCCGGCGAGCATCAGCACAATCGTCGCCCAGAGCACTTTGCGCCGACCCAGCTTGTCAGCCAGCGAACCGATTTTCGCCGAGCTGTAAATCCCCGACAGGTACACCACCGAGAGCAGTCCGACGAAGGCTTGCTCCATGTGATACGGCTCGGCCAGCAAGCGGTAACCGATGTAGTTGAACAGTGTGACGAACGCGCCCATCAACACAAAGGCTTCAAGGAACAATAACGGCAAACCAGCATCGCGAAAGTGCATGGTGAAACCGTCGAGCAAGCTGCGCGGGTGCAGCGAGCGGGCGCGGAAGTTGCGCGACTCGGGAAGGATTTTCCAGAACACCGCTGCAGCGATCAGGGCCAGGCCGCCGATCACCAGCATCGCCGTGTGCCAGCTGACGAAGTCGATCAACACGCCGGTGATCAAGCGCCCGCACATCCCGCCAATCGCATTGCCGCCGATGTACAAACCCATCGCCAGGCCTAGATGCTGCGGGTGGATCTCTTCGCTCAAGTACGTCATCGCGACTGCCGCCAGGCCACTCAACGACAACCCGATCAGCGCGCGCATCAGCAACACGCCGTGCCAGCTCGGCATCATCGAACTGGCGACGGTGCACAGCGCCGCGGCGAACAGCGCGGTGACCATCACCGACTTGCGGCCGACACGGTCGGAGATGGGCCCGGTGATCAACAGGCCAATGGCGAGCATGCCGGTGGCGACCGACAGGATCAGGCTGCTCTGCGCCGCGTTGATCGAATACTCGTGAGACAACAGCGGCATCATCGGCTGCACGCAGTAGAGCAGGGCGAAGGTGGCGAAGCCACCGCAAAACAGCGCCAGCACCGTGCGCATGAACGCCGGCGTGCCTTTCTCGATATAAATCTCTTTGAGCTCGGCGACGACATCGTCCGCTGCGGCGGGCGGAACTTCATGGGCGAGTGGAGCGACAGCAGTCTTCACGTTGGACCTCGGAGGGGCGCAGTCAGGCAGGCAGTGAAAAAATCATATAGCTGGCTAATGATTCAATCCAATATATTGTTCGACCTGTTTAAGAGGTTTTACGACCTAATGGGGTTTTCATGGAATTGCGTCACTTGCGCTACTTCATCGCCGTCGCCGAAGAACTGCATTTCGGCCGCGCCGCACAAGTGTTGGGCATCTCGCAGCCACCGCTGAGCCAGCAGATTCAGGCGCTTGAGCAAGAGGTTGGCGCACGGTTGTTCGAACGAACCAATCGTCGGGTCGAGCTCAGCGAAGCGGGGCGGTTGTTCCTGCAAGAAGCGCGGCTGGCGCTGGCGCAGGTCGACAAAGCCGCCGATGTGGCGCGGCGTGCGCAACTGGGTGAGCTCGGAGAACTGAAGATCGGCTTCACCTCATCGGCGCCGTTCAACTCGACCATTCCCCAGGCGATTTTTTCATTCCGCCAGCGCTTTCCGGCGGTGCACCTGAACCTGCGGGAGATGAGCAGCACTCAGGTCGCCGATGCACTGGTCGACGAATCGATCGAGGTCGGCATCATGCGGCCATTGGGGTTGCCGGACTCGCTCAGTGTGGTGGAACTGATGCGCGAGCCCTTGGTGGCGGTGCTCAGCTCCAAGCATCCGCTGGTCAACGGCAGTGAAGAGGGCTTGTTCCTGTCGGCACTGGCCCTCGAACCTTTTGTGTTTTTTCCTCGCAGTTATGGCAGTGGCCTATACGCGCAATTACTCAGCCTGGCCCGCGATTCAGGCTTTAGCCCGCACTTCGCGCAAGAGGCGGGCGAAGCGATGACGATTATCGGGTTGGTCGCAGCAGGGTTGGGCGTGTCGGTGCTGCCGGCGTCGTATCAGCGGATGCGCATCGACGGCGTGGTGTATCGGCCATTGCTTGATCCGGCGGCGGTGTCGGCGGTGTGGCTGGTGCAGCGCAAGGATCAGAAGTCGCCGATGGCCAAGGCGTTTGTTGAGTTGTTGACGCGTAAGGTTGAGCCATTGAAGGCGTGATTGAATATCGAATGATCAGAATTCTTGGTTAAGTAGGTGTAGCTCAAGAGCTACACTCGCCGCATGACGGAGATTCTTCGAAGTTCAACATTCTCAGGCTGGTCGTCAGTTAGTCATCCTCCTTTGTGGCGGTGACAAAAGCAGCCAAACACGTGACATCAAACAAGCCAGGCTAATTGCAAGAGCCTGGCAGGAGCAAAACCCATGACCGAACAATTCACTCGCTGGGACTCAGCCGAGTACCTCAAGACCGAAGAGGACATGGCTAATTACCTTGACGCTTGTATGGAAGAAGCGGGAGATGACCCAGCGTTTATTGCCAAAGCACTCGGAACCATTGCGCGGGCTCGCGGCATGACCCAAGTCGCACGGGATGCAGGACTCTCTCGTGAAAGCCTTTACCGCGCATTGTCAGGGGAAGGGAATCCAGAGTTCGGCACGATCCTCAAAGTCGTGAAAGCTTTAGGATTGAAGTTACACGCCAGTACCTGAATTGAACGTTTTGAGTGATACTCCTCCCGTTCCCGAAAG
Organism: Pseudomonas sp. B21-040; assembly: GCF_024748695.1. Classification (NCBI taxonomy): domain Bacteria; kingdom Pseudomonadati; phylum Pseudomonadota; class Gammaproteobacteria; order Pseudomonadales; family Pseudomonadaceae; genus Pseudomonas; species Pseudomonas sp. B21-040. Next base: position 436,019 of record NZ_CP087176.1, read on the forward strand.
GGGCTTGTGAGACTCTGAGGATCCTGGGCAACCAGCCATCGCAGAGCCAGACAGGTACAGGGCGATGACAAGCCGACCTGTTTGCGAAGGGGCGCCGAAAGGCGCCCTTTGTCGTTTTAGCGTTAGCCGGTTCAGTCACTCCCCCCGATCCCCGATCAAGACGCGCAATAGCCTGCAAGCTGTCGACAATCAAACCGGTCGTGCTGGCATTGCTGCAAGCAAGTTGATTCAAGCTCAGTAAGCGTTTGAACGGCCTCTGCGCCAAGCGCGGGGGCCGTCTTCACACTTGCTGGAAGCGCTGATGTCCATCCGCTGGCGCCGTTACGACGCAGCAGGCGTACTTTGCTGCGCTGAAACTTGCCCCTGCAATCGTCGCCCGACGACATCCAGCAAATCACAACCATCGCGCAATGACGTCACCAACACCCGCGCCAACTCACTGTGAACGCCTCCGCCAAACGCAAAACTCTCAAGTAGCTGGGTCGCAGTGCGGATGCGGTAGGCAGCCGTTTCGTGCAACACGTCCAGGGGCGCTTCGGTGTCGATCACCAGCGAAGCGATGGTGCAATCGATGCCGGTGATAGGCATGTATCTATCCATGACAAAAAACCTCCATTGCGAAAGAGCGCGCGATTACTTATTGGTGACTGTTGGATGGCGCCATAGACAACCCACTGGGAGGGTCAAGAATGTCCAGGGCCCGGTTGACCATCAGCTCGGCCAGCACGATCAGTTGCTGAATGGCCAATGCCTCGTTGCGGCGCGAGCCTTCGAGTTCGCAGGCGAGGTCGGTGGTCATCACATTCAGCGAGGCGAGGGTTTCAGTAGCGTGACAGAGCAAGGACTCCGTATCGACAGACGGGTTGATGCTAAATACATGGCTGACAGGGTCGGGGCGGTTTGGATTGCGCAAGCGCGCGCTGACGGTGCGCTCGGTGGTTTCGGAGAGTTTGGCTAGATCGGCGGTGTCAGCGGTATCAGCGTCTTTCTGGTCTGGCGATTGCGGACGATCGGGATTGATTTTTTTCATTGTGGAGCTCCCTTATTTTTTTAAAGAAAAGCGGCATCCTTTCCGGCTATTCATAATTGATCGGCAGCGATATATGGGCTGCCGATACCGATAGATTTATAACTAAAAACGTCATCCTTATTGTTCAAATAAGTGAACATTTGTGTAATTAAATGATTCTCTAGAAATCTCTGTAAGTAAGTTCGTTTTATATTGTGGGATTCGTCTACTGCATGGCTTGCAGAAATAAACGTCGAATTAAACGTTATTTAATGAATGTATAATCAGGTTGGGTGTGTCTGTTTGTACGCCAAGCAGGCGGGCCAGGTGATAATCACAAAAACAAATAGAAATGCTCGGTTTGAGTGATCAAATTTATTACAGGTGATTGGAAGGTATTTAATGCACAAAATAGAAAAAACAGAAAATTTAAAGAGGAATATTAAGTACCTTATAAAAAGCCGGGGAGAAACTCAGATATCGTTGTGTAATTCAGTTGGGTTGACCAGGACTACTATCTACAACATTTTGGAAGGGAGGGTTGTCAATGTTCAGCAGTCTACCATTCGTAAAATTTCTGATTTTTTTGGTGTGTCCTATAAAGAAATAGAAACTGTAGATTTTGAAGAAAGGGAAGTTATAGAAAGCAGCGTTTCTTTGCTGGGTAATATGAATCCGGCGGCGGTTCCTGTTGTTAAAGAAAGTTTGCTTGTGCAAAGTCTTGATAAGAGGATCGGTGAGTTGGTTGTAACCCATCCTTTGACCTATTTTTTCGGTACGGCCTGCAATTTAATCGGTGTGCTTCTGGAAAGCGAAATCAGCGGCGTGAATGAGTCGGGGGATTTGTTGATAGTGAAGAAAGGTTTGTCGAGTAGCGATAAAGAAAAACTTGTGTATGACAAGGCAACAAAAAATCTATTTATAACGAGAGAGTCTTCCTGTTGTTCTGATGATGTTCTTGTAATAGGAGAGATAGTGGAGGAACGGTTCAATGGATAGTCTCTCGGAAAACAGCAGCTACAAATTACTAGGGTTTGAAAATAGTAAAGGCCTTGCCGTTATCATGATCGTTTCAACGGGGAAGGTTATAAAAATTAAGCTGGATGATTTATTGAAAAGTGATGTGGTGGATAATTTAAACAGAGCAGAAATAAAGTCTGTGTACAGGAAGTTTTATTCAGGTGGTGCGGCATTGACAGCATACGAAATAAATGATCGACAAGAGAAGTCATGGATGATTTATGTCGCTCTTAATTTGTTGCTTTTTGCGCTATATATCTTCACAAATGTTGCCGCAACGAAACTGGTCTACATAGAGTGGCTTGATATCATTGTCACTCCAGGGGTTTTCATTTACCCATTAACCTTTTTAATAGTTGATGTGTTGAATGAGTTTTATGGGCTTAGACTTGCGAGGAAAGCCATATTATTTGCTTTTGCGAGTAATGCTCTGATTACTGTTTTGTTAAGCGCTACTAGTTTTCTTCCGGGTTTGTCAGGCTGGAAGCTTGATGAGCCATATAGCGAGGTCATGACTCATGTGTCGTCTGTGTTGGTGGCGTCTTCCATTTCCTTCATTTTTTCCGAATATGTAAATTCCTACTTGTTGAACAAAATAAAACAGCTTACTAGCTCTAGGTTTTTATTCTTGCGGGTTTTTTTAAGTACGTTGTTTGCGGTGATAATAGATAGTTTCATTTTTTGTTTTATTGCATTTTACGGATCAATGGCTACTGCCGAAGTGCTTAATATCGTTTATGTTCAAATCGCCATAAAAATGTGTTTCGCTGTTTTTAATATTCTGCCTGCCTATGGAGCAAGATCCCTATTTAAACGGTACGTGGTTAGCGCCTAAAGCGTACAAGAAGGGGAAGTGGTACGGCTTCCCCAGGATTGTTGCTATCTGATCTTTTGTTTGTTTTCCAGGCTTTTCATAACCTTAGCCTTGTTCTCCAAAAACTCATTCAGCCCTTTCGCTCGAAGATTGCACGCATCGCAATTACCGCATCCAATCCCTATTATTCCGTTGTAGCAAGTCAGTGTCTGGTGCTGAATCAATTCAAGCTTCCCATGCTGCTCGGCAAGCGCCCATGTTTCTGCCTTGTTCAGCCACATGAGTGGCGTTTCAATCCGCAGCCTGTAGTCCATGCCCAGTTCAATGGCTTTGTTTAGAGTCCTGACAAATTCGTCACGGCAATCCGGGTAGCCAGAGAAATCTGTCTCGCAAACACCTGTGATGACTGCCTCGGCCTGTACTTGATAGGCATAAATAGCAGCCAAGGTTAAAAACAGAATATTCCGGCCGGGCACAAAGGTGCTTGGCAGACTTTCTCCTGAGCTATCCACACCGGGTACTGGAATGTTATCGCGCGTCAAACTACTGCTTGCCAGTTCATTCAACAACGTAGTGTCCAGCACCTTGTGCACGGTCACGCCAAGCTCTTTCGACAGCTGCTGCGCGACCTCGATTTCCGCGCGGTGGCGCTGGCCATAGTCGAACGTAATGCAGTGGATTTCATCGTAGAGCGGCAACGCGTGGATCAAGCAGGTGGTGGAGTCCTGCCCACCGCTGAAAACGATAACGGCCTTTTTAGTCATGGTTCGTTCGTCCTTGTGATGCCCCGACATATCACGGGGCATTGAACCTAGCGCAAAGCCTCAATTCTGGTTGTGGGACGTTTCCGAAATGATGTATTCCAGCTTCCCTTTATTTCATTCCTATCCTCGGAATGGACGTGCGTTGAGCCCATTCTCCACCTCACTCAACCCGCACCAACTCCCCACGCAACACCACGCCAGACACTTGCACCTTCGGCAAACACTGATAGCTCCCGCTGTCGCTGCTTAAATCGCGTTTGCCAGTTCCCGCAATATTGATCACGGCATTGGCCCCGGCCTTTTTCGCCTTGCTCTGCAACGTCGCCAGCGTCGATTGCAGTGCCCAGAAGCAGGCGTCTTCATCCGACACCTCTTCGTTATGGGTGATTCGACTGCTGCTCACGGTATTCAGCTTGCTGACGTTGGCCGGTAGCGCTTCTCCTGCCAGGTAGAACTTGACGCTGCCGTCCAGCAAGCCGATCTCGGTGGCGCGTTTCACGCCTTCACGGAAGTTCTGGAAGGTGGGTTCGTAGGCATTTTGCAGGGCGACGAGTTGGTCGCGGTCCGGGTCGGCGGCCAGTTGCTGGATCACGTCGTCGCGCAGATAGGTGATCCAGCGGTTGTAGGTGCCGTGGATCCGGCCGTCCTGGTAGTCCAGGCCGCGGCTGTCGCGGTAGTCGATTTCGAACGAATTCGATGTGTAAGGGATGTCGATTTCGGCGTGGTGTTTGTCACGCACGGTGACGGCCGCTTTGATCATGCCGGGACGCGCCGACTGCACTACCCATTGGCGTTCGATCAACGCGGTGACGATGGCGCGGCTCATGCGGTCGTTGGTCAAGCCTCGGTCACTGGGGAAGTGTTCCTTGGCGGTGTACACCGGATTGCCGGTGCAACCGCCCAGCGCAACGGCCACGGCGAACAACGCGACGATGCGCTGGGACAGAGTCATTCCTTTTACTCCAAACGTGTTTCAGGTCAGTGCCAGCGACGGAAGATCAACGAGGTGTTGACGCCACCAAAAGCGAAATTGTTGTTCATCACGTATTCGTTGCTCATCTGCCGGAACTCGCCTCGCAGGTAATCCAGTTTGCCGCAGTGCGGGTCGACCTCGTCGAGGTTGAAAGTGTGTGCGTACAGGTCGCTGTTCATCATTTCAATGCTGAACCAGGACTCCAGCGCACCGCAGGCGCCCAGGGTGTGGCCGAGGAAGCTTTTTTGCGAACTGATCGGCATGTGCTCGCCGAACAATGCGCTGGTAGCCAGTGTTTCGGCGATGTCGCCCTGTTCTGTCGCGGTGCCGTGACCGTTCACGTAGCCGATGTCCGTAGGCTGAAGCCCGGCGTCTTCGAGGGCGAGTTCCATGGCCCGGCGCATGGTGAGTTGCTCCGGTCGTGTGGTGTGTTGGCCGTCGGCGTTGCTGCCGAAACCGACGAGTTCAGCATGAATGCGTGCACCGCGTACCAAGGCATGTTCCAGCTCTTCCAGCACCAGCATGCCGCCGCCTTCACCGATCACCAGGCCGTCGCGACCCTTGTCATAAGGACGCGGGGTGGTTTGCGGGGCGTCGTTTTTCAGGCTGGTGGCGTAGAGCGCGTCGAAGACCATCGCTTCGGTCGGGCACAGCTCTTCGGCGCCGCCGGCGAGCATCAGTGGCAATCGGCCGAACTTGATCGCCTCGTAGGCATAACCAATGCCCTGGCTGCCGCTGGTGCAGGCGCTCGACGTCGGGATCAACCGACCGGTGAGGCCGAAGAAGATGCTGATGTTCGCGGCCGTGGTGTGCGGCATCATCCGCACATAGGAGTTGGCGTTCAGGCCTTCGGCCACCGAGTTGAGCAGCATGTTGCCGAACGCCTTGATCTCGTCGGTGCTGCCGGTAGATGAGCCGCAAGCGACGCCCATGCGCCCGTCCTTGATCGACTCGTCGCCCAGTAATCCGGCGTCGGCCAGTGCTTGCTCGGCAGCGCCCACAGCAAGCCGCGACACGCGGCCCATGCTGCGCAGTTGCTTGCGGGTCCAGTGGCTCGGGACTTTGAAGTCATCGATGGGGCCGGCCAGGCGTGTATTGAGTTCGGTAAAGCGATCCCATTCGTCCATGCGCCGGATGCCGCTGCGGTTGGCCGCGAAGTTGCCGGCGATGGTTGCCCAGTCGCTGCCCAGTGAGGTGATGCCGGCCATGCCGGTGACGACAACGCGCTTCATCAGCACAGGCCTCCATTGACGGCCAGAACCTGCCGGGTGATGTACGACGCTTCCGCCGACATCAGGAAATTCACCGCGCCGGCCACCTCTTCAGGGGTGCCCATGCGTTGTGCGGGGATCATTTTCATCAGTTCTTCCACGGGCACGTTTTCATCGAGCATGGCGGTGTCGATCAAGCCGGGTGCGACGCAATTGACGGTGATTTTGCGTTTGCCCAATTCAATCGCCAGCGCCTTGGCCGCACCGATCAGACCGGCCTTGGAGGCACTGTAGTTGACCTGGCCACGATTGCCGATCAACCCCGACACCGAAGTGATGCAGACAATCCGCCCGGCAGCGCGACGACGAATCATCGGCATCATTACCGGGTGCAGCACGTTGTAGAAACCATCGAGGTTCGTGCGCATCACCACGTCCCAATCATCCTCGCTCAGCGCCGGAAAAGCACCGTCACGGGTCAGGCCGGCATTGAGCACCACGCCGTAATAGGCGCCGTGGGTGTCTACGTCGGCTTCGAGAATGGCTTTGCAGCTGGCGCGGTCGGAGACGTCGAATTGCAGGACACGCGCGTTGCGGCCCAAGGCTTCGATTTCGGCTTTGACGGCAATAGCGTCCGTCAGACCGCTTCGGCAATGCAGCACGATGTCATGCCCGGCCTGGGCCAGACGCAAAGCGATGGCGCGGCCGATGCCGCGGCTGGAACCGGTGACCAGTACGGATTCAGTCATGACTGGACTCCTTGGGATTCATGAAGATATTGAGCGGCCTGAGGCGGACGAAACACGTTCAGGCGTGCGGTGGCGTGGATGCCGGGGGCGTTGATATGGCATTCGAACACGCCCATGCCGTTGTCGTCTTCCAGTGACCGAATGCCATGGATGGTCAGTTCGGTGCCGACCGGGAAGTGCTCGACGTTGCATTCGAATTTGCGGCTGCCGAGCAGAAAGCCCAACTCCACCTCATCGCCGCGCTGGCGCGCATGGCAACCGGCGTAGGCGGCGACACTCTGGGCCATTATTTCAATGCCGACCCAGGCCGGCAGGCTGCCGTCGGGACGGTTGAACAGACCGCCGGGCCTGACGGTCATGCGGGTGTGAATCTGCTCCTCGTCGAATGCAAGGATCTGCTCGATGAGGATCATGTCGCCAGCGTGTGGCAGCAACTCGGCGAGCGGCCAGTCAATCATGGTGCGTCTCCGATAATCAGGCTGACGTTGTTGCCACCGAAGGCAAAGGAATTGCTCATCAAATAGCGAGGTGCAATGGACGTCAGGCGATCGGCCGGGGTCACCCAATGCAAGGCGGGCAACAGCGGGTCGGGCTGGCCGTCCCAGACGTGGGGCGCCAGGCTGTGGTCGAGGTTGTCCGGGCCCAGGCTCAGCCAGCAGAACGCGGCTTCCAGGGCACCGGCGGCGCCGAGGGTGTGACCGGTCATCGGCTTGGTCGACGAGCAGGGCACGCCTTGCGGGAACAGTGCGGCCACGGCAAGGCTTTCCATGGCGTCGTTATGCTGGGTCGCGGTGCCGTGCAAGTTCAGGTAATGGATTTGCTGCGGTTGCAGGTTTGCGCGGCTCAGGGCTTTGCTCATGGCTTGCAGCGCGCCACGACCAGTCGGCTCTGGCGCCGAAATGTGGTGGGCATCGGAACTGGCGCCGCTGCCGAGCAGGGCGATGGCGTGGTCTTTGCCAGCGGTTTTGCTCATCAAAAACAACGCGGCCGCCTCGCCAATGTTGATGCCGTTGCGGTTGACCGAAAACGGATTGCAGCGCTGCGCGGACACCGCTTCCAGGGCCGAAAAACCGTTAAGGGTCAGTTTGCACAAGCTGTCGACGCCGCCGCACAACACCGCGTCGCACAGGCCCAGATCCAGAAGGCGCTGGGCACTCATCAGCGCTCGTGCGCTGGAGGTGCAGGCGGTGGAAATCACATAGGCCGGGCCACTCAATTGCAGCCAGTCGGCGAGAAAACTGGCCGGTGCGCCGAGTTCTTGCTGCTGATAGTCGTATTCAGCGGGAAATTCGTCTTCGCGGATGTAATGGGCCAACCCACGGCTGGCCTCATCGATGCCCGAGGTGCTGGTGCCCAGGATCACGCCGATACGATCGCGGCCGTAGGTCTGGATCGCCTGATCGATCTCTTCGCGAATTTGCAGGGCGGCTTCCAGCAACAATTGGTTGTTGCGGGTGTTTTGCTTTTTCAGCTCAACGGGGATCGGTGCCAAGTCGCCGCTGACCGCCGCCACCGGCAACGAGCGCTCTGGCACCCAGCCGGTTTCGACGCGCAGGCCTGAGCAATCGCCGGCAAACAGATTGGCGGCGACTTCGCGTTTGCCACGACCCAATGCGCAGATCACCCCGAGGGCATTCAAATAGGCGGTCATGGTGCCTCCCCGCTCAGCGGCGTGACTTCATACCGGGGCCCCTTGGGCAGGTTCAACTCAAAGGTCATGGGTTGTGAATAAAGGACATCCCAGTGTGTTGGCAGGGACCGTTGCCTGCCGTGTTGCCAGGCGGTGGGGTAGTTGCCCGACAGCTCATCTTTGGGGGTCAGGGCAAACAGTAACGCGGCGAACAACTCCCGGGCTTCCGGGTTGGGCGGCAACAGACCGTCGGCCTGCCACTTTCCATCGGTCAATATCTGCCGCGCCTGCGGAATGCCCAGCAAATCCATCATCGACCAGCGAAGCCCCGCTTCTTCATGCTGGATCACCAAAACCCAGTCCTGACGTTGCGCGGCTTCCAGGCGCTGGATGTGCAATTGCAGCGGCAACGACAGCTTCGGGATGTGCTCGGGCAGCGGTGCCTGGCTGGCGCAAGCACTCAGCAACAGCAGGCAGCCCAGGAGCAGAAAACGGATCATCAGGCATTACCTTCAAAGGATGTGCGCCGCACACTAGCGGTCCTGTCATTCATGTGACATCTCTTGCGCAGAGTTCTGACAACACCCTCAGCCGGCGCTTGGGTTCACTGACGAACGGGTTGCGTTCGTCCCAGGCATAACCGGCGAGAATCGCGCTGATCATGCGGCGGATGTCCGGTGAGCTGCCTGGATGGTAGATCACATCCTGGAACGTCCCGGCGTACCAGCCTTCGACGTAGCAGCGGAAAGTGTCGACGCCGCGCTTGAGTGGTTCGGCGAACTCGGTTTGCCAGTCGACGCGTTCACCTTGCAGTTGGCGATGCAGAACCCCGGCGGCCATGCTCGCCGAGCGCATGGCGATGGTTACCCCGGAAGAGAACACCGGGTCGAGGAACTCCGCTGCGTTGCCGAGCAGCGCAAAGCCGGGTCCGTACAGGGTTTTGACGTTGGCCGAGTAACCGCCGATGGTGCGCGCAGGCGTATCCCATCGCGCATGTTCAAGCACACCGGCCAGGCTCGGCGTTTCAGCGATGAACCCGCGCAGGCATTCATCCAGATCCTCCATGCGCCCTTCAAAGTGTTCGGCGGCGGCCACTACCCCCACCGAGCAACGGCCATTGCTGAACGGGATGGTCCAGAACCAGATGTCGCGATGGATCGGGTGGGTGGTAATGAGGATTTTTTCCCGCTCGAAGGTCGGGCTGTCGATGTTGTCTTCGATGTGGGTAAACACGGCCTGACGCACCGGGAAATTGGAAGGCGCTTCAAGGTCCAGCAGGCGTGGAAGCACACGGCCGTAACCGCTGGCATCGAGCACGAAATCGGCTTCGATGCGGTACTCGCTGCCGTCCTCGCGGCGCACGTCGAGCTGCGGTTTTGGCAAACTGAAATCCACGCTGACGATGGCTTCGCCGTAACGAACGTCCACGCCTTGCAGTGCGGCCTGGTCGGCCAGCAGCTTGTCGAAATCGGCGCGCTGGACCTGGAACGTGGTCGGTTTGCCGTGGCTGAACGTATCGCCGAAATCAAAGGCGCTGTACTGCTCGCCCCAGGCGAACGCGGCTCCGTTCTTGAGCTGGAATCCCGCAGCGTTCACGGCATCGAGCATGCCGGCTTCTTCAACGAAATCCAGGCAATGCGACAACAGACTTTCGCCGATGGAAAACCGGGGAAAGTGTTGGCGCTCGATCATCAGCACATCGTGACCGTTGCGCTTGAGCAGCGCGGCCGCGATCGCCCCTGAGGGCCCCGCGCCGATGACGACGACTTGTCGACGTTCCATTTCAACTGTTGGCACGGGGGCTCCTTGCCGGGGCGGCGATATTCAAAGGGGGGCTATGCAGGCCGGCGAGTGCCGGCAGCAGGGTCGCGATCAGACCCATCACCATCAACGCAAAGTACAGCGCCGGGCTGATGAGCTGTTGTTGCAGCAGCAGATTGAGAAAGACGATCTCGCTCAAACCGCGAATATTCAGCAGCAGGCTTTCCCGCCAGCGGCTGGCACCCTCAAAGGAGGCGCCGGCCCAACGGAGTCCCAGCCAGTTGCCCAGCAGCTTGCTGCCAATCGGCAACAGCAACAGTGCCGCCAATTGGACCCAGCCGAGGCTGGCCATGGCCGCGTGAACGTTAATCTGCACGATGCCGAACGTCAGGATCAGCGGAATAGCGATCCATGTTTGCAGGCGGCTCATCCAGATCGCGGGGACGGGCAACACCAACGGTACTTTCAGCATGGCCATGCACAGCAGATAGCCAATGCCGAAAATCAGCGCATTGAGTTTGAAGTGCTCGGCGACCACCAGCAGCGCAAAGAAGCCGCCGCTGTGCAGCAATGGCTGGCGCAAACCAATCAGACGCAGCAGCAACGGCAGGCAAGCGCCGGCCAGCGGCAGCAGCAGGCTGCTGACGTGCAGACTGCCTTGGGCAAAACCGAACAACGTCCAGCAGGTCAGGTCGATGAGGATCGCGGTCTGCACCAGACGCCGGGTGGCCGTGGGCGGGTAGTTGATGTGCCGCAGGTAAAGGTACAACACCGGGATCGCGGTGATGGCGAACACCAGCCCCACTGCCAATGAACTGATCCACGGTTGCGCCGGCAGCAGCCATGCCGCCGTCGCCAGCCCGCCAGCGAACGGAATGGCAAAACTCGGCAGGGCAATTTTCAGGCTCTGGCGGTCCAGCCGCAGATCGATCACGTCGCTGAGAATGTTCCCCAGCAGCAAGGCAAAGCTCAGGCTGTAGAGATTCTTCAGCCATGCCGGCGAGATCAGTTCGGCGCCGCTGAGCTGCCAACCGGGTTCGATCCACAAATACATCAGCAATGGCAGGCCGAAGGTGGCCAGCAGCAACTGGCTGACGATTGGAATCAGCCCGAAACGGCGACCCACACGCGTCGCCACGGCAAACATCACGAGGGCCATCAGCCAAAACAGGACGATCATCATGCTGCCGGCTCCGCAACCGCAACGTCGTGGGCCTGGCGACCGGCCCACGGCGCCAGGATGAAGCTGAACGCCAGGCCAAGGCTCACCGCCAACCCGAAGTTGCTCACCGCCGGTGTGCTGGATACCGCGAGCAGACCGAACGACAGCCATGTGGTCAGCGCCGCCAGCAAGGTGCCCAGCAGGCTCACCGCTGCGCCACCGACCTGTTCACGCATGAGGATTGCGTAATCGACGCTGATCGCCGTCACCAGCAACAGGCCGAACAGGCTGAACAGCGTCAACGGTTGCCCCAACCAGCCGAGGCTGGCCAGGCTGCACAGCGCGGCCAGCAACGGCAGCGCGACGATTCGCAGGGCGCCGCCGAGACCAAAGGGCAGGATCAATACCAGCACGATCAACACGCAGGAAGCGAGCTTGAGTTCCGCGGCGCTGATCTGGGTCGCCGCAAACACGTCGTTCAATTCACCGAGACGATCGACCAGTTCGACCCCCGGCAAGTCCAGCGCCTGCACGCGCAGCAGCGCCGGGTTGTTCAGGCCTTGCAAGCTGACCATCGCCGCCACATCACCGTCATCGGTCACGCCCAGCCACAGTGGGCGGTAGGGCTCGGCCAGCGGCCCGGTCAGCGCAGCGTCGATGTCTTCGGTGGGCAATGCCTGCAGTGTTGTCAGCTCTTCTTGCAGTGCTTGCACCGGTACGCCGATGTCGAGCAGTGGTTGCCAGTATTGCGGCAACCGGGTCAACGCCTCGCGAACTTGCTGCTGGTCACTTGGCTGGCTGACCAGTTGATTCAGTGACAGGTAGCCCTTGAGTTTTTCCAGGCTGACCAACTGATCCAGGCGCTCGCTCAACGCCGTTTGGCGTTCCAGCAGCTCCTGCTGATTGGCACCGCGCACCAGGAAAAACTGGCTGGTCGGTTGAAAACCGGTGATCCGCGCAATGGTCCGGGCTTCGTCAGTCAGTTGCTGCGGTGCACCGATCCACTGGCGGATGTCATTGCGGCTTTCGAGTTGCACCAGGCCACCCACGCAGAAGGCAATCAGCAGGGCCAGCAACACGGGTGTGCTGGCATGTTTGAGTAGCGCTTCACGCAGGTTCAGCAAAAATTCACAGACCCGTAGCGGCCATTGCGCCGGACGGATATCCGCGCCCTTGAGCAGCGCCGGAAGCAGGCAGACGGCGGACAGATAAGCACCGAGCAGGCCGGCGGCGGAAAACACGGCGATCTGGGTCAGGGCCGGAAATGGCGTCCAGGCCAACGCGAGGTAGCCGATGCAACTGGTGATCAGGCTCAATGTCAGGCCCGGCAGTGTCAGGCGCAATGCAGGCCAACTGTGCCAGGGTTTCAGGCTCCAGCTTTTCGACAGGTAATGCAGCGGGTAGTCGACGGCTACGCCGATCAGGCTGGAGCCGAGTACCAACGTCATCACATGCATATGGCCAAACAGCGCCACGCAAGCCACCGCGCCAAACAGCATGCCCACCACGACCGGCACGAACGCCAGCAACACCCGCCAACGCCGGAAGGCCAGTAATAGCAGCAACAGAATGCCGAGCGTGGCGCCGCCACCGACCCAGGTCATCTCGCGGGAGGCTTGTTGCTGACCGTTGGCGGCGTAGAGCAATCCGCTGGCGGCCAGCAGTTGCACGTCAGCCTGAGCCGCTTGTTCGCGGCTGTGTTTGAGAAGGTCTGCCACTTGCAACGGCAGGTTCATGTCAAACGCATTGCCTGTGGCTTTTGCCCGCAGCAACACCCAGCTCATGCCGTCGGCATCGGCGATCAAGGCGCCACTGCCGATGTCCAGTTGCACGGTGCCGCGTTGCGGCTGGCTGTTCTGGATGCGCCCGGTCAGGCCCAGCCAGTCATCCTGGCTCGGCACCAGGCTGAAACCGGTGAACGGGTCGAACAATGCTTGTACCCGCTGCTGGATGAAGGTGTCGGGGTGCTCAACCAGTTGCTTGCGATCCGCCTCGGACAGCATCGCCAATCGGCCTTTGAGCAGTTGTGTACGCAGGGCGGGCAAGTCGGCCTGCAACGTCCACTGGACCTTCTCGAACAATCCGCTGGCCTGCCATTGCTCACCCAGTTTCTGCGCCATGGCGATAGCGTGTCCGCGATCCTTGTGGCCGACCAGCATCAGCATTTCGCGGTTCAGCGGTTCTTGCATGCGTTGTTCGGCGCGCAGTTCCAGTGCGTCCGGCGCCGTGCCCGGCACCAGGTCCATCAGGTTGGCCGACAGGGGCGCGCCGCCACGCCATTGCCAGCCGGCGAGCGCGAGCACTGCCAGCAGCAGGATCAGGAACAGCCATGGCAGTCTGCGTTCACTCGGCAAAGTCATGTTGCTCCGCGGTACTCAACGGTTCGGCGCTGGTGGTGTCCTGCATGCGCAATAGCGTGCTGTCGCCCTGGGTTTCCAGCAGTTCGATGCTGTGCACCAATTCTCCGCCAGTGATGTTGATCTGGTTGAACACCTGCTTGAGCAGCAATGAGCGCGGGGTCAATGTCAGTGTCCAGTTCTGTGCCTCGCCAGTCAGGGACAGCTCGAAATCCCGTTGCAGACCGCTGCTGTCGCCTTGCAGGACGGCGAGGAACAAGCGGTTTTGCTCGGCACCGGCGCTTTTGCCCGGCAGCATTTGCCAACCGTTGGCGTCTCGCCGGGCTATGCCCTTGGTGGTGATGCGGTAATCCTGCTGCAACGGCGTTTTCAACAACCACAACAGGCCATTGTTTTTCGCGAGCACGAAGGTGCCCTTGCTGGTCAGCGGCTGGGGCAGGGCGCGCAGGTGTTTTTCCTGGATGAAATGGCCGTGGATCACATCGGGCCTGGCCAGTTGATCGCTGAGCTGTTGCAGGTCGAAAGCCTGCGCCCACGAAGAAAAGCCAAGCACCACCACAAACATGTAGCAGCTGCCGAGCCCGCGAGGCTGCGTCCGGCGGCGAAGCCGTCGCAAAACCTGAGCATTCGGTGCATCAAGCGAAACGCCAGGCGTCTGCTGCGCAGCCGGACGCAGGCTTCGCCAGCTGCTACAGGTCGAACGCAGGCTGCTACAGAGGGTCTTCAGCAGGTTCATGCGAGCCTCCTTTCGACAGCGTCGATGAAAACCTTCGGCGAGGCCAATTGCATTTCGCGGCTGGCCATGTCGACGGCGACTTGCACGGAGCTGGCGCGGGTCAGGCGTTCGCCGGTGTCCAGGTCACTGATCAGGTAGTTGATCTTCAACCGGTTCTCCCACTCCACCAGATTCGCCCGCACGTTCAGCTTCTGCCCGAACACCGCGCCGCGCACGTAGCGCAGTTGCAAGTCGATGACCGGCCAGGCGTAACCCGACTCGGACATCGCCGTGTAGTTGTGGCCGATCTTGTCCAGCAGTGCGCAGCGGGCCACTTCCAGGTATTTGACGTAATGGCCGTGCCAGACCACCTGCATGGTGTCGACGTCAAAGAACGGCACGAGGATTTCCGTATCGGTGTGAAGCACTCCCTTGCTACGCATGCAGCCTCCAGTGTTGCTCGGCAATTCGTTTCAGGCACAGGCGCAATTCGCCTTCCAGGGCGCGATCTTCGATGACCGGCGGGAAGTCTTTGGCCAGCTCGAAGTGCATGGCGGCAAGGGCCGGCGGCAATGGGCGCGCGTCTTCAGCCTTGCTGCGCAGCCAGACGCCCTGATTGGCGGCAAGCAGGGTCGCCGCGGCGACCTGTTCGGTCAGCTCCAGCACGCGAATCGCATCGCGGGCGGCGATGGTGCCCATGCTTACCTTGTCCTGGTTGTGGCACTCGGTGGAGCGCGAAAAGACGCTGGCCGGCATCGTATTTTTCAGCGCTTCGGCCGTCCAGGCGCTGGTGCCAATCTGCACGGCTTTGAAGCCGTGGTTGAGCATCGCCCGATCTGCGCTGGCGCCGGACAGATTGCTCGGCAAGCCATGGTTGTATCGCTCATCCACCAGCAGCGCGAGCTGGCGATCCAGCAGGTCGGCGACGTTGGCCACCAGGTTCTTCAGGCTGTCCATGGCGAACGCGATGTGGCCGCCGTAGAAGTGACCGCCGTGCAGCACGCGCTCGGCTTCGGCGTCGATGATCGGGTTGTCGTTGGCGCTGTTGAGTTCGATTTCGATGAACGAACGCAGCCAGTTCAGGCTGTCGGCCAATACGCCGAGGACGTGGGGGGCGCAACGCAGCGAGTAGCGATCCTGCAGGCGGTGCAGCGGTGCGGTCGGCGCGTCGATCGCCAGATCCTTGCGCAGCCACGCGGCAACTTGCATCTGCCCCGGGTGCGGTTTGGTGGCGAACAGGCGCTCGTCAAAGTGTTCCGGGTTGCCCTGCAAGGCGACGACGTTCAGCGCGGTGATGCGCGTCGCCAGTTGCAGCAGGTAGTCGGCGCGGGCGAAGGCCAGGCAGGCAAGGCCGGTCATCACGGCGGTGCCGTTCATCAGCGCAAGGGCTTCCTTGGGGCGCAAGACCAGCGGCTGCCAGCCGAGTTCGCGGTGGACGTCGGCCGCCTGTCGGCGTTCGCCACGGAACATCACTTCGCGCTCGCCCGACAGGGTCGCAGCCACATAGGACAACGGCGTCAGATCACCGCTGGCACCCACCGAGCCTTCCTCCGGGATCAGCGGCAGAATGTCGTGTTCAAGGAACGCTTGCAGGCGTTCCAGCAGCTCTACGCGAACCCCGGATACGCCGTGGCACAGTGACTGCAAACGCGCGGCGAGCACTGCGCGGGTAGCCTGTTCGTCGAGCAATTTGCCCAGGCCACAGCCGTGGAAGGTATACAGATGACGGGGCAACGCCTCGACGTGATGCAGCGGCACCGCGACTACGCAGGAGTCGCCATAACCGGTGGTCACGCCATAGATCACACCTTCCTTGTCCAGCAGGGAGTCGAGGAATCGCGCGCCCTTGGCAATACGCTCGCGGTACGCGGGATCGCCCTGCAACTGCGTCGGCACCTGACGGTTGGCCAGGGCCAGCACGTCTTCGATGCGCAAAGGGAGTTCGCCGAAGGTTACCGGCTCATGCATTGGCGTCGTCATCGGTCTTCCAGAAAGGGTAAAAGTTGAACCATTGTTGGGGCGCTTCAAGGCAATAGTGACCCAGGCACGCGGCGTAGCGGGATGCCCACTGATGAATGACCTGCTCGCGGTCGCTGCGTTTCCACGTCACGGCCTCGGCGAAGGGTTCGAGGGTCACTCGATACTGGCCTGTCGGTTTCTTCAGGCACATCAACAGATTGATCGGGCACTTCAGCAAACCGGCCAGCAGCCATGGACCTTGAGGGAATGCTGCCTGATGGCCGAGAAAGTCCACGGTCACTGTGCGTGCGCCGTGCAGTGGCACGCGGTCGCCGGCAATCGCCAGCCATTCGCCGCGCTCAAGGCGTTCGTGCAGTTGCAGCATGATCACCGGGTCCAGTTCACTGACCTGGATCAGCCGCAGATTGGTCGCGCCGGCCTCGCCCAGCAAGCGGTTGAACTGCTCGGCGTGCTTGGTGTGGACCAGCACATTCATCGTGACTTTTTCGCCGATTTCCGCCAGTGCGCGGCAGACCTCGAGATTGCCCAGATGCGCCCCCACCAGCATTTGCCCGCGGCTGCCACGCAGTTGATTGCGCAGCAGTGCCGGGTCGATGATTTCGATCTGGTCGATGCTCAGCTTGCCATTCCATACGTCGAGCTTGTCGAGCATGGAGTCGGCGAACGCCATGAACTGACCGAACACGCGCCAATGCGTGGGGCGCAATTCGTTGCGCGCGCTCCAGTCGGCGAGCCGTTGCTGGTATTGCCAGGCGCTGTGGCGGGCACTGCGGCCGAACAGGAAAAAGTACAGGACGATGCCGTACAGCAACGGACTCAGCAGGCGCCGACCCAGTACCTTGGCGCCGAACGCGGTGAGCTTCATCAGCCAGAAGCTGCCGCGCTCCTGGCGGTCGGCCCAGTGTTTCTTGTCTACGTTGCTGCTCATGCTCGCCACCGTCGCCAGAGGATCACCGGGGCCCGCAGCAACATGCCGAAGAACAGCCGGGTGTGCATGCTGGAAATCAGCACATTGTCGTGAAACAGGCGGAAATGCGAGACGCCGTCCAGCGGGTAGTGAACCTTGGTCGGCAACCACTGCATCGGCTGGTTGCGCCAGGCCAGGCGCACGAGGATGTCCGAGTCGAAGTCCATGCGCTTGCCGATCTTCGCCGAATCGATCAGTGCCAGGGTGGGTGGCAAGGGATAGACGCGAAAGCCGCACATGGAATCGCGAATCTGCAAGGACAGCGTGTTGATCCAGACCATGACGTGCGTCAGGTAGCGGGCATACAGGCGGCCCTTGGGTACGCTGGCGTCATATTGCGGGTAGCCGCAGATCACCGCGCGAGGCTCGGCGCGTGATTTTTTGATGAACAGCGGCACGTCTTGCAGGTCGTGCTGGCCGTCGGCGTCCACTTGTAACGCATGGCTGAAGCCCAGGCGTGACGCTTCACGCAAGCCGGTCATGACCGCACCGCCCTTGCCCTGGTTGGCGGCCAGGCGGATCAGGTAAACCATTTCGCGCTGGGCCAGTCGATCGAGCACCCTGGCGCACGCCGGACTGCTGGCGTCGTCGACCAGAATGCACGGCAGGTTGCTGGCAATCAGCGCCTCGACCACCGTGCCGATCGCGGTTTCGTGGTTGTAGACCGGGACGATTGCGCAGGGGTTATGCATCGCTGGAAGCCTCCAGCAGAATCCGCCCACTGGAGCAGGTGGCGGTCTCGTTGCGATAGGCGAAATACAGTTTGCTGCGCTCCGGGTCAAAACGCAGGTGCAACTGGATTTCGTCGCCCGGGCGCACCAGTTGCTGGAACTTCAGCACTTCCATGCCGGCGAATTTTGCTGGCAGGGCCATCAATTGTTGACCCAGGCTCAGCGCCCAATCCACCTGCACCACACCGGGCAATACCGGGGTTTGCGGGAAGTGGCCGCTGAAGTAAGCGAGGTCCGGCGGGACTGCGAGTTGCAGGCTCCATTCGCCCTCGACTTCAACCTGTTCGAGCACTTCGGGTGCTTTGACCCGAGGTGCCAGCAACAGGGCTTCGACGTCGGCCTGCGGCAGTTTGCCTTGAGCATTCAGTGGCAATTGTCGCAGCAATCGCCAGCGCCGGGGCAGGGCGAGGGCTTCGCAATGCTGGCTCAGGTGCTGACGCAGTGCTTCTGTAAGGGTGCGTCGACCCTGGTTGCGCAAGGTATGCAGCCCTGATTCGCTGAGCACCAGCAGTGCACCCAGCGAGGCGCGGTTTTCCTGGACCACACCGAGGCGCGCCTCCGCGACCCATTCATGCGCCATCAGCGCTTTTTCCAGCATGGGCAGCGAGATGCGTTTTTCTTCCAGTTTGACGATCCGGTCCAGGCGTCCCAGCAATTCGAAACGACCATTGGCTGCGATTCGCGCCGCATCAGCGGTGTGTTCGATGTGGCCGACCGGCAAGTAGGGAGATTTGATCAACAGCGCGCCGTCGCTGTCCTGGCTCAACTCGACACCGGCGAACGGCTGCCAGAGATCGCTGCCCTGACGCCAGGCGATGCCGCCGGTTTCTGAACTGCCGAGGATTTCTGTCGGCCATTGGCGCAAGCGTTGGTGCAGGCTTTGCGCGGCCTCGGCGGGCAAGGCGCCGCCCGAGGAAAACACCCGGCGCACAGCGCTCAAGGCAGGCCAGTCGAGGTTATCGCCCATGCGCTTGAGCAGCGCCGGACTGGCGACCCAGGCGAACACCGGGTGTTCGCGACTGGTGCGCTGCAGGTCTTCCGGGAACGCCAATTGCTTGCGCACGAACGGCCGCCCGGCGCACAGCGGCCACAGCACGCGGAACAGCAAGCCATAGATGTGTTGGGTGGCGACGCTGCCAACAATGCAAGCCTGACCCAGATCAGCGCCCCAGAGTTGCTCCAGTGCCTGAACTTCATTGGCCATTTGCCGCAGGGTTTTGTCGATGCGCTTGGGGTCGCCACTGGAGCCAGACGTGCAAAGGCTCAGTTGGCAAGTGTCCAGATCCAGTGCGGCGGCAGTGAGAGGCGGATGGCGGTAATCGCTCAGGTGCGCATCATCGGCCAGATCAGTCAGCCACAGATCGACTTCACTGGACCAGCGTTGGCGGGTCTGGGGTTGCAGATCGGCCGGCAGTAGCACGCTGACGCCGGCACGCCAGGCACCGAGCAGGGCAATGGCGAGGTCGGCGGCGTCTTCAAGGTGCACGGCGATGCGCTGCACGTTTTGCGCTTGCAGGCCGGCCGCCAGGCGCAGGGCCTGTTCGCACAGTTGTGCGTGATTAAGCGCCGGTTCGGCCGTGACGGCACGCTCCGGCTGAGCCTTGAGCAACAGTTGCTCAAGTGTTATCCAATTCATCAGTGGCCTCGTACCCGTTGTCGTATCAGCCATTCAATGGCAAACAGCAGGCCCATCAACCCGTAGGAAATCAGGCCGGTGTACAACATCCACCAGCTCAGCGGCGCCCAAAGAGTCAGGGCAGCGGCGAGCAATCCGTTAAAGACGAAAAACACACACCAGACGATCGTCACCTGGCGGGTATAAATAATGGCCCTGGCCGGCAGGTGCGGTTCACGCAGACGCGCCAGACGCTCGACCATCGGCGGGCCGAACCAGAGGCTCAAACCAAACAACCCAAGCATGAACACGCTGATCAGCACCGGGTACCAGCGCAGCAACAGCGGACTGTCGAACAGGGCCAGCAACAGGCAAAAAACCATTGCGGTGATCGCCATCCACAGGCTGCCGGGACGGCGTGCACCGAGCAGCGCTCGCGCCAGCCACAGGCTGCCGAGCAACAGGCCGAACTGCCACGGAGCAAAATGTTCCATGCCGAAATACACCGCGAAGGGGTACAACAGGCCTGCGAGCAGCAGGCCAAGGCCGACCAGTCGGCTCATGCGGCAGGTTGAACCAGGCGAAAGACGGCCTCGACCACGTCGCTGACAGTACGCACCGATTTGAACTCTTCGGCGGCGATTTTTTTGCCGGTCTGGCGCTTGATGTGATCGATCAGGTCGACGGCGTCGATGCTGTCGATTTCCAGATCCTGATACAGGTTCGATTCCAGGCTCACGCGCGCAGGGTCCAGCTCGAAGAGCTCGACCAAAGCATCACGCAGGGTGTTGAAAATGTCGTCACGAGTTTGCATGGTCCGGTCTCAAGCTGCCTGTTTTGCAGTGACGAACGCCGCAAGGCTCGCCACGTTAGTGAAGTGATCACGGGTGTCTTTGGCGTCGGCGTCGATTTTGATGCCGTATTTTTTCTGGATGGCCAGGCCGAGCTCCAGAGCGTCCACCGAATCCAGGCCCAGGCCTTCGCCGAACAGTGCCTGATGGCTGTCGATATCTTCGGCACTGATGTCTTCGAGGCCGAGGGCATCGATGATCAGTTCTTTGATGTCACGGTGCAGATCGCTCATCTTCGGCGAGCTCCTTGATAAAGTAAGTATGCAAATAATCGTTGAGCTTGCGCGATGCCTGAGGTGCAGGGCCTAGCGCTGCGAAAGCTTGTGGGTCTATATCGGCCCCGACACAGAAACTGAAGTGCACGCGGCGTTTCGGGATCCGATACCACGGCTCGGCCTTGGTTAACGTCGTAGGGCTGACCTTGATGATCACAGGGGTGAGGATTTTCGCACCGCGCAAGGCGATTGCCGCGGCCCCCCGATGAAAGGCCGGCGCCTCGCCAGGCTGGGTGCGCGTGCCTTCGGGAAAGATGATCAAGGTCTGGCCGTCTTTCAACGCGTTGGCAGCGGCGTCGAGCATGTCCATGCTGCCGTCGTTGCTGATGTATTCGGTGCGCCGTAGCGGGCTGCGGGTAAAGGGATTCTCCCAAAGGCTTTGTTTCACGACGCAATTGGCGTGACGCACCAGGCCGATCAGAAACACGACATCAATCAGCGAGGGGTGATTGGCGATAATCATTTGCCCTGGGCGACCCAGTTGTTCCGCGCCCTGGATGTCGTAGGTCAGGACGCCGGTGCGGGCCATGAACCGGACAAATAACCAGAAGCAGCGACTGACGGTCTGTCGCGCGCGCAGCCGATGGGTCCGCGCATCGCCGGGAAAGCAATTGAGCAACGGAAAAACCACCAGTCGCAGGCACAGGCCACCCAACCCGAACAGGGTGAAGCTTGCGGCAGTGGCCAGCAGGCGCCAGTAATAGGCGTCGCGGTTTTTTTCCGTTACGGAGTGCGATGCCAGGTCCATACACGATTCTTCCAGGCATGTTGGCAGGTGGTTTGCTGGCCGAGCAGGGTGCGAACCAGATTCAGGGCATGGGGCCAGTGGGCGTTGGACAACTCATCCGTCGCGCTGTTCAGCGTCAGCTGCCAGTCGGTACCGGGTGTCAGTAACAGACCGACGGCATACGGAAACGGGACATCGTCGATCCATGTCTCATAGGCATTGGGCGGTTGTTCTTCGGCGATGATCAACAGGACGGCAGGCGCGCCTTCGTCCAGCATTGCAGCGGCCTCCAGCATGCCGTGTTCCAGCCCGTCACCGGCGGCGGCGAGGGCGGTCATTTCGCTGGTTTCGCCGCGCATGATCGACCAAAGCCCAATGACGGCGTTGTGCACGGACAAACTGAATTGAGTCGGCGACAGCGGTTGGTCGGCGGCCAGATCGCTGAGGATTTCAAACGTGCGAGGTGTTTCGCCATGTCGGGAAACAAACACCAACGGCAAGTCCTGGCGACCCTCAGCCAAGGGCCAGCCGACACTGAATGCCATGCGCGCCAAACGGCTGAGTCGTCGGCGCTGCATGGCGGGCAGAAAAGACACGTCGGGTGCGACATCGCTGCTCGCAAGCACCACCGGTTGTCGGCTCCATGCCTGCCATTCGTCCACGCTTTCGAGCCCAGGAGCCCATGCGCGCCATTGGGCGATGTTGAAATTAATCACAGACATACATCCCGCCCTGCAGGGCTTCGTTGACGCGGTGAGCCGCAAAAACAGCGGCAGACCTTACGTGACGCGTAGCGCCGAGTGGCGCGCATTATCCCGGTGCTACGGGCGCGTAGCAAATACTGGTTACATTTTGCGCAATGAATGTACCGTCCGGTTCGCTAAAAGCTATCGTTTCGCCATTATCCATAGCTGGATGTTCACGTCTGTCGGCCTTTTGCCCGGAGTAACGGTGAGATTGCGGCTTTTCAATTGGGATATTGGAGCTGACCGTGTAGTCCTTGCGCCAAAGCGGTAGCTAAGCAATGCCGTGGACTACTACACTCGGTCATTCCTGGATACACGGAGGTTTTGACATGCGGCGCGTGGTGTTTAATCAAAAAGGTGGCGTGGGCAAGTCCAGCATTGCCTGCAATCTGGCGGCGGTCAGCGCCAGCGAGGGCTATCGCACCCTATTGGTGGATCTCGATGCCCAGGCCAACTCCACTCAGTACCTGACGGGGCTCACCGGTAATGACATCCCGATGGGCATTGCCGATTTCTTCAAGCAAACCCTTTCCTCCGGTCCGTTTTCGAAGAAAAACCAGGTCGATATCTACGAAACACCGTTCGACAACCTGCACGTGGTCACCGCCACTGCCGAGCTGGCAGATTTGCAGCCCAAGCTTGAAGCCAAGCACAAGATAAACAAGCTGCGTAAGTTGCTTGAAGAGCTTGGGGAAGATTACGACCGGATCTACCTGGATACGCCGCCCGCACTGAATTTTTATGCGGTATCGGCCTTGATTGCCGCGGATCGTGTATTGATCCCTTTCGATTGCGACAGCTTCTCGCGTCAGGCGTTGTACGGTTTGCTGGCGGAGATCGAAGAATTGAAGGAAGACCACAACGAAGGCCTGGAAGTTGAAGGCATCGTGGTCAACCAGTTCCAGGCCCGCGCCAGCCTGCCCCAGCAAATCCTCGACGAGTTGATCGCCGAAGGCTTGCCGGTCCTGCCGGTGTATCTGGCCAGTTCAGTGCGAATGCGCGAATCTCACCAGGCCAACACGCCGCTGATCCACCTCGACCCCCGGCACAAGCTGACCCAGCAATTCGTCGAACTGCACGCGCTGCTGGAAAATGCTTGACCCCAGCTAGTGCCACCGAGCAAATGTGGGCGTGAGCAGGCTCCCACATTTGATTCGAACTGGTTTAAATCCCCTGGCTACGCAACCAGCTCATCAATTGAGGTAACGGAAAAGCCCCGCTCTGGCGCGCCACTTCCCGGCCGTTCTTGAACAGAATCAGGCTCGGAATCGAGCGAATCCCCAACTGCGCCGACAACTGCTGGTTTGCCTCGCTGTCCAGTTTCGCCAGCCGGCACTTACCTGCCAATTGCCCCGCTGCCTGCTCGAACACCGGCGCAAACGATTTGCACGGCCCGCACCAGTCCGCCCACACGTCAACCAGCAACGGCAGGTCGCCTTTGATCTGGCTGGCGTAATCGCCTTGCTTCAATTCAAACGGCTTGCTCAGCAAGACCTCGGCCTTGCAGCGACCGCACTTTGGATGATCGTTGAGGCGCTCGGCGGGGATGCGGTTGAGGCCGTTGCAGTGGGGGCAGGGGATGAGGAGTGGGTCGGTCATGGTTGGCTCTGAGTTGGACAGTCTATGTGCCAGTTCTGGAGTCGAGCATCGCGTTTATCAAGGCTGTAACGTGTAGTCCTTAGCTTTCTTCAGTTGCGGACAGGGACTACATGTATTGACTCTCCTGCTGATATACGGCGAAAAATTACACCTTTAGTCTTTTCCGCAGCAGTTTCGAACTGGCGATTTTACTTTGGAGTCCTTTGTACCAATGACGGCTAGATCCCCTCAGCGTTTTTCAATCCTAGAGCTCCTAACCAACGCCAAGCGCATCAAAACTCTAAATGTCGAGACTGCGTTTGCGCGAGACGGAGGCTTTGTGGGGCTTGAAGATGTTTGGCGTGATCTGAGTTTCGATCAGAGTCAGAAGCAGGAAAGCGCCATACGTGAAGCCTTGTTGACTCACGACGAACAACTGATCTCCAAATGCTTGCCCCACTCCGGCGGCCGTTCGGCATAACTGTCCATTCCCGGCTGTTCCTCGAACGGATTGCTCAGCACGGTGTGCAGCCGACGTACCTCTGAATAGTCGCCGCTCTCTGCCGCATCAATGGCTTTCTGCGCCAGATAGTTACGCAGGATGTACAGCGGATTGACCGCATGCATCCTTTGGCGACGCTGTTGCTGATCGGCTTCGCCTTCGTGGGCTACCCGGGCGACGTAAAGCTCGCCCCAGGCATCGAACCCCTTGATGTCGACGAAGTCATCGCGCAAGCGGGCGACCGCCTGTTCCGGGGACTCTTCCCCGAGGCGGCGGAAGAACAGGGTGTAATCGACGCCACTGTTCTGCATCAGTTGCAGCAGGTGCTCGAGTAGCTTCTGGTCATCGTCTTGCGCGGTGGTGAAACCGAGGCGGCGGCGCATCAGGTCCAGATAGTGGGCCTGGAACAGCGGCAAATACAGGCCGAGGGTTTCGCGCAGGGCCTCGACGCTGATGAACGGGGTCAGGGCCTGGGCCAGCGCGCTGAGGTTCCATTGACCGATCGGCACCTGATTGCTGAAGGAGTAGCGACCCTGGTCGTCGGAGTGGTTGCAGATGAAGTTGGCATCAAAGTCGTCGAGGAAGGCGAAGGGGCCGAAGTCGAAGGTGATGCCGAGGATCGACATGTTGTCGGTGTTCATCACCCCGTGGCAGAAGCCATAAGCCTGCCACTTGGCGATCAGTTCGGCGTTGCGCTCGACGATTTCACGGAACATCGCCAGGTAGGGTTCCGGCTGTTCCAGGCATTCGGCGAAATGCATGGCCAGCACATGTTCACCGAGTTCTTTCTGCATTTCGGGACGTTTGGTGTAGTAGAAATATTCGAAATGCCCAAAGCGCACGTGGCTTGGCGCCAGGCGCAGGACCATCGCGGCGCGTTCCTGTTTCTCGCGCCAGACCGGCGTGTCGGAGCCAACGACGCACAGCGCGCGGGTGGTCGGGATGTTCAGGGCATGCAGCGCCTCAGAGGCGAGAAACTCGCGGATCGAAGAGCGAAGTACCGCTCGTCCATCACCCATGCGCGAAAAAGGCGTCTGGCCGGCACCCTTGAGGTGCAGGTCCCAATGCTCGCCGGCCTGGTTGTACACCTCGCCCAGCAGCAGGCCGCGCCCGTCGCCCAGTTGCGGGTTGTAGGAGCCGAACTGATGACCGGAATACACCATCGCCCTCGGCACCGCGTCAGCCCAGAGCTTATGGCCGCCGAACAGTTCGGCAAACTCTGGTGTGTCGGCCGCGGCCGGGTCGAGATCAAGCAGCGCCATGGCCGCAGGGCTCGCAACCACGAGGCGCGGGTTGTCGATGGGCTCGGGCAGCACATGGGCGGAAAACGTATCGCCCAAGCGGGCGAAACGATTATCGAAGGTCAGTTCGTCGAGGGCTTTCAACGGCCATCTCCAGCAGAATGTCCGAGCATTCTGCTAGGGATAAGCCGGTTAGTCGAGCTTGGCGGCCGGTGGTTCCTGGGGCGGTTGGCCATCGACCAGCGGCACGATGGTTTTCGCTTCCGGTTCGATCGGCACCATCTTGTATTCCTGGCCCTGAAGGTTCTTGAGGTAAACCTCCATCTGCCGGAACGAGATGTTGATGTGCTGCTTCTTGAACTCGCGGTTGATGAAGCGGTTGACCTCGTCGAGCACAGGATTTCGGTCGCCAAGGTCGCGCACGTGCATGCGTAATTCATGGTCGAGGGTGCTTTCACCGAAGTTCAGGAAGTACACGTGCGGTTCCGGATCCTTGAGCACGCGCGGATTATCGCGGGCAGCCTTGAGCAGCAGCTCCTTGACCAGGTCCAGGTCCGAGCCGTAATCGACGCCGAGCTTGAGCGTTACCCGGGTGATGGTGTCGGTCAGCGACCAGTTGATCAGTTGCCCGGTAATGAACGTCTTGTTCGGGACAATGATGTCCTTGCGGTCGAAGTCGGTAATGGTCGTGGCGCGGATGCGGATCTTGCTGACCGTGCCTGACAGGTTGCCGATGGTAATGGTGTCGCCGATCCGTACCGGGCGCTCGAACAGGATCATGATGCCGGAGATGAAGTTCGCAAAGATCTCCTGCATCCCGAAACCCAGGCCGACCGAAAGCGCTGCCACCAGCCATTGCAACTTGTCCCAGCTCACGCCGAGGGTCGACAGGGTCGAGACGAAACCGATCCCGGCGATCACGTAGGACAGCAGCGTGGTCGTGGCATAGGCGCTGCCTTGAGCCAGATTCAGCTTCGACAACACAAACACTTCCAGCAAACCTGGCAAGTTGCGCGCCAGGGCGAAGGTGATGCCGATGATGATCAACGCACCGAGCATGTCGCCGATACTGATCGGCACCATGCTCATGGCCGCGCCAGTGCCGCTGGTGTATTCGTAGAGGGTGATGTTGTCCAGGTACGAGAACACTGAAATCAGGTCGGACCAGGCCCAGTACAACGCCCCGATGAAGCCGCCGAGCAGTGCCAGGCGGATCAGTCGCAACGATTGTTCGTTGACCTTTTCGATGTCCAGTGTCGGCTCTTCGATCACCGCTTCGCCGTCACCGGCCTCTTTCGCGGCCTGACGTTTGGTCAGGGCGCGCTGGTAAGCCAGGCGGCGTGCCGCAACGCTGAGGCCGCGCACGAAGGTGGCTTCGATGACCAGCCAGAACATCAGCAGGTAAAGGGTATTGATCAATCGGTCACTGAGTTTGAGCGCGGTGTAGTAGTAGCCGAAGCACACGGCCACGAACAGCGCGACCGGCAAGGCGGTGAACAGAATCCCCAGCAGTTTTCGGAACAACGAAGCGTTTTCATGCGTCGGGCTGCGCATCAGCAAGCGGCTGAGCAGCCAGGCCATCAAGGCGTAGCAGATCAACACCACCGGCATGCCCAGCACGTCGTCCGCCAGCGTTGCCGGTTGCAGCTCGGCAACCGCCACCACCGCCACCAGCGCCATCACTACCACACCGAGGCGACGGATCCAGCCCCGAAGGAATTCGACCTGAGGTTTCTCCCAGCGGAAATGCAACTCAGCCACGCCACCCGGCGCGAGGATCCGGTAGGCGGTGTAGAACACCAACCAGGCCTGTGCCATTTGCAACAGCGCTGAACCCATGTTGGCGTTCTGCCCGCGGGCATCGATTTGCAAGGCGAGGCCGCACAAGGCCAGGCCGAGCGCGACCGGCAGCGCCAGCAAAATATTGACCAGAATGGCCTGAGGCGTATGCCACTGGCTGTCGCGCTTGAAGTGGCCGATGTCCTTGTGAACCTTGTTCAGTCGGGCATACAAGCTTTTACGTCGCCACAACAGGGCGCCGATCAGCAGCACCAGCGGCAGAAACAGCAGCGGTCGTTGAATCAGGCCATCGCTCAACTCGATCAGGCTGGACGTCCACGGCAAGGTCATGACTTGGCGCTGCAATCGCTCCGGAACGGCGCGTATCCATTCCAGATCCAGCGGCTTGTTGCTGGGGATCCAGAACATTTGCTCATCGAGCGTCGCCCGCAGGCTTTGCGCGGTACTCAACAGTTGTTTCTGATTGAGTTGCAGGGTGATGGATTCATTGAGCACGGCGCTCAACTCACGGTTCAGCCGCTCCAGCAAGTCGGCGCGGGTGTTGGCCAGTTCCAGCAGGCTCTTGCGCAGTTGCGGGGTGACTTGTTCCGGTGGTTGGCTCGCCAACAGGTTATCGACGTAAGTCGCCGGGTTGCTCAACAGTTCGCGTTGTTGGCTGACTTCAAATTGATAGAGACGAATGTCGGCGATCTGATCGGCGAGGTTACGGTCGAGCCTCAAACGCGGCAGGGACTGCTTCTGTTTGTAGAGAATCTTGGAGAGCAGCAGGCTGCCCTTGAGCACGTTGATTTGCTCGTCCAGGGCCGAATCGCTTTGGGTTACGTTGTCCAGTTGCTGTTTGGTTTGCAGGTTTTGCTGGGTGACTTCGTTGAGTCGGTCCGTGCTTTTGAGCAGGTAGTCGGAGAGCTTCAGGTTGGCCGCGCTTTCGCTGGCCAACAGGCTGCTGCCACCGGATTTCTGCGCCTCGATGGATTGCTGGGTCACCGTTTGCTGGGACTGAGCCAGGCGTTTCTGGTTGATCAGGGTTTGCAGCTCCTGGATTTCCTGATCCAGGCGATCGGATTTTTCCGACAGTAAATCGTGCTGGCTGTTGCCCAGGTCCTGCAACTGACTGTTGCCGGCCAGTTCCTGGCGACGCAGCGGAATCAGCGCATTCAGTGCCGCGAGTTCGGCATTGAGCAAGTCGCGCTGTTCGCCGCTCAAGGTTTTGCCCGCGTCCTTGCCCGCCTTGAGGATGTTGTTGATCTGCTGGATTCGGGTCTGGCTGGCAGAAATCTCGGCTTGGGCACGTTCGGGACGTGTCTGGGCGGTAATGACCAGACTGTTGGCGTCGGACAGGGCTTTTTGCAGGTCGCTTTGCTGGGTGGAGCGCTCAGTGAGCATTTGTTCGAGTTGCGGGATCGACAGGTTGGCGAAGCGTTGGGCCACAGGTTGCGGTTTGGTGGCCTTCAGACGAGCCAGTTCACGCTGATTTTCGATGTTCTGCTTTGGCGCGGTAGCCAGCTGTTGCTTCAAATCGGCCAGTTTTTGTTCGTTGTCTTGCCGGTTGTTGAGCTGGGTGAGCGTGTTCTGCAGCGTGGCTTGCAACGCTTTTTGATCGGCTTCCGGCAGCTTGCGGTCGGCGATCTTGTCCAGGCTCGCTTGCACGGCTTCGCTGGTCGGCGGCTCGGCCGCTTGCAGCGTGCCGATGGAGAGGCTCAGGCCCAGCAGGGCCAGGATGAAAAAGTTACGCAGGCTTGACATAGAGACCGATCGAAAACGAGACGAAGAGTGGAGTTTAGAGGAAGAGTCCCGGACCGGGGCGACTTCCTTCGGGGAATCTGACGCCCACTTTGCCGATCTTGTTCCCTTCCATGACCGCGACGGTCCAAATGGTGTTGTTCCACTCCACCTGGTCACCGACGACAGGCGCGCCCCCCACTTTCTGGGCGATGAAGTGGCCGAGCGACATGCCCGGATCGATGCCTTCGACTTTCAACCCGTACAGCGCCGCAACCGCGCCCAGTTGGGCATCTCCTTCGAGGACGAAGTCGCCGAAGAAGCGCAAATCCAGACCCCGCTGCGGCGCCTGGCTGAAGAGTTTTCCGAGGGCCGGCAGGTTGTGTTCATGGCCGATGACACAGAGCAAATCGTCGACTTCGAGCACCGTACTACCCGACGGATGGAGCAATTGCTGGCCACGAAACAGGGCCGCGATCCGCGTGCCTTCGGGCATTTTCAGTTCACGCAGGGGCGAGCCGATGCACCATTTCTCGGCGCCGAGGCGATAAATGAACAGCTCCCACTCGCTGGTGACATGCACTTCCAGAGCGGAGCGCGAGATCGGTGCGGGCTCTGGTGGCACCGTCACTTTCAGCAGCTTGGCAATCCACGGCAGGCTCGTGCCCTGCACCAGCAGTGACACCAGCACGATAAAGAAGGCCAGATTGAAATAGAGCTGGGCGTTGGGCAGGCCGGCCATCAGCGGGAACACCGCCAGAATGATCGGGACCGCGCCGCGCAAGCCAACCCAGGAAATGAACGCCTTTTCGCGACCATGGAACGCCTTGAACGGCAGCAAACCGACCAGCACCGACAGCGGCCGGGCGAACAGAATCATCCACAGCGCCAGACCCAGGGCGGGCAGGGCGATCGGCAGCAGATCATGCGGTGTAACCAACAGCCCCAACACCAGGAACATGCCGATCTGTGCCAGCCATGCCATACCGTCGAGCATGTGCAAAATGCCGTGCCGGCTGCGCACCGGGCGGTTGCCGATGACCAGGCCACACAGATAAACCGCGAGGAAGCCGCTGCCATGCAGGGCGTTAGTCAGGGCAAACACGACCAGGCCACCGGCAATCACCAGAATTGGATAAAGACCGTTGGCCAGGTTGATGCGGTTGACCAGTTGCAGCATCAGCCAGCCGCCGCCGAGGCCGACGACGGCACCGATACCGAACTCGCGCACGAAGTGCGCCAGCAGGCTCCAGTGCAGGCCGGTTTCACCGCTGGCTAGCATGTCGATCAGGGTCACGGTGAGGAACACCGCCATCGGGTCGTTGCTGCCGGATTCGATTTCGAGGCTGGCGGTGACCCGTTCGTTCAGGCCTTTGCCACCCAACAGCGAGAACACCGCTGCGGCGTCGGTCGAGCCGACAATCGCACCGATCAGCAGGCCCTGAATGATGCTCAGGTTAAACAGCCAGGCCGCGACCATGCCGGTCAACGCGGTGGTAATTAACACCCCGACGGTGGCCAGCGACAGCGCCGGCCACAGCGCAACGCGGAAACTTGCGACTCGGGTTCGTAAACCACCATCGAGCAGGATCACCGCCAGCGCGAGGTTGCCGACCAGATAAGCCGTGGGGTAGTTATCAAAAATAATGCCGCCACCGTCGACACCGGCGGCCATGCCCACGGCCAAGATAATCACCAGAATCGGGATGCCGAGGCGGGATGAAAGTGAACTCACCAGAATGCTCGCACCTACCAGCAACGCGCCGATCAGAAACAGGCTGTTGATGGTGATTGCATTCAAAGGCAGTACTCCAGAGACGGAAAGGCGGGCGAAAACTGACCATGCAGTCTGCGTGCCAGCGATTCTAACCTGTTGAAATGTGATGCTGTCAAAAAGGTTTTTGCATGGGTACGCCGCGATGGCAAGACTAACCCTGTAGCAGCTGGCGCAGCCTGCGTTCGGCTGCGCAGCAGTCGTCAAATGGTCATTCGTGGTCTGTCTGGCAGATCCGGTAGCCAGAATCACGACTGCTTCGCAGCCGAACGCAGGCTGCGCCAGCTGCTACAAGGAGCGGTGTATTGGCTGTTACAGGCTAAACCGTCCAACCATGTTGTTCAGGTCCAGCGCCAATCGCGACAACTCATTACTTGCCGCGCTCGTCTGGTTGGCCCCGGTCGCCGACTGCACCGACAAATCACGGATGTTCACCAGGTTGCGGTCCACTTCACGGGCCACTTGCGCCTGTTCTTCAGCGGCGCTGGCGATGACCAGGTTGCGTTCGTTGATTTCGACGATCGCGCTGTTAATGGTGTCCAGCGACAGACCGGCACCGCGAGCAATATTCAACGTCGACTCGGCGCGCTCGGTGCTGTTACGCATCGAATCCACGGCGTGTTCGGTGCCGCTCTGGATGCTGCCGATCATGCGTTCGATCTCGCTGGTCGACTGCTGGGTGCGATGCGCCAGGGCACGAACTTCATCCGCAACCACCGCGAAACCACGCCCGGCCTCACCGGCGCGTGCCGCTTCGATGGCCGCGTTCAGGGCCAGCAGGTTGGTCTGGTCCGCCAGGCCGCGAATCACGTCCAGCACTTTGCCAATGTCGCGGGATTCGTTGGCCAGGTCGCCGATCAGTGTCGCAGTGCTCTGCACATCGGCGCTCATGCGTTCGATGGCGCTGACGGTTTCCTGCACCAGGTCACGGCCGTCACCCGCCGAAGTGGTGGCGTTTTTCGAGGCTTCGGAGGTGCTCACCGCGTTGCGTGCCACTTCTTCCACGGCACTGGTCATTTCGTTGACCGCGGTGGCCGCCTGCTCGATTTCGTTGTTCTGCTGGGTCAGGCCGCGAGCGCTTTCGTCGGTCACACTGTTGAGTTCTTCAGCGGCCGACGCCAGTTGAGTGGCCGAGCCGGAAATCCGCTGCAGGGTGTCGCGCAGCTTGTCTTGCATCTTCGCCATGGCGGCCAGCAAACGGCCGGCTTCGTCTTCGCCGTCGACCGTGATCGGGCGAGTCAGATTGCCTTCGGCAATGCCTTCGGCCGCGCTCAGGGCATTGGCGATCGGCTTGGTGATGCTGTGGGTCAGCAGCCAGGCGAACAGCACAGTCAGGCCAGTGGCGAAGACCAGCAATGTAATCACCAGGGTGAAGGCCGAGTCGTACTGGTCGGCCGCTTGCTGGTTGGTGTCGACGGTTTGCTGGGTGTTGATCTCCAGCAAACGGTTGAGCACGGTGTTGACTGCTTCGGAGTTGGTCAGCAAATCGGTGTTGAGCAAGGTGCGCAGTTCATCCACCTGATTGTTGCGCGACAGGCTCTTCATGCGGTCTTCGATCTGGCGGTACTGGCCGAGCAACTGCACATATTGATCGTAGGCGGCACGCTCCTGCGGGCTGCTGATGAGCTTTTCGTACGTCGACTGGGCGGTACGGATCTGCTGATTGCGGGTTTCCAGCAACTCCATGGTTTTCTGCTGGACGTCCGGCTCGCGATTGACCAGCAAGCGGTACGACAACACGCGCAGGCGCAGGGTCAGTTGAGTGAATTCGTCGAGGCTTTTGATGCTCGGTACGCTGCTGGACGTGATGTCCTCGGCGGCGCCACGAATCTTGCTCATCTGGTTCAAGGCGAACACACCCAGGATCAGCATCAAGCCGCCAATCAAGGCAAAACCGAGGAACGCCCGTGGCGCGATATTCATATTACGAAGGGACATGGCGTTTACCGAATTGAGCGCGCCCGTGCGGCGCTGAAGCTGACGTATGAGTGACTTATCGGTCATGCGACTAAAGTCTTGAGTCCCTGCGCGTTTTTGTCGCACAAAGGCCTTGATTGACGAAGTGCAGGAACCACATTCGCCAATCACAGTCTCTACTGCTCGCGAGGAAGGTCGCCCGCCAGGAAAATCAAGGCCTTGCGCCTGAATAACCCTGGCATCCGTGGTGACTTTTCTTTATCGTACGCGCCCTTTGAAAATGCTCGGAAAATCAAAATGTTGGAAGCATCCCTAAGCCAATTGGAACAGCTGGTAAACGACCTGGTGCAACAGAACCAGGCACTGCTGGGCACCAACCAGACCCTGAGCGCGGAACTGGCTCAGGCCAAGGATGAAAACGAAAGCCTGCAGTTGAGCCTGATGGAACAGGAAGAGAAACAAGGCGCCACCGCCGCACGCATCCAGGCCCTGGTTGAGCGCGTCAGCGCTGGCCCAGTCAGCGCATGAGTGTGGGCGCCGCAGGGGTAAAAGTCGTCTCGATCCTGGGGGAGGACTATTCGATCAAGGCGCCGGCCGGGGAAGAGCAAACCCTGCTGGACGCCGCAATGATGTTGAAGGCTGCTTTGGCCGACACCAAAAGAAAGTACCCGACGCTGATCGGTGACCGCCTGTTGGTACTGGCCGCCATGAATCTGTGCTCGCAGCAGATCGAAATGAAAAAGCAGCACAAGCAGGAACTCGACCGTTACCAAGAGCAAGTCAGCGCCACGGTTGAAGTGATTTCCAAGACGATCAATCAGGCCTGATCGGCTTTGCGCACAACCAAAGAATAAATTGTCGTTTGCGTTGTATACAATCGGCACGGCTGTTGCAGTGTTTCAGCCTCTTATTCTTTGGGGGTGCTCCATGCAGTTCTGGCGACGCAGTATTCAATGGCAATTGATCCTGAGTATGGGCAGCGCGTTGCTGGTCAGTATTCTGATCGTGGTGGGCATCTATACCCTGGTGGTCAATCGACTGGCCCAGAACTATCTGGTCGAGCAAGCCTTGCCGTCGAGCATCGAAGCGATGCGCAACGACATCGAGCGCATCCTCGTCCAGCCCCTTACCGCCGCCAAGGACATCGCCAGCAACAGCATGGTGCGCGGCTGGCTGGCCGGGGGTGAAGACAGTGCCCAGGCCGGCACGTTTACGACCTATCTCGAAGGGATTCGCGCCGAGCACAAAGCCTTTACCGCAATTATTGTCGGCACCGCCTCCAACCATTACTTCACCGAAAAAGGCCTGGATCGGACCCTCAGCCGTTCCAATCCGAAAGACGCCTGGTTCTACTCATTTCTCGACAGCAACCAGCCGCGCACCCTCAATATCGATAACGACACGGCGACCGGAGAATTGGCGCTTTTCATCGACTTCAAAGTCGAGCAGGCCGGTAAAGTCGTGGGCGTTGCCGGGCTTGGCCTGAGCATGAAAGAGCTGTCGGAGCTGATTCACAATTTCAGTTTTGGTGAGCGCGGCAAGGTCTATCTCGTGCGTTCCGACGGTTTGATCCAGGTCCATCCTGAAGCGCAATTCAGCGGCAAACGCACGCTGTCTGAGCAGATTGGCGAGTCAGCAGCGCAAGCCGTCATTGGTCAAAAAGCCGCCACAACCAACAGTTTTACCCGGGACGGCGAAGACTTTCTCGCTTTAAGCCTGCCGCTGCGGGATCTGGGCTGGACCCTGGTGGCCGAAGTGCCGCAATCGCAGATTTACGCCGAAGCCCGCCGTGCCATGTGGATGAGCAGCGGCATCGGCCTGGCGGTGGCGCTGGTGTGCCTGTTATTGGTGGTTTTGCTGGCTCGTGGGCTGGTGCGGCCGATTCGTCAGGTAACAGCGGCACTGGTTGCCATTGGTAGCGGTGGTGGAGATTTGACCCACCGACTCGATGCCAGCCGCGCCGATGAACTGGGTGATCTGGCGCGCGGCTTCAACCGCTTTCTCGACAGTCAACGCGACATGATCGGTGAAGTGCTGACCACCAGCGAGCGTCTGCGCACTGCGGTCGGGCAGGTGGCGCGGGTGGTGGACAACACCGCCGAACGTTCCGGGCGCCAGCAGGAAATGACTGACATGGTTGTCACCGCCGTCCATGAAATGGGCCTGACCGTGCAGGAAATTGCCCAGAACGCTGGCAATGCCGCCGTCGCCTCACAAAATGCCCGTGACGAAGCGATGCAGGCGCGGGAAGTGGTCGGCGGGTCTATCCGGCATATAGAAAGCATGTCCGATGAAATCGGCATTGCTGCCGGCGCGGTGGGCGAGTTGGCCCATCAGGTCGCGTCTATCGATCAAGTGCTGGCGGTGATTCGCGGGATATCCGAACAGACCAATTTGCTCGCGCTTAACGCCGCCATCGAAGCGGCGCGAGCCGGTGACATGGGCCGCGGATTTGCAGTGGTGGCGGATGAAGTGCGCACATTGGCGCGGCGCACTCAGGCCTCCACCGATGAAATTCAGCAGATGATCGGCAGCCTCAAACAGGGCGCCGAAAACGCGGTGTCATCGATGCATTCCGGGCAAGCCGCGACGGGCACGGGTGTTGAATCGAGCCAGCGCACCGGGGCGTCGTTGACGGCGATCACCGGACAGGTGGAGCGCATCAGCGACATGAACCATCAGGTGGCGACTGCCACGGAAGAGCAGTCGGCGGTGACCGAAGAGATCAACCGCAACGTGCAGGGGATTTCTGATTTGGCTCGCGCGACCGCCGGGGAAGTCAGGGCGTGCCGTGAAGACTGTCAGACGCTGCAGCGCCTGGCGGATGATCTGGCACGGCAGATGGGTGGGTTTCGCTTGAAGTGATGCGTAACCGATCGTTCCCACGCTCCGCGTGGGAATGCCTCAATGGACGCTCCGCGTCCGCTTCTGGGACGCAGAGCGTCCCGGGCTACACACAACCAGCCTCCGGTTAAAACCACTCATCCTGCATGCCCAGGCACACATCATCCCGCGCCTCAAGCAACGCCAACTCATGGTGGCAACCCGGTACTTCCCAAGTCAGGAAGTACCGCGCCGCTTGCAGCTTGCCTTTATAGAAGCTGACATCCGCTGCGTTGCCCTTGGCCAAGCCTTCCTCGGCGCGGATCGCCTGTTCCAGCCAGCGCCAGCCAATCACCGTGTGCCCAAACACTTTCAGGTACAGCGCCGAGTTTGCCAGGCTGCTGTTGACCTTGCCTTGAGCCAGGTCGGTCAGCAGGCCGATGGTCACGGTTTGCAGGCGCGCCACCAGTTTTTCCAGCGGCTCACACAGCGCGGTAAGCGATTCAAACGCCTGTGCGCGCTTGGCGGTGTCGGCAATCAAGCGGATCAATTGCTTGAGCCCG
Source organism: Pseudomonas sp. B21-040 (assembly GCF_024748695.1). Classification (NCBI taxonomy): domain Bacteria; kingdom Pseudomonadati; phylum Pseudomonadota; class Gammaproteobacteria; order Pseudomonadales; family Pseudomonadaceae; genus Pseudomonas; species Pseudomonas sp. B21-040. The sequence continues at coordinate 471,993 of NZ_CP087176.1, forward strand.
GCGCCACCGTTCTGCGCCAGTTTGCGCCCCAGCAAATCCAGCGACTGAATGCCGTGAGTGCCTTCGTGAATCGGGTTCAGGCGGTTGTCTCGGTAGTACTGTTCCACCGGGTATTCGCGGGTATAGCCGTGGCCGCCGAGAATCTGGATCGCCAGTTCGTTGGCCTTCAGGCAAAACTCCGACGGCCAGGATTTGACGATAGGCGTCAGCAAATCCAGCAGCTCATGGGCCTGCTTGCGCTCGGCTTCCGTCTCGAGCGTGGTGGTGTCGTCGAACAATCGCGCGGCGTACAACCCCAGGTCGAACGAGCCTTCGACGTAGGCCTTCTGCGTCAGCAGCATGCGCCGGACGTCGGCGTGGGCAATGATCGCCACGGGTGCGGTGGTCGGGTCTTTGTTGTCCGGCACGCGACCCTGCGGACGCTCGCGGGCATACTCCAGCGAATACAGATACCCGGCGTAACCAAGCATCACCGCGCCCATGCCGACGCCAATCCGCGCTTCGTTCATCATCTGGAACATGTAGCTCAAACCCTGGTGCGGCTTGCCCACCAGGTAGCCGACACAGTCACCGTTATCGCCGAAATTCAATGCGGTGGAGGTGGTGCCGCGCCAGCCCATCTTGTGGAACAGACCGGCCAGCAACACGTCGTTGCGCTTGCCGAGGCTGCCGTCATCGTTGACCAGGAACTTGGGCACGATAAACAGCGAAATGCCCTTCACCCCGGCCGGTGCGTCCGGCAGCTTGGCCAGCACCATGTGCACGATGTTTTCTGACAACGGGTGATCGCCGCCGGAGATGAAGATCTTGTTGCCCTTGAGTCGATAGGTGCCATCAGGCGCAGGTTCGGCGCGGGTACGAATATCCGACAGTGACGAGCCCGCATGCGGTTCGGTGAGGGCCATGGTGCCGAAGAAGCGGCCATCGATCATCGGTTGCAGGAAGCGGCGCTTCTGCTCCTCGGTGCCGAAGCTTTCGATCAGGTTCGCCGCGCCCATGGTCAAGAACGGGTACGAGGTCGACGCCGCGTTGGCCGATTGGAAGTGCGCGAAGCAGGCCTGGGACAGCAAGGTAGGCAGCTGCATGCCGCCGGCGTCGAAACTGCGCGCGGCGTTGAGGAAACCGGCTTCGAGGAAGGCGTCGACGGCGGGTTTCACCTCAGGAATCAGAATCGCTTGACCGTCCTCATAACGAGGCTCGTTTTCGTCGCCCTTGCGGTTGTGCGGGGCGAAAAACTTTTCGGCGATGCTGCGGGCGGTGCCAATGGCGGCATCGAAGGTTTCGCGATTGTGTTCGGCGAAACGCTCACGCTGAGTCAGGCCCTCGGCATCGAGGACTTCATACAGCTCGAAAGCCAGATTGCGGGAACTGAGCAACGTCTCGGACATGGCGGCCTACCTTTTATTGGGATGGGCCGAGTCTAGGCTTGCTGATAAAGGCTGAACAGGATGATTGATGCTGGTGATGTTTGAGTAGTACAGCGATTGGGCTGGCGCCAAAAACCACTGTGGGAGCGGGCTTGCCCGCGATGGCGGCAGATCAGTCAATATCAATGGTGACTGATACATCGCAATCGCGGGCAAGCCCGCTCCCACAGGGATTATTGCTAAACCGGACACCGTTGCAGGTGCCCGGTTTATCGGTTTTAGCCGATGGTCATCAAGCTCGCATTACCACCCGCCGCAGCGGTGTTAACGCTTAACGCACGCTCAATCACCAGGCGCTCCAGCGCAATGTTGGTTTCGCCCTGAGACAAACCCTGAACACCGACAATGGCGCCCGCACGCTTGGCCACTTGCTGGCACACCGCACGCAGCTGATCGGAATGGCCGTGATGCAGAACCGCATCCAGCACCACTTCGTCTTTGTTCCAGTCGGACACCAGCTTGATCCGCGCCTGAACTTCCTTCGGCAGTCGTGCGAACAATGCCTTGCTCAGGTCAGTTTCCGGCCATACCGCCGAACCGCCGACAGCGAGTACCGCCGCCAGTTGAGTCAGCAGGTCGCCTTCGACTTCCGTCAGGCACAGCACGTGTTCGCGCGGCAGGATGGCGTAGCTGTTGCGCTCACCGGTCGGGCCCGCCAGTGTGCGGGTGATCCCGCTTTGCGATTGTGCTGCGTACTGCACGCACAGGGTGCTCAGGTCGGCAAACTTGTTGCCGTCAGCCCAGGCTTTCAGGGCGGTCAGCGGCTTGCTCATGGCATCACGCAGACGTACGTCCGGCGCAGCGATAGCGTCCCCACGAGCGAAGGATTGTTCGATCGCATCGGTAGGACGTGTCGACAGCAAGCGGTACAGGTACAGCGGACCACCAGCCTTCGGACCGGTCCCCGACAAACCTTCGCCGCCGAACGGCTGCACGCCAACCACGGCACCGACGATGTTGCGGTTCACGTAGACGTTACCGGCGTTGACGTTGTCGATCACCTTGGCGATGGTTTCGTCGATGCGCGTGTGCACGCCCAGCGTCAGGCCATAGCCGGAAGCGTTGATCTGACCGATCAGTTGATCGATGTCTTTGCGCTTGTAGCGAACCACGTGCAGTACCGGGCCGAAGATCTCGCGCTGCAACTCGTCAAAGCTTTCCAGCTCGATCAGGGTCGGCATCACGAAGGTGCCGCGTTTGACTTCTTCGCTGTTGGCGATGGCCACCTGGTATACGTTGCGACCTTTGTCGCGCATGGCCTGGATGTGTTTCTCGATGCCAGCCTTGGCTTCGGCGTCGATCACCGGGCCGATGTCCACGGACAGGCGCTCGGGATTGCCGAGGCGGCATTCAGCCATGGCACCTTTGAGCATTTCGATGACACGGTCGGCGGAATCTTCCTGCAAGCACAGCACGCGCAGTGCCGAGCAACGTTGGCCGGCGCTGTCGAAGGCCGACGACACCACATCAATCACAACCTGTTCGGTCAATGCCGAAGAGTCGACGATCATCGCGTTCTGGCCGCCGGTTTCGGCAATCAACGGAATCGGACGGCCCTGGCTGTCCAGGCGACCGGCGATATTGCGTTGCAGCAAACGAGCGACTTCGGTGGAACCGGTAAACATCACGCCTTTGACGCGATCATCACCGACCAGGCCGGCACCGACGGTTTCGCCACGGCCCGGCAGCAGTTGCAGCACGCCTTCCGGGATCCCGGCTTCGAGCAGCAAACGCACGGCTTGAGCGGCTACCAGCGGGGTTTGTTCCGCAGGCTTGGCCAGTACCGGGTTACCGGCGGCCAGCGCAGCAGCCACTTGACCACTGAAGATGGCCAGCGGGAAGTTCCACGGGCTGATGCACACCACCGGACCCAGTGGGCGGTGGGCGTCGTTGGTGAAATCGTTGCGGGCCTGCACCGCGTAATAACGCAGGAAGTCCACGGCCTCACGCACTTCGGCGATGGCGTTGGCGAAGGTCTTGCCGGCTTCGCGAGCCAACAGGCCCATCAGCGGCTGGATTTCGCCTTCCATCAAGTCGGCGGCACGTTCCAGAATCGCGGCGCGTTCAGCGGGCGGGGTGGCCTGCCAGATCGGCGCGGCGTTCAGGGCGCACTGGATCGCGTTATCAACGTCATCGACGGTGGCTTCCTGAACATGGCCAACCACGTCACGCAGATCGGACGGGTTCAGCACCGGTGCAGGTGTTTCAGTGCTGGAGGCGCAACCGAGCATCGGCGCGGCTTTCCAGTGGTTGTGAGCGGTGGCCAGCAGCGCGCAGGACAGGGAAGCCAGGCGATGTTCGTTGGCCATGTCGATGCCGCTGGAGTTGGCGCGCTCGGCACCGTACAGGTCACGCGGCAGCGGGATACGCGGGTGTGGCAAGCCGAAGCCGCCTTCCAGCGTCGCCATCTGCTCGATGCTGGCCACTGGATCGGCCACCAGTTCCTGAATCGAAATCGACTGGTCGGCGATACGGTTAACAAACGAAGTGTTCGCACCGTTTTCCAGCAGGCGACGTACCAGGTACGCCAGCAGTGTTTCGTGAGTACCGACCGGAGCGTACACGCGGCACGGACGGTTCAGCTTGCCTTCGGAAACTTTGCCTACAACCTGTTCGTACAGCGGTTCACCCATGCCGTGCAGGCACTGGAACTCGTACTGGCCAGGGTAATAGTTCTGACCGGCAATGTGATAAATGGCCGACAGCGTGTGGGCGTTGTGCGTAGCGAATTGCGGGTAGATGACTTCCGGTACCGACAGCAGTTTGCGGGCGCAAGCGATGTAGGAAACGTCGGTGTACACCTTGCGGGTGTAGACCGGATAGCCTTCCAGGCCTTCGACTTGGGCGCGTTTGATCTCGCTGTCCCAGTACGCGCCTTTTACCAGACGGATCATCAGGCGATGACGGCTGCGGCGAGCCAGGTCGATCACGTAGTCGATCACGTACGGGCAACGCTTCTGGTACGCCTGGATCACGAAACCGATGCCGTTCCAGCCGGTCAGTTGCGGCTCGAAGCACAGGCGCTCCAGCAGATCCAGCGACAGCTCGAGGCGGTCAGCTTCTTCAGCATCGATGTTCAGGCCGATGTCGTACTGCTTGGCCAGCAAGGTCAGCGACAACAGGCGCGGGTACAACTCGTCCATCACGCGCTCGTATTGCGCGCGGCTGTAACGCGGGTGCAAAGCGGACAGCTTGATCGAAATGCCCGGGCCTTCATAAATCCCACGACCGTGAGAGGCTTTGCCGATCGAGTGAATGGCTTGTTCGTACGAGGCCAGGTACTTCTGGGCATCGTGCTCGGTGAGTGCCGCTTCACCCAGCATGTCGTAGGAATAGCGGAAGCCCTTTGCTTCGAACTTGCTGGCATTGGCCAAGGCTTCGGCGATGGTTTCGCCGGTGACGAACTGCTCGCCCATCAGGCGCATGGCCATGTCGACGCCCTTGCGGATCATCGGCTCGCCGCTCTTGCCAATGATGCGGCTCAGCGACGAAGTCAGGCCGGCTTCGTTATGCGTGGCGACCAGTTTGCCGGTCAGCAACAGACCCCAGGTGGCGGCGTTGACGAACAGCGACGGACTGTTGCCCAGGTGCGGCTGCCAGTTACCGGTGCTGATCTTGTCGCGGATCAGCGCATCGCGAGTGCCTTTGTCCGGGATGCGCAGCAGCGCTTCGGCCAGGCACATCAGCGCCACGCCTTCCTGGGACGACAGCGAGAATTCTTGCAGCAGGCCCTGCACGATGCCAGCACGGCCACCGGCACTCTTCTGGTTGCGCAGTTTTTCGGCAATCGAGGCAGCGAGCTTGTTGGTAGCTTCAGCCATGGCGACCGGCAGGCGAGCCTGTTCGATCAACATCGGCACCACTTCCGGCTCGGGGCGACGGTAGGCGGCGGTGATCGAGGCGCGCAGTACCGATTGCGGCAGGATGCTTTCGGCGAATTCGAGGAAGCACTGGTGGGCGTGATCCAGAGGCGCATCGACGGTGTCGTCGGAATCCTTGGTCAAACCGTTCAGCTCGGTCAGGGTTGCACCACCCTCGAGTTTTTCCAGGTAATTAAAGATTGCCTGCTTGATCAGCCAGTGTGGCGTGCGATCAATCGAGGACGCAGCGGCCTTGAGGCGCTCGCGTGTCGGGTCGTCAAGTTTGACCCCAAGGGTGGTGGTAGCCATATTTTTATCCTCATGTTTGCCACGACCGCGTGGCATCAGCTGGCGGCAAGATTAGCCGTGCAACTGTTGAGGTGCAACCGGGTGCAACCCTTTTTTTGCCGGAATAATAGGCAGCTCGTCAGGAAATAAATTCTGGTACGCCAGTGCTGCATTCAGTTGGTGCTTTTTAGAGCGGTCGACGTTCGTGCTTGCTCCGAAAAGGAGCAAAAGCGCTGCTTTTAATTATATTTCCGACTAGGTGCAACTTATTCTCAAAAAATGGGTTGCACCTTATTTGCTTTGTTGAATAGCATTCGCGCCCCAAGGTGCAACCCGTAAAAATACGGGTGCACCGGCTGATGGCTTTCCTGGGGAAACATCAGTCATAAATGCGCGGGACCCTGGATCGTCTGTCAAACGTCGTCGTTTGCGTGCGGTTCACCAACCGCCGCTACATAAAAACAAAGCCAGGGCGTAACTCAATGAGCGTAAGCAATCCAACCCTGATCACGTTCGTGATCTACATCGCAGCAATGGTGCTGATCGGCTTGATGGCCTATCGCTCCACCAACAACCTTTCTGACTACATTCTGGGCGGTCGCAGCCTGGGCAGCGTCGTGACGGCATTGTCCGCCGGCGCCTCCGACATGAGCGGCTGGTTGTTGATGGGCCTGCCGGGCGCCATCTACATGTCTGGTCTGTCCGAAAGCTGGATCGCCATCGGCCTGATCATCGGTGCGTACCTGAACTGGCTGTTCGTCGCCGGCCGTCTGCGTGTGCAGACCGAGCACAACGGTGATGCCCTGACCCTGCCGGATTACTTTGCCAGCCGTTTCGAAGATAAAAGCGGTCTGCTGCGGATCATCTCCGCGATCGTGATTCTGGTGTTCTTCACCATCTATTGCGCATCCGGCATCGTGGCCGGCGCCCGTCTGTTCGAAAGCACCTTTGGCATGTCTTACGAGACAGCGCTGTGGGCCGGTGCTGCGGCGACGATTGCCTACACCTTCGTTGGCGGTTTCCTGGCAGTAAGCTGGACTGACACCGTACAAGCCACGCTGATGATCTTCGCCCTGCTGCTGACGCCGATCATCGTGCTGCTGGCCACCGGTGGCGTCGACACCACGTTCCTGGCCATCGAAGCGCAGGACCCAAGCAACTTCGACATGCTGAAGAACACCACCTTCATCGGCATCATTTCGTTGATGGGCTGGGGCCTGGGCTACTTCGGTCAACCGCACATCCTGGCGCGTTTCATGGCGGCGGATTCGGTCAAGTCGATCGCTAACGCCCGTCGCATCTCCATGACCTGGATGATCCTGTGCCTGGGCGGCACCGTGGCTGTGGGCTTCTTCGGTATTGCCTACTTCTCGGCGCACCCTGCCGTGGCCATGCCGGTTTCTGAAAACCACGAGCGTGTGTTTATCGAACTGGCGAAAATCCTGTTCAACCCATGGATCGCCGGCGTGCTGCTGTCGGCCATCCTGGCTGCCGTCATGAGCACCCTGAGCTGCCAATTGCTGGTGTGCTCGAGCGCCCTGACCGAAGACTTCTACAAAACCTTCCTGCGCAAATCCGCTTCCCAGCTCGAACTGGTCTGGGTCGGCCGCGCCATGGTGCTGGTGGTTGCACTGATCGCCATCGCGTTGGCCGCTAACCCGGAAAACCGTGTACTGGGCCTGGTCAGCTACGCCTGGGCTGGTTTCGGTGCTGCGTTCGGTCCGGTTGTCCTGATCTCCGTGATCTGGAAAGACATGACTCGCAACGGCGCACTGGCCGGTATCCTGGTCGGCGCGATCACCGTGATCGTCTGGAAACACTTCGAACTGCTGGGTCTGTACGAAATCATCCCTGGTTTCATCTTCGCCAGCCTGGCGATCTACATCGTCAGCAAACTGGGCACGCCGACTCACGGCATGCTGCAGCGTTTCGCTGCTGCCGAGGCAGATTTCCGCCTGAACAAATGATTGCGATGAGCTGATGCTCTGACCTTTTGCAGAACATGAAAACGGCCCGCTTCCTTTTGGAGGCGGGCCGTTTTTTTATGGCGCAGATCTCGTGCTATCGAAGTTCTAATGTGGGAGCGAGCTTGCTCGCTCCCACAGGGATTGGTGGTGGTTTTGAGGGAGATGTCTGTAGCCAAACGCACTGATTTTTGAAGGACAAATCTCTTAAAAAGTAGGGAAAGTCTGATTTTCTTGTCCCTCCCTCAACACCCCTTGTCGCTCATGCAGAATCGCTCGCCTTCATTCTGCAGAGACACATCGGATGTTCGCGCCTGCCAATCAACCGCGTTTCACGTTGACCCTCGACGGCGTCCAGAATGAGCTCAAGGTCCTTGAGTTCACGGGCAAGGAAGCCATCAGCCAGCCCTACCGTTTTGACCTGGAACTGGTCAGTGACCGACCGGACATCGAGCTTGAAAGCCTGCTGCACCGTCAGGCGTTTCTGAGTTTCGATGCGCAAGGTAGCGGTATCCACGGTCAGATTTTTCGGGTCGGCCAAAGCGACTCCGGAAAACGTCTGACGGGCTACCAGATCAGCCTCGTGCCGCGACTGGCCTACCTTGGTCAGCGCATCAACCAGCGGATCTTTCAGCACAAAAACGTACCTGCGATCATCGCGCAGGTGCTCAAGGACCATGGCATCCAGCGCGATGCGTTCGAGTTTCAACTCGGCAGCGACTACGCGGCTCGCGAGTACTGCGTGCAGTACGCCGAAAGCGATTTGGCGTTTATCCAGCGACTGTGTGCCGAGATCGGCATTCACTACCACTTCCAGCACAGCCCCGACGGGCATCTGTTGGTGTTCGGCGATGACCAGACGGTTTTCCCTCGTCTGCCCGAGACGACGCTGTACCTGCCCGGCAGCGGAATGGCGGCGGATGCGCCGGCCATCAAGCGCTTCAACGTGCGCCTGGAAACCCGCACCACAGCGGTTGCCCGTCGCGATTACGACTTTCGGAAACCGCGCCTGCAACTCGATAACCGAGTCGACAGCGAACAGCGGCCGGTGCTGGAGGATTATCACTTTCCCGGCCAGTTCACTGATCGCGAACACGGCAGACAACTGACCCAACGCGCACTTGAACGGCACAACGCGGACTTCCGTCAGGCTGAAGGTAAAGGCGACGATTCGGCGCTGGTTTGCGGACATTTCCTGCACCTCGCCGAGCATCCACGTCAGGCATGGAACGACCTCTGGCTGATCACTGAAATCGAACATCGCGGCCGCCAGCCGCAAGTGCTGGAAGAGTCGGCCACCAGCGATGACCCGGATGATTTTCAGGGCTATCGCAATACGTTTCTAGCGACGCCGTGGGACGTTTCGTTTCGCCCGCCGCTGGGGCCGCAAAAGCCTCGAATGCTTGGCTATCAACCCGCCGTGGTCACCGGCCCGGCCGACAGCGAAATCCATTGCGACGAGTTCGGGCGGGTCAAGGTTCAGCTCGCCTGGGACCGCGACGGTCAACTTAACGAGCATTCCAGTTGTTGGCTGCGCGTTGCGACAGGCTGGGCGCATGACCGTTATGGCAGCGTGCTGATCCCGCGCGTCGGCATGGAAGTGCTGGTCGGATTTATCGATGCGGATGCCGACAACCCACTGGTGATGGGTTGCCTGCCGAACGCGGCGACTCCCGTTCCACTGGACCTGCCGGCGGACAAAACCCGCAGCATTTTCCGCAGCCAGAGCAGTCCCGGTGGCGGCGGCTACAACGAATTACGCATCGAGGATCGTAAAGGCGCCGAGGAAATCTACCTGCGCGCCCAGCGAAACTGGACCCAGCACGTGTTGAATGATCAACAGGTGTAGGTCGATAACCAGCGCAGCATTGTCGTTACCGGCACTGCTCGCCATGAGTTGAAGGCTGACGAGCAGCGCATCACCCATGGCCAACGCCAGGCCGAAGTGAAGCTCGACGATCACTTGGTGGTGAAGGGTGATCGGCACATCCGCGTAACCAGTCAGGCGCTCAGCGCCAGTCAGCAATTCCACGTCAGCGCCGGTCAGCAAGTGGTCATCGACGGCGGCGCCAGCGCGACGATTCAGGCGGGCGGGCAGTGGATCAATATCGGCCCGGGCGGGATTTTCAGCAGCGTGCCGATTCAGGTCGGTGGCGCGTTGATGCCGGCGATGGCGGCTGCGCCGGTGTCGCCGAATACACCGTTGAAACTCGCCGCTGCGCCTGCAGCGGTGTTGAGCGCGGCGCAGATCATGAGCCTGAAAAGTGATGCGCCGTTTTGTGAGGAATGTGAGCGTTGTAAGGATGGGGTATGCCCTACGCCGAATACTTTAAGCGGTGCGCCCAAGGCGTCATCCGTTACACCTGCTTCAACTGTTGAACCTGGTTTCCATATTGTTGAACAGGGGATGTCCCGGTCTGCGCTCGAATCAATATTGTTTCCACAGCCGGCCCCGGCAGTACTGGAAAAATTTCGAAGCCTGAATCCGCAGCTCACTCAATACGCCAGGCCTGGTCAATTGATCGTCTTGAGCGATCCGCGCAATACGCAATGCACGCGTGAAGAAGCGTTGCTGATGGAGGCAGCGCAAAAAGTTGATGCAGCGCTTGAGCCGTTGAGTGATGCGGAAGCGGAGTTTATGGCGCGTCACCATGGGGAGATTCAATCCTTTCTTTCGCATGGCTCGACAGGTGTTGGCGTTGGTTCAGCGATGTTCGGTAAGCACTTGGGCAACTTGAAAAAGACCCTTGTAGAGCTTGAAACCCTGCACAAGCGCACCTTCGATAAACACGGAAAACTGCAGGGCGCGGATTTCTTTAACGAGCGTAAAAAGTTGATGGGGCGGCTGGATAACAGCCTTGGATCATTGGTGCGTAAAGGCGTGGGTATTCCGGATCATCCAAAACTGAAAAATGCGCTGGGGATATCAAGTCGCAGCCTGGTGCACCATTGGAGCAAGGCGGGTACAGCTGGAGGGATTCCGGGGTACGCGACGCATATTGATGGGGTGAGTAAAGCTGGGAAAGTGATGAAGTTGGGTGGTTGGGTTGGGGTTGGGTTGGGGGCTTCGGCTTCGGGAGTAAAAGTGAGAGAGGTTTGTCGGACTGGGCGTGAGCAAGAGTGCAAGAAAGTCAAAGTCACTGAAAGCGGGAAGCTGGTGGGGGCTGTGGCTGGAAGCACGATTGGTTCGAAGGTGGCTAGCTCTGCTTGTGTGGCAATCACTTGGACCGGATATGGTGCAATTGCCTGTGCCATTGTTATGGCGGGAGTCGGCGCAGTCGGTGGTGGCCTTATCGGCGAGGAAATTGGTGAAGGAATTGGCGAAAAAATTTACGAGTGGCGCGAGTGATGCTGGATGCAGAAGACATCTATTTCATGTTCGCGATTTTCAATATTGCATCGGGAATCGGAGTGCTTTTTGTTCAGCTCTATCTTGTGTTTTTTGAGCTTGAGAATATTTTTGCCGCGTTGCCGAATTCGTATGGCGCTGAACTGCGAAAGCCTTTTTTAAATGGGGGAGTGTTTAGCAAAATATTTGTAGTTGGAAATATAGCCATGATGCTCTGTTTTCATAAGAGGTCGATAAAAGGTGGGGATTTGAGTCAGTACGATTACGACAATTTCCCGTCAAAAATAAAATTTCAGTTGCGAGCGATGCATCTGGTATCGCTATTCCTCGGCGTGATGATGCTTGTGCTTTTTGCGTTGGGAAAGTACATGGGGTGGCTCAAGTAGGGGGGGCAAAAATAATGCCTCAACCTTTCTCTCTCTTTACGCGCTATCAAGATGATAAATACATATGACAGATGACGATGAGGTCTTATTTGTCTTGGTCACTGGCGGGATGTTTTTTGGTCTTGGGTTTATTTTTATTGTGGGCCAATTGTATCTGGCGTGCTTTCAATTAAAAAAAATAATTGGTTGTTTGAGTAACTCTCGTGGGGTTTTACTGCGTAAGCCTTTAATGGATGATGGTGTTTTTGGTGTCTTTTTCATGTTGATTTGTATAGGGGCTTTTTTTATGTTTCCGTCTAAGTCGATCAGGTGTGGAAACTTAGATGAAAATGATTATTTGAGTTTTCCTCGGGGGCTTTTGAGTTGTATAAAATTTCTTTATGCAGCTGGTGTTGGAGGAGGGGTGGCAATGTTTGTGCTTTTTTTTGGTGGGAAATATATGGGCTGGATTGAGTGATTTTATCTCGCTGGTGCATTAAATGAGTTTCTTGATTTTATATGCGATTTACTGGGCAGGTCCGGACGCATTTGAAGCCGTGCTCAATCGGATATTTCCCGTTGTAGGTTTTCTATTCGTTGCGTCAATAGCGGTGATGTTTTATTTGGCGTGTTTCAAAATGGACAAAATACTCGACGCTATGAGCCGATCTGAAGTGGTGACATTGCGCAGCCCAATTAAGGGGCAGTGTTTTCGCTCCAGGTATGAGGCATTGTTTGTTATCTGGTATGTTTTAACGTTTCGCGACTTGGCACTAAAACGTGGGCATTTGAATGAGCGCGACTACGATGATTTTTCTATTGGTTTGCGATGGTTGATTAGAGGTAGTTGCAGCAGCATCTACTTTGTATTTTTCTGTTTTATCCTCGTTGAGTGGATTTATGAGTCTTTGAGTTGGGTCGATTGGCTGTTAACAACTCTGGATTATTTGGTTTGGTGGATGGCTGAAGTTAGAGGTGGTTTCTATGAGCGGTGATTGCATCAAAAACTGGCTACAAATCCATCCCCTTAACAGCACGGAACAACTCTTCGCCATCTTCAGTAACGCTAGCGCTGCCGAGCCGTTCAAGGCTTGGCAGGCGTTAGCGAATGCTCATGCTCCCAGCCCTATTTGGGCCGACACGATTTACTCCGAGTGGGATGCGGTGATGCCTTATGTGGGAATTGTCGACGCAGACAGTGGGTTTCTGGATTGGGTACCGACCACTGAATCCCGAGACTGGGGCTGGTTGGCGGTGTCTTCGGCGAGCCTTGAGGCGGTGGTTGCGCATTTGCGCAGCCTCACCCAGGTCAAGCTGCCGGATGGTAAAGCGGTGTTTTTCCGTTTTTGGGATGGGCGTTACTTGCTGCCGATTTTGCAGTCGGCTGAAGTGAGTGCCTCGGAATTGCTGCCGGTGATTGAGCGGTGTTTGATCAATGGGCAGTCGGTTGATATCGGTGGCAGTGCGTTGCAAACATCGAAGGTTTTTCCATGGTGGGAGGTTTCTGAATCCCTGCTGCAACACCTCGGTGCTGAAGATGCTTCGACCCTGATCAACAATCTGGTGCGGTGGCTGAGTGAGGAGCATCCGGGCCTGTTCGAGGCGTTTTCAGAGGGGGTGTTGCGACGCAAGGTCGAGATGTTTCTTGCGACGCCTGACCTGCCTGGTGGACCGAAAGCCGAGTTGTTGGAGCACTTGATGGCGGAGCTGGAATGATCGGGTGTAGGGCCAGTCGAAATTTCTGGGCAAGGTCGTCGGACGTTTCCTTCAAGTTGTGGCGGCTTTCATGAACTGGTTTGAAATGTTCTCCATCGATAGTCTTTGGCTGTCACCGCGCAAGTGGTGGCAGGGTGTAGGAGCCCTCACTCATGATGCAACAGCTCTGTCGTTTGATTGCGGCACTTAATGTGTGCCCATAAAATCGTTCGCGGCGGCTGTGCGCGGGACACGCTTCGGCGTGACCGAGGTTCATGAGTGCTCGGTACTCCTACTCCTGCGCATGGCTGCCACCCAAACCTGTAGGAGGGGGCGTTTGGCAGCTCGTATTTCTCACTCATGGAAATTACAAATGACGACGTTAACGCCGGATCCACCCTACGAAAAACCCATTCCCCACCCCAAAAGCCGCTTCATGGCACTCACCAGCAACTGCACTGAAATGCCCACGCTGTTCGTCGATACCCACGCCCCGCTCGATGTTTTAACCGAAGCCGCCAGCTACCGAATCCGCGCCGTCACCCAAGTGCTGGAAAACATGTCCATGCGTGGGTCTGTCGAGTGTGAGTCGTTCATCCTCAGTGATTTCGCTTTGCTGTGCGCCATCCCGTTGCGCGATGGGTGCGATGTGCTGGATGTTATCGGGCGGCGATTGCGGGCTCGGGCTTCGGAATAGCGCTGACAGAACACGCTTTGTAGCAGCTGGCGAAGCCTGCGTCCGGCTGCGCAGCAGTCGTAAAATCAGGTTTCGCGGTGTTTCAGGCTCTCCTTGCAAGCTGGATTTACGACTGCTGCGCAGCCGGACGCAGGCTTCGCCAGCTGCTACAAAGAGCGTTGCAGGGGCTGTCGCAGCAGTCTCCGCAATCGCCCGCTCGGCTGCGAAGCCCTGACGTTCGCCTCGGTACAAGGTAAACTTCCCGGCCTTCGCAGGAGCAATCATGAATTATCGTCACGCCTTCCATGCCGGCAATCACGCCGATGTGTTCAAACACCTGACTTTGACCCGCCTCATCGCCCTGATGTCGCGCAAGGAGCAGCCGTTTGCCTATCTCGATACTCACGCCGGCATTGGTCTGTATGACCTGCAGGGTGATCAGGCGAGCCGTACCGGTGAGTACCTGGAAGGTATTGCGCGTCTGTGGGATCAGCCTGATCTGCCGGAGCTGACCGCCGATTACATGAAGGTGCTGCACGACATGAACCCGGATGGCCAGTTGCGCTATTACCCGGGTTCCCCTGAGCTGGCGCGGCGTCTGACGCGGCCGCAGGATCGGGTAATGCTCAACGAGAAGCATCCGGAAGACGGTTTGCTGCTCAAGGACAACATGGCGGGCGATCGCCGGGTCAAGGTGCATCTGGGCGAAGGTTGGCATGTGCCGCGTGCGATGTTGCCGGTGCAGGAGAAGCGCGCGGTGATGTTGATCGATCCGCCGTTCGAGCAGCTCGATGAGATGCAGCGTTGTGCGGCATCGCTCAAAGAGGCGATTGGCCGGATGCGCCAAACCGTGGCGGCGATCTGGTACCCGGTGAAGGACCAGCGCATGTTGCGTCGTTTCTATCAGGACCTGGCGGGCACGGGCGCGCCGAAGCTGTTGCGCGTGGAGTTGCTGGTGCATCCGCTGGATACGCCGAACAGCCTGAACGGCTCCGGGATGGCGATTGCCAATCCGCCGTGGGGTCTGGAAGAGGAATTGCGCGAGCTGCTGCCGTGGTTGTCCAAGAAACTTGGGCAAACCCAGGGCGGGTGGCAGATGGATTGGTTGATCGCTGAGAGTTGATCAGTTGGTGATGATCGTTCCCACGCTCTGCGTGGGAATGCAGCCCGGGACGCTCCGCGTCCCAACAGCGGACGCGGAGCGTCCATTGAGGCATTCCCACGCAGAGCGTGGGAACGATCAATCTGAAATCAAATCGGGCAGGTCACGCCCGTGCCGCCAATCCCGCAATACCCTTCAGGGTTCTTGGCCAGGTACTGCTGGTGATACGCCTCGGCGAAGTAGACCGTCGGGGCCTGGTCGATTTCGGTGGTGATCTCGCCTTTGCCGGCCTTGGTCAGTTCGGTCTGGAACACTGCCTTGCTGTTGAGTGCCGCGTCCAATTGCTCCTGGGTGGTGGCATAGATCACCGAGCGGTACTGAGTGCCGATGTCGTTGCCCTGACGCATGCCTTGGGTCGGGTTGTGCAGTTCCCAGAACATTTTCAACAGCGCTTCGTAGCTGACTTTCGCCTTGTCGTACACCACCAGCACCACTTCGCTGTGGCCAGTCAGGCCTGAGCAGACTTCTTCATACGTTGGGTTCGGCGTGTAGCCGCCGGCGTAACCCACCACGGTGCTGACCACGCCTTCGCGCTGCCAGAAGCGACGTTCCGCGCCCCAGAAGCAGCCGAGGCCGAAGATCGCGAAGTCGACGTCCTCGAAGAACGGGCCCAGCAGTGGTGTGTCGGTAAAAACAAAATGCTTTTCAGGCAGGTTCATCGCGGTTTCGCGGCCAGGCAGAGCTTGTTCTTTTGTTGGAAGCACGTTTTTGTTCACCAGAATTTCCGAGCGCAAGACCATGATCAGTCCCCTCAGTCAGGTTGAGTGTAATTGGTCAGACACGCAGTTTGCCCGAGTGTTACGCCGATGTCAGGCGAACGGGCCACGCGGGTAGCGCTTGAGCTTTTCGATCAGCTCGGCGCCGGGGATTGGTCGGTCGAACAGGTAGCCCTGGCCGACGTCGCAGCGGTGACGGCGCAAGAAGGCCAACTGCTCGGCCGTCTCGATGCCTTCGGCCACGACCTTGAGTTTCAGGTTGTGGGCCATGGCGATCACCGCGGAGGTGATTTCCATGTCGTCCTGGTTGTCCGGGATTTCGTGGATGAAGCTGCGATCGATCTTGATGATGTCGATCGGGAATTTTTTCAGGTAGCTGAGCGACGAGTATCCGGTGCCGAAGTCATCCATGGCCAGGGTCAGGCCCAGGCGCTTGAGTTGATCAAGCTGCAAGTGCGTGTCTTCGGTGGCTTCCAGCAGCAGGCCTTCGGTGAGTTCCAACTCCAGCAGGTGGGCTGGCAGCGCTTCTTCCTTGAGGATGGTCGCGATGGACGACACCAGGTCCGGGTCGGAGAACTGTTTGGGTGACAGGTTGATCGCCACTTGAAGATTGCCCAGGCCGGCGGCGCTCAGCGCCTTGCTCATGCGGCAGGCCTGGCGGGCGATCCATTTGCCGATCGGGATGATCAGCCCGGTTTCTTCGGCGACGCTGATGAACTGGTCCGGGCGGATCATGCCTTTGTCGGGGTGGTTCCAGCGCAACAACGCTTCCATCCCCAGCAGGCGGCCACTGCGCAAGCACAGCTTGGGCTGATAGAACACGTCCAGCTCGTTCTGGGTGAGGGCGCGGCGCAGGTTGTTCTCGACGAACAGCTTGTAGCTGGCCTCGGCATTCAGCGCTTCGGTGAACACCTGGACCTGATGCTTGCCGTTGGCCTTGGCCTTGTGCAGCGCCAGGCCGGCGTTGCGCATCAGGGTTTGCGGGTCACGACCATGCAGCGGCGCGCAGGCCAGGCCCACGGAGCCGGTGACGCTGATCAACTGGTTGTCGACGAACATCGGCTTGTCGAGGGTCATCAGCAATTGATTGGCGACCTGCAGGCCGGTGCGCATATCGGTGTTGTCCAGCAACACAGCGAATTCGTTACTGGCGAAGCGCGCCAGGCTGCCACTCGGGCTCAGGCTGTTGCGCAGGCGTCGGGCCAGGCTGATCAACAGTTTGTCGCCGGTCTGGTGACCGAGGCTGTCGTTGATCCGCTTGAAGTTGTCGATGTCCACCAGCAACAGGCAGATGGGCGTATCGGTGTCGCGGGCGAAGCGTTCATCGAGGTTGCGGATGAAGGCGGGGCGGTTGCCGAGATTGGTCAGGTTGTCGGTGTAGGCCAGGCGCTCGATGCGCTGCTGGGCGAGTTTGGTCTGGGTGATGTCTTCGTAAATGCCGATGTAATGCGTCAACTCGCGGTTATCGCCGTACACCTTGGAGATTGATAACTGCCCCCAGTACGGTTCGAGGTTCTTTCGTCGGCTCTTGAATTCGCCTTGCCAGCTGTTGCTCTTGGCCAGTGCCGAGGGTGCGTCGAACAGCAATTCACTGAGGTTCTCCAGTGCCGGCAGTTCCGACAGCCGCTGGCCGTGGACTTCTTCGGTGGTGTACTGGGTGATCGCGGTGAAGCTGGGGTTGACGTATTCCACCACGCCGTCGCAATTGACCAGCAAAAAGGCGTTGGCGCTTTGCTCGACCGCACGCTGGAACAGGTGCAGGGCGCTGGTGGCGGTGCGGCGGTTGTGGTTGTTGATGACTTGGGCGAACTGATCCGCCAGCTCGCCGGCAAACGCGATTTCGTCCGACTGCCAGGCGCGGGTAGCACCCGTCTGCTCCAGGCAGAGCACGCCGACCACTTGACCGTCGACGCGGATACTGGCGTCGAGCATCGCGTTCACATCGCGCGGGCGCAGGCTCTCGGCCATGTCCCGGGTGCGCGGATCACGCATGGCGTTATGGGCGTCAATGGCGCGGCTGCTGTGCAGGGCTTCGAGGTAGTCGGGGAAGCCGCTGACGTCGATCGGGTCCGGCAGCAGATATTCCCCGCTGACGCGGTGAAAAGCCGAAATCGGCACCAGCATCGAGTCTTCGAGGTTCCACAGGCTGGCGCAGTCGATTTCGTAGATATCGCAGGCGCTGCGGGTGATCAGTTCGGCGGCTTCTTTCAGAGAATTGTTGCTGCTGTAGCGCTGGCGGGTCAGCAACAGGATCAGGTCCTGCTGGGCGCGCACCCGGTCCAGATGCTGCAACTGTTCCTGCTGGGCGCGCTGGTTGAGTTCCAGGGCGATTTGCAGGCGCGAGTTCTGGGTCTCCAGATCCTGCGCGGGGGATAGCTGAAAGTCCTTGAAGAGGTCGTCGACGACCAGCAAATAGCCGCGCAACAAGTGCCGATTGTGCTGTTTATAGGCTTCGCCCAGTTCCAGCAGGTTCAAGGCGCCAGAGGCGGTGTGCAAGGTGTAGCGGATCTGGTAATTCGGACTGTCGGTGAGTTGCTGCTGGACCGCGTCATGCAACTGATAGCGCGCTTCGGGCTCCATCAGGCTGGCGTAGGGTGAGTCGACCAGCGCACACAGGTCCACGGCCGGCAGACCGAAATGACGTTCGCAATTAGGATCGAGAAACAGCAGCGCCCAGCTAGGTTCATTCAGCCGTTCGAAACGCAGCATGCCGAGCCGCGAGGGCACAGGCAACTGCGTCACTACCTCGGCCACCATTCGGCTGGCGGCATCGGGTTGGCTTTTCATTGAGGGAAACTCACTTCGAATGTGCTGATCGCGCCGGGCTCTCGCCCTCTTAACTGTTGTCTGCGGCAAGGTTGCATCATTGCGGCACTGACTGACAAGAGACATGAAGGCCAAGTGCTATAAGAATATGTCGGCAGGAGGGAAGTTTTCTCCAGCGCGCGCTTAAAACTTATGCATTTGGCCTTCTTTACTAGGCCAGAGGGATATTGATCGCTTGTAATGGTTTGCCGTCCCGGTCGTGGTAATTAACCTGAATGTGCTCTCTATCAACGACCAGATGGGCAAAATTGTCCTGGCTGACCACCTGGCTGGTCAGTTCATGACGGTAGTCCCCCGCAGCCGTTTTCGCCAACGGCTGATCCAGGATGAACGTGGAGGCCTTGGCATAAGGCAGCAGTTTGCTGTTGCACAGGGGCGAGGAAACGATGGTGTGCACCTCGAAGTCCGGGTCTTTGCTGTGGGTCAGTCGACTCGTCAGGGAGCCGTGGACATCGCCCGACACGAAGATCACGTTCTTGATGCGGTGCGTACGAATCGTTTCCAGCAATCGCAGGCGTTGTTCCGGGAAGGCTTTCCAGGCGTCATCGCCCAAGGTTTTGCGGTCGGGGTAGAACATCACGCTGGTTACCACAAATTTGACCCGGGCCGGGCTGTGGATCAGCCATTTGCACAGCGCCTGTTCCTGTTCTTCATCAAGGATACGGCGATCATCGGCCGACAAATTGCGTCGAGTGCGGCTGTCGGTGACAAACCATTCAATATCGCCGTTGGCGAACTGATACCAATACTGTTCGAGCTTTCTGCTTATCTGTCCGTCGGCAAGTAATTCATGCGCAGGGCTATGGCTGGCTTGATATAACTCATACGCTGCGATGGCGTTTTTGTATAAGTAATCGTCCGTCTTGCTTTTGTTGGCAGGCCAGTTGTCTTCTATTTCATGGTCGTCGAGGATCATGTAAGTTGGAGTGCCGGACATTAACTTGCTGATGTTGGGTTGAGAAAAAGCAATTCGGTACTTGCTGAGTATTTCCTTGTACTCGCGGTCGGGAGCAATAACGTTCAAGTCATCGACGTAGATTTGATCGCCTGTCATCAACGTGGCGCTGATGGGCGGCTCCGCCCGCTGCGCAAGGTGTGCGATCGAAGCGAAAATCCGGTCGCCCAGGTGCGGGGCCGACGGTATCCCTGCGGTCATTCGAAGGTAGCGGCATGAGCCAACGATATACGCCCGCAGCGTGGTGATTTTGCTGGACTGCGTACGAAAGCGATAAATATCCCGAGGCCATTGCAATGGCAGCTCCTGGACCGTCTCCACGGTATGCACCGGGCTCATCGGGCTGAACCAGCCGGCCTGATATTCGTACTCGGTGTCGCTGGCCAATTCATTGAGTGCAATCACATCGCTCATGTCGCGCACGATCATCAGTTTTACAAATTCGCCTCGGGACCAGTGCTCTTCACCCAGGCGTCGATAACGAACACCCGCAAATACCAATGAAGTGTCTTGAAGTTTGCCGCGAAGAAAAATGCGCGCGTGGTTTGTAGTTGTGTGGCCAATAATAGGGCCGACAGTCGGTTTAAACATATTCGAATCCATTCGAAGTGGCGCTAACTAAGTAGAAGGGGTTGCAGTATTTAAAAGAAAATACTGTCGAACTAAGACTAGTTAGTACGCAAAAAAAATATCGAGCGAAAGTGGACTGGCGTTGTGGCCGACGTCAGCAACGAATGTAGGAAGAAACTTTCTGCCAGGCAAAAAAAGCCCCGCCAAATTGGCGGGGTTGAGGTACGAGCGTGGCGCTCGGAAAACGTGGAACGCGAACGGCCCTCCGGTGAGAGAGGGCCGTTCGGTGTTACAGCAGGATGGTGCGGATGTCCGCCAGCAGGTCGCTCAGACGCTTGGTGAAGCGTGCAGCAGCGGCGCCGTTGATCACACGGTGATCGTAGGACAACGACAACGGTAGCATCAGTTTCGGCTGGAAGGCTTTGCCGTCCCAGACTGGCTGGATGGTTGCCTTGGAAACACCAAGGATCGCCACTTCCGGCGCGTTGACGATCGGCGTGAAGCCGGTGCCGCCAATGTGGCCAAGGCTGGAAATGGTGAAACAGGCGCCTTGCATGTCGTCAGCGGTGAGCTTCTTGTCGC
The DNA here is from genome assembly GCF_024748695.1 of Pseudomonas sp. B21-040. Taxonomy (NCBI): domain Bacteria; kingdom Pseudomonadati; phylum Pseudomonadota; class Gammaproteobacteria; order Pseudomonadales; family Pseudomonadaceae; genus Pseudomonas; species Pseudomonas sp. B21-040. The sequence goes on from NZ_CP087176.1 coordinate 492,428, forward strand.
GGGCTTTGGCGGCCAGCGCAGCGGCTTCGGCTGCCAGTTGCAACAGGCTCTTCTGATCGACGTTTTTGATGACCGGTACCAGCAGGCCTTCAGGGGTGTCGACCGCGAAGCCGATGTTCACGTACTTCTTGCGGATGATCGCTTTGCCGCTTGGTGCCAGCGAACTGTTGAAGTCCGGCAGTTCCTTGAGCAGGTGCGCGCACGACTTGAGCAGCAGCGGCAGGATGGTCAGCTTGACGCCAGCCTTCTCTGCAACGGCTTTCTGAGCGTTGCGGAACGCTTCCAGGTCGGTGATATCAGCCGAATCGAACTGAGTCACGTGCGGAATGTTCAACCAGCTGCGGTGCAGGCTCGACGCGCCGATTTGCATCAGGCGAGTCATCGGCACTTCTTCGGTTTCACCGAAGCGGCTGAAGTCCACGACCGGAATCGGCGGGATGCCCGCGCCGCCGGTTGCGCCAGCCGCAGCGGCCGGTGCTTCCTTGGCCTTCTGCATCATGGCTTTGACGTAAACCTGCACGTCTTCTTTCAGGATGCGACCGTGCGGGCCACTGGCGCCGACGGCGTTCAGCTCGACGCCGAACTCACGGGCCAGTTGGCGTACAGCCGGGCCGGCGTGAACCTTGGCGCCTGGCTTGGCCGGTGCAGCGGCAGGTGCAGCAGCTACCGGAGCAGCAGCCGGTGCGGCGGCAGGAGCTGGAACGCTCGGTGCAGCAACGGCCGGAGCCGGGGCAGCGGCAGGCGCAGCGCCTTTGACTTTGAGCGTGAGGATCAGGTCGCCGGTGCCGACTTCGTCATCGAGCTTGATGGAAACGCTTTCCACCACGCCAGCGGCAGGCGACGGGATTTCCATGCTCGCCTTGTCGGATTCCAGGGTGATCAGCGACTGGTCGGCTGCAACGGTGTCGCCGGCCTTGACCAGGACTTCGATGATCTTGGCCTTGCCCGACGAACCGATGTCCGGAACGTGGATGTCCTGAATGCTGTCGGCAACCGGTGCAGCCGGGGCTGCTGCAGGAGCAGGCGCAGCGGCAGCAGCTGGAGCGGCAGCCTGGGCTGGAGCAGCAGCCGGTGCCGCGGCACCCGCCACTTCCAGATCCAGGATCAGGTCGCCAGTGCCGACTTCGTCGTTGAGCTTGACGCTGATGGCCTTGACCACGCCAGCGGCAGGCGACGGGATTTCCATGCTCGCCTTGTCGGACTCCAGGGTGATCAGCGATTGATCAGCTGCGACGGTGTCGCCGACCTTGACCTGGATCTCGATGATCTGGGCCTTGCCCGCCGAACCGATGTCCGGCACGTGCACTTGCTGAACGCTGGCAGCAGCCGGCGCAGCAACAGGAGCAGCGGCAGGCGCAGCAGCCGGTTTGGCTTCAGCCTTGGCGGCTGGTGCAGCGGCAGCCGCAGGGGCCGCGGCTGCGGCACCTTCGACTTCCAGCTCCAGCAGTTCGTCGCCTTCTTTCAGGCGATCGCCCAGCTTCACTTTCAGGCTCTTGATGATACCGGCCTTCGGCGCAGGCACTTCCATGCTCGCCTTGTCCGACTCAAGTGTCAGGATGCTCTGGTCGGCTTCGATACGGTCGCCGACCTTCACAAACAGTTCAATTACTTCACCTTCACCGCTGCCGATGTCAGGTACGCGAATGAGTTCGCTCACAGAATCTCTCCTCAGCAGTCCAGTGGGTTGCGTTTTTCCGGGTTGATACCGAACTTGGTAATGGCTTCAGCCACAACCTTAGGTTCGATGTCACCACGGTCAGCCAGTGCTTCCAGGGCTGCCAACACCACGAAATGACGGTCGACTTCGAAGAAATGACGCAGTTTCTTGCGGCTGTCGCTGCGGCCGAAACCGTCGGTGCCCAGGACTTTGAATTCCTTGGACGGGACCCACTGACGAATTTGCTCAGCGAACAACTTCATGTAGTCGGTAGAAGCGATCACCGGACCTTTACGGCCGTTCAGGCATTCTTCGACGTAGCTCAGTTTAGGCTTCTGGCCCGGGTGCAGACGGTTGGTGCGCTCTACGGCCAGGCCGTCGCGACGCAGTTCGTTGAAGCTGGTAACGCTCCATACGTCAGCGCCGACGTTGAACTCTTCACGCAGAATCTTCGCCGCTTCACGCACTTCACGCAGGATGGTGCCGGAGCCCATCAGCTGAACGTGGTGCGCCGCTTCGCGGGTGTCTTCTTCAAGCAGGTACATGCCTTTCTTGATGCCTTCTTCGGCACCGGCCGGCATGGCTGGCTGCTGGTAGGACTCGTTCATCACGGTGATGTAGTAAAAGACGTCCTGTTGCTCTTCGGTCATCTTCTTCATGCCGTCCTGAATGATCACCGCCAGCTCGTAGCCGTAGGTCGGATCATAGGTGCGGCAGTTCGGGATGGTGGCAGCCAGGATGTGGCTGTGACCGTCTTCGTGTTGCAGGCCTTCGCCGTTGAGCGTGGTCCGGCCGGCGGTGCCGCCGATCAGGAAGCCACGGGTACGGCTGTCGCCAGCGGCCCAGGCGAGGTCGCCGATACGCTGGAAGCCGAACATCGAGTAGAAGATGTAGAACGGCAGCATTGGCTGGTTGTGGCTGGAGTACGAAGTACCGGCAGCGATGAAGGAGCTCATGGCGCCTGCTTCGTTGATGCCTTCTTCGAGGATCTGGCCCTTCTTGTCTTCCTTGTAGAACATCACCTGGTCTTTATCGACTGGCTCGTAGAGCTGGCCGACGGAGGAGTAGATGCCCAACTGACGGAACATGCCTTCCATACCGAAGGTACGGGCTTCGTCCGGGATGATCGGAACGATGCGCGAGCCGATTTCCTTGTCCTTGACCAGTTGCGCGAGGATCCGCACGAAAGCCATGGTGGTGGAAATCTCGCGGTCGCCCGAGCCATCAAGGATTGCCTTGAGGGTATCGAGTGGCGGCGTTGGCACGCTGATGCTCTTCGCGCGGCGCTGTGGTACGAAACCGCCCAGTGCAGTGCGGCGCTCGCTCAGGTAGCGGGCTTCGGCGCTGTTTGGCTCTGGCTTGAAGAACGGCAGATTTTCCAGCTCTTCGTCTTTGACCGGGATGTCGAAACGATCGCGGAACAGCTTCAGGCTTTCAACATCAACCTTCTTGGTGTTGTGCGCGGTGTTCTTCGCTTCGCCGGCACCGGTGCCATAACCTTTGATGGTCTTGGCCAGGATGACGGTTGGCTGTTCTTTGTGGTTGACCGCTTCGTGGTACGCCGCGTAGACCTTGTACGGGTCGTGGCCGCCTCGGTTGAGTTTCCAGATCTCGTCGTCGGACAGATCAGCAACCATCGCCTTGAGTTCTGGCGAGTTGAAGAAGTGTTCACGCACGAACGCGCCGTCTTTGGCTTTGTAGTTCTGGTACTCGCCGTCGATGACTTCGTCCATGCGACGTTGCAGGATACCGTCGACGTCCTTGGCCAGCAGTGGGTCCCAGAAACGGCCCCAGATGACTTTGGTCACGTTCCACTGAGCACCGCGGAACACGCCTTCGAGTTCCTGGATGATCTTGCCATTCCCGCGAACCGGGCCGTCGAGGCGCTGCAGGTTGCAGTTGATGACGAAGATCAGGTTGTCGAGCTTCTCGCGGCCAGCCAGCGAGATGGCGCCCAGGGATTCCGGCTCGTCACACTCGCCGTCGCCCAGGAAGCACCAGACTTTCTGCTTGCCTTCAGGGATGAAGCCACGGGCTTCCAGGTACTTCATGAAGCGTGCCTGGTAGATCGCCTGGATCGGGCCCAGGCCCATGGATACGGTCGGGAACTGCCAGAAATCAGGCATCAGCCAAGGGTGCGGGTAGGACGACAGGCCCTGACCGTCGACTTCCTGGCGGAAGTTGTTCATCTGGTCTTCGGTGATGCGGCCTTCCATGAATGCACGGGCGTAAACGCCTGGCGAGGTGTGGCCCTGGAAGTAGATCAGGTCGCCGCCGTGTTCGTCGGTCGGGGCCTGGAAGAAATAGTTGAAGCCGATGTCGTACAGGGTGGCGCTGGAGGCGAAGCTGGAGATGTGACCGCCCAGGTCAGAATCTTTCAGGTTCGTACGCATCACCATGGCCATCGCGTTCCAGCGTACCAACGAGCGAATGCGGCGTTCCATGAACAGGTCGCCAGGCATGCGTGCTTCGTGGGTTACGGGAATGGTGTTGCGGTACGGCGTGGTGATGGCGTAAGGCAGCTGCGAGCCACTGCGGGTCGCCAGTTCGCCCATACGGGTCATCAGATAGTGAGCGCGGTCTTCGCCTTCTTTGTCGAGAACCGATTCCAGGGCGTCCAGCCATTCCTGGGTTTCGACGGGATCGAGGTCTTGCATGGCTTGCTCCAGGGCGGAAAGGCTTCCAGAATCGGTTGCCTGAGTTTGCGACTGGCCTTGTGGGCAGACGATATAAATTCTTGGATTGCCGAGAGGTTGTTCCGGCGGCGTGTAGTTTTACTACAAATCTTCGGGCATTTCAGCCTTTCGAATGTATATACGAGTAGTAAAACTACAGATGAATGGCTTGTGGCCTCCGGCTGCGTTGTGAGAATAATCGTTAAGGTTGGTCTTTTACCAACCACAAAAGGTGAAAGCTTGATGTTCACTGCCAAAAATAAAGAATTTTCAGCTATTTCTAACTTTTGTTCGACAGTCCTTCACGTAGTGCAATATGAAAATTCACTACATGCAACCCGTTGTACGCCGATCAAGGATAGACCATGAGCCTTCCCACGCTTGCCGAACTGCCCGGCATTCTCCTGCCGCTTGTCACCCGCGCCGAACAGTCGCTGCGCACCGCCGTTGCGGCCCTTGAGGACGATCATCGGCTCTCCACCTGGACACCTGAACGCTGGGCGCAATTCGCCCGCGTCGTGGCCGCCAGCGACTTTGTGATTGAACAGAGTGTGCGTGACCCTTTGATGTTGCTGGGGCTGGTTGAGTCCGGCGAATTGGATCGCGGTTTTGCCCCCGGCGAGTTGTGCGGGCAGATTGCGGCAGCGGTGAATGCGGCGCAAACCGAGGACGAACTCGGCCGCGCCCTGCGCCGTCAGCGCACCCGCCAGCAAGTGCGGATCATCTGGCGCGACCTGACCCGCCAGGCCGACCTGGTTCAGACCTGCCGCGACCTCTCGGACATGGCCGATGCGAGTATCGATCAGGCCTATCAGTGGTTGTATTCGCGTCATTGCGAGCAGTTTGGTGTGCCGACCGGCCGCCGCAGTGGCGAGCCGCAACAAATGGTCATCCTCGGCATGGGCAAACTCGGCGCGGTGGAGTTGAACCTGTCGTCGGACATCGACCTGATCTTCGCCTACCCCGAGGGTGGCGAAACCGTCGGTGTGAAGCGCTCACTGGATAACCAGGAATTCTTCATTCGTCTGGGCCAACGCCTGATCAAGGCGCTGGACCCGATGACGGTCGACGGATTCGTGTTCCGCGTCGACATGCGCCTGCGCCCTTACGGTTCGGCAGGTGCGTTGGTCTTGAGCTTCAATGCGCTGGAGCAGTATTACCAGGATCAGGGGCGTGACTGGGAGCGCTACGCGATGATCAAGTCGCGCGTGGTGGCGGGTGATCAGGTGACTGGTGCGCAATTGCAGGACATGCTGCGCCCCTTCGTTTACCGGCGTTACCTGGACTTCTCGGCAATCGAAGCGCTGCGCACCATGAAGCAGCTGATCCAGCAGGAAGTCCGGCGCAAAGGCATGGCCGACAACATCAAGCTCGGCTCTGGCGGCATTCGTGAAGTCGAGTTTATCGCCCAGGCGTTCCAGCTGATTCATGGCGGCCGCGACCTGAGCCTGCAACAACGCCCTCTATTAAAAGTACTGAGCACACTGGAAGGTCAGGGTTACCTGCCGCCGGCAGTGATCAGCGAGTTGCGCGAAGGCTACGAATTCCTGCGTTACACCGAACACGCGATTCAGGCGATTGCCGACCGCCAGACCCAGATGCTGCCGGATAGCGCGCAGGACCAGGCGCGCATTGCCTTTATGATGGGCTTCGCCGACTGGGACGCCTTCCATGAGCAACTGATGTATTGGCGTGGGCGCGTGGCCTGGCATTTCGCTCAGGTGATTGCCGATCCTGATGAAGAGCAAGGCGGCGAAAGCGAAGTAGTGGTTGGCGGTGAATGGCTGCCGTTGTGGGAAGAAGCCCAGGACGAAGAGGCGGCTTGCCGGCAGTTGGAGGAGGGTGGTTTCAAGGACGCCACCAAGGCCCTGAAAGCCTTGGCGGGACTGCGCGGCAGTCCGCAACTTCGTGCGATGCAGCGTTTGGGGCGTGAACGCCTTGATGCCTTTATTCCACGCTTGCTGGCTCAGGCCGTCGAGCATGCCAACCCCGACCTGGTGCTGGAGCGCGTGCTGCCGCTGGTTGAAGCCGTGGCCCGTCGTTCCGCCTATCTGGTGTTGCTGACCGAAAACCCCGGCGCACTGCGACGCTTGCTGACCTTGTGCGCCGCTAGCCCGTGGATCGCCGAGCAAATCACGCGCTTCCCGCTGCTGCTCGACGAATTGCTCAACGAAGGCCGGCTGTTCAAGCCACCACTGGCGCCGGAGCTGGCCGCCGAATTGCGCGAGCGCCTGATGCGGATTCCCGAGGACGACCTCGAACAGCAGATGGAAGCCCTGCGCCATTTCAAACTGGCGCACCGCTTGCGCGTCGCCGCCTCGGAAATCGCCGGCAGCCTGCCGTTGATGAAAGTCAGCGATTACTTGACCTGGCTCGCCGAAGCTATTCTTGAACAAGTGTTGGCCCTGGCTTGGCACCAGACCGTGGCCAAGTACGGCACGCCGTTGCGTGCTGACGGCAGGTTGTGCGATCCCGACTTCATCATTGTCGGTTATGGGAAAGTCGGCGGGCTGGAACTCGGGCATATTTCGGACCTGGATCTGGTGTTTATCCACGATGGCGATCCACTGGCAGAAACCGACGGACCAAAACCAATCGATGGTGCGCAGTTTTTCACCCGCCTGGGGCAACGGATCATTCACTTGCTGACGGCACAGACCAACTCCGGTCAGCTGTATGAAGTGGACATGCGCTTGCGACCTTCGGGTGCAGCGGGGTTGCTGGTGAGTTCGCTCGGTGCATTTGCCCGTTATCAACACGGCGAGGCCTGGACCTGGGAGCATCAGGCGCTGGTTCGGGCGCGAGTGCTGGTGGGCAGCGCGGATGTCGGTCGGGAATTCGAGCGGGTTCGCGCGGCGGTGCTGGGCAAGCCGCGAGACCTGGCGACCCTGCGTCAGGAGGTCAGTGAGATGCGCGCGAAGATGCGCGATAACCTCGGCACCAAGAGTACGGCGGCCGGGACCGGGGCGAATGCCTTCGAAGCCACGGCTCCGTTTGATCTCAAGCAGGACGCCGGAGGTATCGTCGATATTGAATTTATGGTGCAATACGCGGCCCTGGCGTGGTCCCAAGCGTGCCCGTCATTGCTGCGCTGGTCTGATAATTTCCGCATTCTGGAAGAGCTGGCAAACGAAGGGCTGATGCCCGCCGAAGACGCCAGCTTGTTGCGCGAGGCCTATAAAGCCTATCGCTCCGCCGCTCACCGGCAGGCCTTGCAGAAGGACGCCGGGGTCATACCGGGCGACCAGTTCGCGGATGAACGGCGACAGGTGTTGCGAATCTGGCGTGAGCTGGGGCTAAGCTGAAGCGGGATATTGAAACATCCAATACCCAATGTGGTGGTGAGTGAGCTCGCTGCCACAAAAGATCTGCAGTGTTTTGTAGAATTCTCGAGGCGGGGAGGCGTATGCCTCCCCGGTTCGTTTTTGGAAACCACATGAAAATTCTGATCGTTGGGCCCAGTTGGGTCGGTGACATGGTGATGGCGCAGACACTGTTTCAGTGTCTCAAGCAACGCCACCCGCAATGCGAAATCGACGTCCTGGCCCCCGAGTGGAGCCGGCCGATCCTGGAACGCATGCCCGAAGTACGCCAGGCCTTGAGCTTTCCACTCGGCCACGGCGCTTTGGAGCTGGCGACCCGCCGGCGTATCGGCAAATCCCTGGCCGGTCAGTACGACCAGGCGATTTTGCTGCCCAATTCGCTGAAGTCGGCGCTGGTGCCGTTCTTCGCCGGCATCCCGAAGCGCACCGGCTGGCGTGGCGAATTCCGCTACGGCCTGCTCAATGACGTGCGCACGCTGGATAAAGAACGTTATCCGCTGATGATCGAGCGCTTCATGGCCCTGGCCCATGAGCCCGGTGTCGAACTGCCGAAACCCTATCCACGCCCGACCTTGCAGATCGACCCGGTCACCCGCGAAGCGACGCTGGCCAAGTTCGGCCTGGCCCTCGACCGCCCGGTGTTGGTCCTGTGCCCCGGTGCGGAGTTCGGTGAAGCCAAGCGCTGGCCGTCCGAGCATTACGCCAAGGTCGCCGAAGCGAAGATTCGCGAAGGCTGGCAAGTCTGGTTGTTCGGTTCGAAAAACGATCACGCCGTGGGCGAAGACATCCGGGCGCGCCTGATTCCCGGCCTGCGTGAAGAGTCGGTCAACCTCAGCGGCGGCACTTCGCTGGCCGAAGCCATCGACTTGATGTCCTGCGCCGATGCCGTGGTGTCCAACGACTCCGGCCTGATGCACGTCGCCGCCGCGCTGAACCGCCCATTGGTGGCGATCTACGGCTCGACGTCGCCAGGTTTTACCCCGCCGTTGGCCGAGCATGTCGAAGTGGTTCGCCTGGGCATCGAGTGCAGCCCCTGCTTCGATCGCACGTGCCGGTTCGGTCATTACAACTGCCTGCGCCAACTGATGCCGCAAGCGGTTAACGAAGCCTTGCAGCGGTTGCAGGGCACTGTGGTCGAGGTCAAATAGTTTGCGGGTTCTGTTGATCAAGACGTCTTCGCTGGGCGACGTGATTCACGCGCTGCCAGCGTTGACCGATGCGGCCCGGGCAATCCCCGGCATCAAGTTTGACTGGGTGGTGGAAGAAGGCTTTGCCGAGATCCCGACCTGGCACCCGGCCGTGGGCAAGGTGATCCCGGTGGCGATCCGTCGCTGGCGCAAGAACATCTGGCAAACCATCAAGAGTGGCGAGTGGAAGCGCTTCAAACAAAGCGTTCGAGCCACAAAATATGATCTGGTGATCGACGCCCAGGGCTTGCTGAAAAGCGCCTGGCTGACGCGTTACGTCAAGGCGCCGGTCGCCGGGCTGGACAAGGATTCGGCACGCGAGCCGATGGCCGCGCGCTTTTACTCCCGTCGCCTGGCGGTGGGCCGTGGACAACACGCGGTAGAGCGGGTGCGTCAATTGTTCGCGCTGGCATTGGGCTACGACTTGCCCAAGGGTCTGGGCGATTACGGCCTGAACGTCGAACGCCTGGTGGAACTGCCGCGCAAGAATCCGTACGTGCTGTTCCTGCACGGCACCACGTGGGACACCAAGCACTGGCCGGAAGCCTACTGGCGTGAGCTGGCCGAACGCGTGGGTTATCTCGGCGTCGGCGTGAAGCTGCCGTGGGGCAATCCGGTAGAGAAAGCCCGGGCCGAGCGCATCGCCGCCGGGTTCCGTCATGTCGAAGTGCTGCCCAAGCTGAATCTGGCGGGCGTCGGCAAGGTCCTGGCCGGTGCACAGGCGTGTGTCGCCGTGGACACCGGCCTGGGTCATCTGGCCGCCGCGCTGGATGTGCCGACCCTGTCGCTGTTCGGCCCGACCAACCCGGGCCTGACCGGTGCCTATGGCAAAGCGCAGATTCACATCGCCAGCGACTTCCCGTGCGCCCCGTGCCTGCAAAAGAAATGTACGTATCAACCGACGGCCCAGGATGCCCGTCAGTTTGACCTGAAACGCGAGTGGCCACTGTGCTTCACGCGTCTGAATCCCGAGCGTGTCGCGACCCGACTGAGCACGTTGTTACTGGCTGAGGAGCTGCGCTGATGCAATTGGCATTCGTCTTGTACAAGTATTTTCCGTTCGGGGGCTTGCAGCGCGATTTCATGCGCATCGCCCTGGAATGTCAGCAGCGCGGCCATCAGATTCGTGTCTACACGCTGATCTGGGAAGGCGACATTCCGCCGGGTTTCGAAGTGCTGGTGGCACCGGTCAAAGCGCTGTTCAATCATCGGCGCAACGAGAAGCTCAGCGAGTGGATGGAGGCCGACCTGGCCAAACGTCCCGTGGATCGGCTGATCGGCTTCAACAAAATGCCGGGCCTGGACGTTTACTACGCTGCCGATGGCTGCTTTGAAGACAAGGCGCAGAATCTGCGCAACTCGCTGTACCGCCGTTGGGGCCGCTACCGGCACTTCGCCGAGTACGAGCGCGCGGTGTTCGCCAAAGACGCCAAGACCGAAGTGCTGATGATTTCCGAAGTGCAGCAGCCGCTGTTCATCAAGCATTACGACACGCCGCTGGAGCGTTTCCATCTGCTGCCACCGGGCATTTCCCAAGACCGTCGTGCACCGGCCAATGCCGCTGAGATTCGCGCCGGGTTCCGTGCCGAATTCAACCTCAAAGACGATGAGTTGCTGCTGGTGCAAATCGGCTCCGGGTTCAAGACCAAAGGCGTGGATCGCAGCCTCAAGGCACTGGCCGCGTTGCCCGCTGATCTGAAGAAACGCACCCGTCTGTTTGTAATTGGCCAGGATGACCCCAAATTATTCCAGATGCAGAGCGCCACATTGGGCCTTGGCGATAACGTGACGTTCCTCAAGGGCCGTAGCGATATCCCGCGTTTCCTGCTCGGTGCCGACCTGTTGATCCACCCGGCGTACAACGAAAACACCGGGACCGTGTTGCTCGAAGCCCTGGTGGCCGGGCTGCCGGTATTGGTGAGTGCGGTGTGTGGCTATGCCCATTACATCGCCGAGGCCGACGCCGGCCTGGTGCTCGACGAACCCTTCGAGCAGGCACAACTGACCCGATACCTGACCGGTATGTTGAATGACGCTCAAGCACGGACGGCCTGGAGCCGCAACGGTCTGGCCTTTGCCGAGACGGCCGACCTCTACAGCATGCCGCAGCACGCGGCCGATGTGATTCTGGCGGAGCGCGCTAAATGAAGTTGATGCTGGCTGAACCGTTCAAGAGCCTTTGGGCCGGACGCGATGCGTTCACCGAAGTCGAAGGCCTCGAGGGCGAGGTTTACCGTGAACTGGAAGCGCGCCGGACCTTGCGCACTGAAGTGAACGGCAATGGTTTTTTCGTGAAGATCCATCGCGGCATTGGCTGGGGCGAGATCTTCAAAAACCTGCTGACGGCCAAGCTGCCGGTCCTCGGCGCGGGTCAGGAATGGAAAGCCATTGCGCGCCTGCAAGAAGTCGGCGTGCCAACCATGACCGCCGTCGCTTACGGCGAGAAGGGCAGCAACCCGGCAGACCAGCACTCGTTCATCGTCACCGAAGAGCTGGCGCCGACCGTCAGCCTCGAAGACTTCAGCATCGACTGGATCAAGAATCCGCCCGAGCCCAGGCTAAAGCGTGCGCTGATCGCCGAAGTGGCGCGCATGACCGGCATGATGCATCGCGCCGGGGTCAACCACCGCGACTGCTACATCTGCCATTTTCTGCTGCACACCGATAAACCGGTGACCGCCGACGATTTCAAACTCTCAGTGATTGACCTGCATCGTGCCCAGACCCGTTCGGCAATCACTCGGCGCTGGCGCAATAAAGATCTGGCGGCGCTGTACTTTTCGGCCCTGGACATCGGCCTGACCCGGCGTGACAAGCTGCGTTTCCTCAAAGGCTACTTTCAACAGCCGCTGCGCCAGATTCTGGCCGAAGAAGCGTCGCTGCTCGCCTGGCTGGAAGGCAAAGCCAACAAACTTTATGACCGTAAACAGCGATATGGGGATGCGCTCTGATGGCGGGTTGGAAACTGGAACCTGCTTACAGTGAGCTGGCAGAGGATTTTGGCAGCCTTGAAGCGGTGTTCGCGCTGCAGGGTGAGCGGCTGACCCGCGACCTGTTGTCCGAGGTCATCCGCGTCAATCGCAACGGCGTCAACTATTACGTCAAACGCTACAACGGTGCCGGCAAAGGCCTGCGCCGTTATCTGGGCAAACCCCGGGTGAAGACCGAGTGGCAGAACCTCAAACGCTTCGCCAAGTGGGGCATTCCCACCGCCGAAGTCGTGGCCTGGGGCCTGGAACGGCGCGGCGCGGCGTACGACCGCGGAGCGATGATCACGCGCGAACTGCCTAATACTGAAGACTTGTCGGCACTGGCTGAACGGCACGATCCCAAGTTGTCGGACCGTGCCTGGGTCGATACGGTCAGTCGGCAATTGGCGGATTACACTCGGGTAATGCACGACAATCGCTTTGCTCATAACGATTTGAAGTGGCGCAATTTGCTGATCGACGATCAAGCCCGACTGTTCCTGATCGATTGCCCCAACGGCCATTTCTGGCGCGGCTTCTGGCTCCAGTACCGGATCACCAAAGACCTGGCTTGCCTGGACAAGGTGGCCAAATACCACCTGTCGGCCACCCAGCGCTTGCGCTTTTATCTGCAGTACCGCCAGCGGGACCGACTCAATGCCGCCGACAAGAAACGGATCCGGCACGTAGTGAGATTTTTCGAGGGACGCGAATGACTGATTTTCTGGCTGCTGAAGACCGTGCGCTGCTTGAACGCCATGGTCTCGCCACGTTCGATGCGCTGTGGGCCAAGCAGCTTGAAGCGGTGGATGAACCCAACACTGTCGGCGGTGGCTGGAGCAGTGTGTTTCGGCTGGATCTGGAAGGTCGTGGTTTCTATCTCAAGCGTCAGAGCAACTACCTGACGCGCACCTTCCACGCGCCCTTTGGCGAGCCGAGCTTTGCCCGTGAGTTTCGCAACATCAGCCGTTATCAAGCGCTCGGTATTCCGGCGCTACAGGCGGTTTTTTTTGGTGAGCGCAAGGTTAATGGCGAAGTCCGTGCGGTCTTGTTGACGCGTGCGCTGGACGGCTGGGATGACCTCGACTCGCTGTTGCAGCGCTGGGCAGACCTGAGCGATGCGCAACATTCGGCCATCCTGAAAGCCTGTGGTGAACTGGCGCGACGGCTGCACAGCGTGCGGCAGGTGCATGGTTGCTTCTACCCTAAACACATTTTCATGCAGGCTACTGGCGACGGTTATCAGGCACAGTTGATCGACCTGGAAAAAACCCGGCCGCTGCTGTTCGGTCAGCGTGATCGGGTCAAGGACCTGGAGCCTTTGCTGCGCCGTGCGCCGGAGTGGACCGCCAGCCAATTGCGCGAGATGTTGGCGGCTTACGTGGGTCAGGCGCAAGACAGCTCGTTGGTGGACAACTGGGTTGCTCGCTTGACCGCGCGGCGCAGTCGCAAGGAGACGCGCTGATGCGTTTGTCCGAACTGAAAACGGCCGGCCGCAGCCCGGGCCTGCCACTGAACATTTCACTGGCCGACGCCGCCGGGACCGCAGAGTTGCAATTGCTGAGCCTGTTGCGGGTCTTGCCGGGGCAGCGATATGTCGGCGCCGGTGTCTGGCGCGGCCGTCCGGTGCTGGCCAAATTGTTGGTCGGCAGCAAAGCGGCGCGGCATTTTCAGCGTGAACTGGACGGTGTGCGCTTGCTGGCCGATCAAGGGCTGACCACGCCGCAATTGCTGGTGGACGGTTTGAAAGAAGGCGAGGGCGGCTGGCTGTTGTTTGACTTCCTTGAAGGCGCCGAAAGCCTGGGGGATACCTGGAAACAAGTCGAACACTTGCCGGTGCTGGCGGATATGCAAGGGGCCGTACTGGCCGAAGCGTTGGGCGCTATCGGCCAAATGCACCGCAAGGGGCTCTGGCAGGAAGACCTGCATCTGGACAACCTGTTGCGTCAGCGCGGTCGGTTGTACCTGATCGATGGTGGCGGTGTCTGTGCCGAGACGCCGGGCCAGCCGTTGTCACGGCAAAAGGTGCTGGAAAACCTTGGTGTATTTTTTGCGCAGTTGCCCAAGTCGCTGGAACCGTTCACCGAAGAACTGCTGGTGTATTACCTGTTGAGCAACGGCGAGCACGCCTTGCCGATGGAAGCCTTGCAGAAGCAGATCGATAAGGTTCGCACCTGGCGCTTGAAGGACTTCCTGATCAAGGTCGGTCGCGAATGCACGCTGTTCAGCGTCCAGCGTGGTGCGTTTGGCTTGCGGGCGATCCGTCGCGAAGAAGAAACCGCGATGCTGCCGGTGCTGGAGCAGGCCGACGCGTTGCTCGATGAAGGTCATTTGTACAAGACCGGCGGCGCGGCGAGCGTAGGAAAAGTCGAGGTTGATGGTCGGACGCTGGTGATCAAGCGCTACAACATCAAAGGCTTTGCCCACTGGCTCAAACGCTTCTGGCGTCCGAGCCGAGCGTGGCACTCGTGGCGTGAAGGCAATCGTCTTGCCTTCCTTGGCATTGCGACCCCCAAACCGTTGGCGTTGCTGGAGAAGCGATTTCTCTGGCTGCGCAGTCGGGCGTATCTGGTGACCGAGTATCTGCCGGGACCGGACATCATCGAGCGCTTCGCGCCTTTCGTCGACAGCGGCAACGCCCCTGAAGCGGAACTGCTGGCGCTGGATCATTTGTTCGCCGAGTTGATTGGCGAGCGCATCAGCCATGGTGACTTCAAGGGCCATAACCTGTTCTGGCAGGAAGATCGCTGGGCGCTGATCGATCTGGATTCGATGTGCCAGCATGGCTCGGCGGGCAGCTTTGCCCCGGCCTATGCGCGGGATCGGGCGCGGTTCATGCGCAATTGGCCAGAGAGCAGTGCGCTTTATAAGGTCATCGATCAGCGTTTGCCCAAAGATATCTCTGGCGCTGCCTGAATTGCCATCGTCGGAATGCCACCCGGAGCAAGCTGGCTCCGGGTGGCATTCCGACGATGAGGTCCGACCTGCCACTGAAGATTAGGGGACAAGTTTTTATGAATCGTCCTACATGATCTACAGCCCCCATGAACTGTGCCCTGAATAGCCACGATGCTAGTTTGCCTGACGTTCACGGAGGGCAAGCTTTGACGATAAAAATGGCTGTTATGTTCGGTGCTGTTTCACTTGCGCTAACCGGCTGCGGGACCGCTATGACGGTATTCCAGGACGATGAAGACGCGGCTCGCGGTCTCAGAAAACAAAAAACCTACTGTCAGTCCATTCCCCGGGTTTACAGCGGCCTCGCCTACGATTTTTGCGTATTGAATGCTCCGCCTGACCCCACTGGCTTCCTGGTACCGTTCGTGCTCCTGGATTTAACCTTGTCAGGTGTCCTGGACACGGTTTGCTTGCCTTATACGGTTTATCGTCAGACGGTCGATGGCAATCTCAGCATTTACTGGCGCGCAGGCCGCGGGTAGTTCTTTTTGTAATCCGGTGTATAGCTTCATGTCGACCCCTGACTTGCCCTCTCAGCAGTTTTTTCTTTTTGAAAGCGAAACTGAAGCCGACGCAAATGTAGAGGCGAAAAAGCGCTTGCCGCCTGTTGGGAAATACAGCGATTTCATAATTTATGTCGATGAGAGCGGCGATCATGGGATGCAGAAGCTAGATGCAAACTATCCAATGTTTGTGCTCGCTTTTTGTGTTTTCCATAAAAGACACTATTGCGAGAAAGTTATACCTGCCCTTCAGAAGTTTAAATTTAATCATATGGGGCACGACCTGATTGGTCTGCATGAGCTGGAAATTAGAAAAGAGAAGGGCGCATTCTCTAGCCTGTTCATGTCCAGGCAACACAAACATGCCTTTCTTGATGAGCTGACGGGCATTATCGAAGCAAGCAATTTCGTTTTGATCAGTTGTGTGATCGACAAGGCCGCTCTTCGCGAAAAGCAGGGGGCTGTGCACAATCCTTATCACGTCGCCCTCGGTTTTTGCCTGGAAACGCTTTATGAGTTTTTACAGGAAAAGAATCATCACAATGCGTTGACTCATGTGATTTTCGAACGAAGAGGGAAAAAGGAGGATAACGAGCTTGAGTTGGAGTTTCGTCGCATGTGTGATCGCGCAAATCGACTGGGAATTCAGCTTCCGTTCGACATCGTCTTTGCAACTAAACAAGTGAATTCCACGGGGCTGCAGCTGGCGGATCTTGTTGCAAGACCCATCGGTATGAGCGTTTTGCG
Source organism: Pseudomonas sp. B21-040 (assembly GCF_024748695.1). Lineage (NCBI taxonomy): Bacteria > Pseudomonadati > Pseudomonadota > Gammaproteobacteria > Pseudomonadales > Pseudomonadaceae > Pseudomonas > Pseudomonas sp. B21-040. Next base: position 508,447 of record NZ_CP087176.1, read on the forward strand.
GTCAGGGCAAGAAAATCGTGCCTTTGATGTGCTAAAGCGTAAGTTCTACTGCAGTGGTGGTCGTAATAATGTGGGAGAAGGTTTCGAAAATTGGGGTTTGAAAATTTTTCCGTCATCAGAAAGCGAAAAGCCCCGGTGAAACTCACCGAGGCCGCAACGCCGACCGGGATCCCCCAGTCCATTTGCACAGGAGTCTATGGCGACGACTTTCGGCTGTCAACGCGCGAGCCTGCCGTTTCGCGCTAGAGGTTTGCAGTCGCTTTTAAGCTATAATCCCGCCCTTTAGCTGTCTCTCGCCGCTTGCGAGGGCACATTAATTTTTGAGGCGCTTGTCGCCTGCATGCAGACTAAAGAGGCTAGACCCCTGTGGCATTGACGATTCTTGGCCTGTCCGGCGCCCTTAGCCATGATCCTTCCGCAGCCTTGTACATCGACGGCAAGCTGGTCGCGGCGGCTGAAGAAGAGCGCTTTGTGCGCGATAAACATGCAAAGAACCGCATGCCCTACGAATCGGCAAAGTTCTGCCTGGAGCAGGCGGGCATCAAGCCGTCCGACGTTGACGTGGTTGCGATTCCATTCGCCCCGATCAGCTTGTTCGGCAAGGCTCGCTGGCAGTACGCCAAGCGTTACTGGTACGCCCCGGACCGCGCTCTTGACGCGATCCTGATGGGCAACCGTCGCTACAAGCGCTATCGCAACAAGATCGTCTGGTGCCTTGAGCAACTGGGCTTCGATCCGAAGAAAATCAAGATCGAACCCGTCGAACACCACTTGGCTCACGCCTCCAGTGCCTACCACTGCTCCGGTTTCAAAGAGAAAACCGCGATCCTTGGGATCGACGGCAAGGGTGAGTACGCCACGACCTTCTTCGGTTACGGCGAAAACGGCAAGATCCACAAGATCAAGGAATTCTTCGATCCAGACTCCCTCGGCGGCCTGTACGGCGCGATCACCGAGTTCCTTGGTTTCGATATGCTCGATGGCGAGTTCAAAGTCATGGGCATGGCGCCGTACGGCGACGCCAGCAAATATGATTTCTCGCGCCTGGCCTCGTTCGAAAACGGCGAGTTGGTGATCAACACCGACTACGCCAACGTGATCGGCCTGCGTCGTTACAAAGAGAAGGGCAAGGGTTACTACTTCTCGCCGAAGCTGATCGAGTGGCTGGGTCCCAAGCGCGAAGGTGACATCGCCGACGAGCCGTACATTCACTACGCGGCGAGCATTCAAGCGCTGTTCGAAAAAATCTCGCTGCAGATGATCGACTACTACCTGGGCGACGTGCTCAAGGAAACCGGCAAACTGGCCTATGCCGGTGGCTGTGCGTTGAACGTCAAGCTCAACCAGAAAATCATCGCTCGCGATGACGTCAAAGAACTGTTTGTACAGCCTGCATCCGGCGACGCCGGCACGGCAGTCGGCGCGGCGGCGTATGTGTCCCACGCCCGTGGCGTTCCGGTCGAGAAGATGGAACACGTCTACCTCGGTCCGTCGTATACCAACGAAGACGTGCTGGCTGCCTGCGCTCGTCACCCGAGCAAACCGGTCTGGCGCAAGCTGAACAACATGCCGGAAAACATCGCCAAAATCATGGTCGACGGCAACCCGGTGGCCTGGTTCCAGGGGCGCATGGAGTTCGGTCCGCGTGCCTTGGGCGGTCGTTCGATCATCGGTTGCCCGAGCGCCGTCGGCGTGGCAGACCGTATCAACCACCAGATCAAGTTCCGCGAGCGCTGGAGGCCTTTCTGCCCGTCGATGCTCGACACCGTTGCCCCGCAAATGATCAAGATCGATCACCCGGCGCCGTTCATGACCTTCACCTTCGAAGTGGCTGAAGAGTGGAAGACCCGCGTGCCGGAAGTCGTCCACGAAGACGGTACGTCCCGGGCCCAGGTGCTCAAGCGCGAATACAATCCGCGCTACTACGACATGATGAAGGCGCTGGAAGTGCTGACCGGCAACGGCGTGTCGCTGAACACCTCGCTCAACCGTCGTGGCGAACCGATGATCTGCTCGCCGACCGACGCCCTGAACATGTTCTTCGGCTCTGACCTGCAATACCTGATCATGGAAGACATCCTGGTGGTCAAAGAAGGCGCGGACGCTTATGACTCGCTCGGCTGAACGCCATGTGCTGCAGTTCTGTCACGGCTATGACGGCCCGTTTCTGGACTGCGCCCGGCAGTACGCCAGCCTGTTCGCGGGGACTGGTTATCGAGTGACCACGGTCTTTCTGACCGGTGCCGCCGATAGCGAAGTTGCCGCGGGCTGTGCTTCCGATGAAGTGCTGTTCATGGAATACAGCTCCAAGGCCATTCGTGGCCTGAAGCTGGGCGCCATCGGCGATCTGCGCAAGATCGCCGCTTCGCGCAATTTCAGCTTCTGCATTGCCCACCGTTTCAAACCGATCTACATCGCCTTGCTCGGCACTTCGTTGCCGGTCATCGGTGTGCATCACGGGTTTGACGATTACAAACGCGGCTCTCGCAAACTCTTCGCCCATCTCTTCCGCAAGCGCCTCAGCCTGCTCGGTGTTTCCGATGCGGTGCGTGACGACATGCGCCGTTGCCTGCCGAAATGGCCGGCCGGGCGGATTCAAACACTCTATAACCGCATCGATGTGCCGGCCTTGCAGACCAGCCAGGTGTCGGTTCGCGAGGCTCGGGAAACCTTGGGCCTGTCGGCGGATGCCTGGATTGTCGGCAACGTCGGACGGCTTCACCCGGATAAGGACCAGACCACGCTGCTGCACGGGTTTGCCTTGGCATTGCCGCAGTTGCCGGCCAACAGCCAACTGGTGATTCTCGGTAGCGGTCGACTGGAACAGGACCTCAAGGAACTGGCCCGTGAACTGGGCATTGGCGATCGGGTGCTGTTCCTCGGCCAAGTGCCGGATGCCCGTCGCTACTTTCGGGCCTTCGATGTGTTTGCCTTGAGCTCCGATCACGAACCGTTCGGCATGGTGCTGCTCGAGGCCATGGCCGCCGGCGTACCGTTGCTCGCGACCGCTTGCGGTGGCGCGAAGGAAGTCGTTGAAGGTGTCGGGATCCTGTTCCCGTTGGGGGATGCCGAGCGTCTGGCTCAAGGGCTGCAGCATCTGGCCGCGATGGACGATCAGCAACGTCACCAGTGTGCCGAGTTGATGCTTGATCGCTTGCGTGAGCGTTTCTCCGACCGCGCAGTGCGCGATGCTTTCTGGCATTTGCCACACGTCACAGAACTGGCGCCGAGGGGCTGATGCTCAACCGATTTCAAGGCTGGCGCGAACGTGGCTGGACGGTAGTCGACGCCTCGACTTATGCACAGGCCTGGCAGCGATTTGGCGGTAGCGTCGCGACGCACCCCATGGTGGTTGAGCGCCTGGCGCAACTGGCCGACATTCCGGTGCGCTATCTGGCCTGGGAACAGAACGGTGACGTGAAAGCCGCCATTCCGACCTGGGGGCGCGACCTCGCGCTGTCCAAGGACGTACTCAAGCGCCGTGGCAAAAAAGGCTTGTTCGACCTCGGCAATGCCGAGGTGATCCTGCCGGCCGCCGCCGATGCTCAAGCACCGCTGCGCCATCGCGGGCGTTATTTGTCGGCGCTGAGCGAGGGCCGTTTCAGCGCTATCAAGTTGCAAGCCGAACAACTGGCCATGGCGCGCACGCCGGAAGAACTGTCGAAGAAATTCCGCTACAACCAGCGCCGTGAATTGCGCCTGCTGGAAGAAGCCGGTGGCGTTGTGCGACCGGTCGCCGAATTTTCCAGCTCGGAGTTGGCCGCGATTTATTGCGACCTGTTCCAGCGCCGCTGGGGGTTCCCGGCCACGGGTGCCGAGCGTATGGGCGAGGTGATCGAACTGTTGCGGGACTTGCTGATCGGTTCGGTGATTTTCCTCAACGATGCACCGATTGCCATTCAATTGGTGTATCGCGTCGAGTCGCCCGAGTGGATCAGCGTCGAATACATCAACGGTGGCGTCGATCCCGAGACCCGCGAGTTCAGCCCCGGCAGCGTGCTGAGTTTTATCAACACGCAAAGCGCTTGGGAACACGCGCGGGCCCTGGATAAGCCATTGCGGTTTTCCTTCGGCCGCGCTGACCGCGAGTACAAGGACCGCTGGTGCAACCCTGTACCGGTTTTTACCGTGTGAGTGAACCCATGAGCCGCAAACAGCAACTGCTCAAGCGCCATCGGCGCAACAAACGCATTAGCCTGCTGATCGCGCTGATGCTGTTGATAGCCATCGGCGTGCTGGTGGCCTGGTGGTTGCCGCTGGTGCTCGCCGTCCTGGGCTGGATTGCCCACGAAGCATGGTTTGCCGATCACTTGTTTTACTCCCCCAAGGACGATTACCAATACAGCTTCCCGGCGTATACCCCGCAACCCAAGGTTCACCTGGAGGGGGAACGTTTGCGCCTGGATGAAGGCGTCATGCTGGTCGACGATGCCACGCTGGTGTTGGCGCTGCGGATTAAAAGCAGCTGGTTGGGGCGCTTTTTTGACCCGGTGGTGGAACTGTCGGGCGGTGACAACCCGGATCGCCAAACCTTTGAACGCGGCGTAAACGGCCTGCGTTACCTGAACCTCAGCGGTCAGGCGCAAGCGCTGTCGCGCGGTGAATTGCGCCTGCGTGGGCGCCACTGCCGCTTGCTCGGCGAGCCGGTGTTGTGGGCGCTGGAGCAGCCCGACTTCCGCCGTCAACGGGTGATGGTGATTGCGCCTCACGCCGACGACGCCGAACTGGCTGCCTATGGTTTGTACAGTCAAGCCGATGAAGCCTGGATCGTCACCCTGACGGCCGGTGAAATCGAAGCCGGGCACTATCAACAACTGGGCCTGGACAAGGTCGAGGCCGCACGCCTCAAGGGGCGTTTGCGTGCGTGGGACAGTATCGCCGTCCCGCGTTGGGCAGGCGTCCCTGAAGCACATTGCGTGCAGTTGGGTTATTTCTGTCTGCAACTGGCCGCGATGCAGGCTACCCCGGCGCAACCGGTGGCTTCGCGGGAAGCGGATTTGAGCGATACGCGTCTGTTTCGCCAGTTGAACCCGTTTGCCCTGCCGGGCGATGCAGACGGAGCGCCGACCTGGAACAACTTGTTGGCCGATTTACGCGAACTGCTGCTGCGCGCGCGTCCTGAAGTGATTGTGCTGCCGCATCCGACGCTCGATCCGCACCCTGATCATATCTGCGCCCAGCAGGCCGTCCTCGAGGCGTTGCAAGGGCTCGAATGGCAGCCGACGACACTGCTCGGCTACGCTAATCACCTGCACGACAACGACCGTTGGCCAATGGGTGATGCCGGTCAGGGCGTCACGTTGCCGCCAGCCTTCGAACCGGCCACGCCGATGCAGCCTTGCTGCCTGCCGTTGTCGCTGGAACTTCAGCGCGATAAAGCCATGGCATTGGGCATGATGCATGACCTGCAACCGCCCATGCCGGCCAAGCGCCGACTGCGCCGGTTGATCCAGCGGCTGCTGGCCGGGCGCAAGCCACCGGTCTACGGCGAAAACGAATTCTTTCGCAAGGCTGTTCGGCGTCACGAGCTGTTGTGGATACTCAAGCACACACCAATAAACGTTTCGCAGCGGGGAGAGTTATGAGCCAGCGGTCAAAGGTTCTGCAGTTGCAGCCTGACTACAACGTCAAAGCCCATGATTTTGCCGACCTCGCGGAGCAGATCGTCAAGGCGCTGCCCAGTGATCGCTATGAAGTGACGGCGGCGTTCCTGCGGGGCAAGCCCGGGCCGGGCGAGGCCGTCAGCCGAGCCGACCGTTCGGTGTATTTCGAGTTTTCCGACAAGTCGCTCAAAGGCATGCGTTTGCGGGCGATGTGGACGCTGTACAAGTTTTGCCGCGCGGAAAAATTCGACGTGGTGATCTGCAACCGCTTCAAGCCTGTGAACATGATGCTGGCGCTTAACCGCTGGTTGAAAGTGCCGCTGTGCATCGGCATTTCCCATGGCTTTGGCGAGTACGACCGGTTTTACCGACGCCGCCAGACCCAGCGCCTGATCGATCGTCACTGGCGTTTTGTCGGTGTCTCCCCGGCGGTCAAACAGTACCTGCTGGATTGCGATTGCGGTTTCACCGACCAGAACACCTACGCCATCACCAACGCCATCGACATCGAGCAGGCTGAAGGTTTGCAGCACAGTCGTGAGCGTGCCCGCGAGTTGTTGGGCATCGACCCGTCGGTTCGCCTGATTGGCGCGCTGGGGCGCCTGGTGCCGGTCAAGGGCCACATTTATCTGTTGCAGGCGTTTGCCGCGCTTAAGGACAAGTACCCGAACACTCAGTTGGCGATCATTGGTGCCGGCCGCGAAGAGTCTCGCCTGAGTGCCGAAATCGAGCGCCTGGGCCTGAACGGGCGTGCGCACTTGCTGGGCTTCAAGGAGATTGCCTTGCAGTACATTCGCGCATTCGACGTCTGGACCATGCCGTCCCTGGCTGAAGGCCTCGGGCTGGCGCTGCTCGAAGGCATGAGCGGGCATCTTCCGGTGATCGCCTCCAACGTGCCCGCCATGCTGCCGCTGATCGAAGGCGCTGGCGGGTTGGCGATTACCCCCAAGGACGTGCCAAGCCTGGTCGCGGCGCTGGACAATTACCTCGGGCTGGCGGATGACGAGCTCAAGGCCAAGGGCGAGCAGGCCTACCGTTATCTCCAGGAACAACATGACATCGAGGTGTTCCGTCAGGAATACCTGAACCTGATCGAATCCGGCCTGGAACAGGCTCGCAAGGAACAACCATGAGCGCCGCGCAACCTCTCGTCACGGTCATCATCGCGTCGTACAACCACGCTCGCTACATCGAGGAAAGCATTCTCAGCGTCCTAAACCAGACCTATAAGAACATCGAATTGCTGGTGGTCGACGACGGTTCCAAAGACGACAGCGTCGAACGCATCAAGGTGTTGCAGGCGCAATATGGATTCGATTTTCGGGTTCAGGAGAATCAGGGGCTGACCAACACGCTCAACGGTGCCATTGCTCGCTCCGGCGGCAGTCTCATCGTGCCGTTTGGTTCCGACGACATCATGCTGCCGGAACGCATCGCCACCCAGGTCGCGCACATGGAGGGCAAGCCCGAGGTCGGCATCTGCGCCGGCAATATCGAGCTGATCGACGCCGACGGCAATCTGTACCCGGAGAAGCGTCAGCGCCGTGACGTGCCGTTCCGTCGCCTGGACTTCGATGACATGTTTCTGGAGCGCAAACCTTATCCACCTGCCCCGACCCTGATGATCCGCCGGGAAGCGCTGGACAAGGTGGGCGGGTTCGATCCGACCATTCGCCTGGAAGACCTGCTGATCGAACTGAAGGTGACCCACGCCGGTTACTTTATCGATGGTCTGAATGTGCTGATGGCGCGCTATCGCAAGCACGCCACCAATTCCTACAAGAACCATCGCTTCATGATCGACAGCATCTTGCGTACCTACGCGCTGTTCAGCGATCACCCGCTGTATGACGAGGTTCGCTACAGGTTTCTCAGCTCGATGTTCCTCAAGACCGCCAACCGTGATCGCAAACTGGCCCGCGAACTGCTGGCGCAGATCCCGTTAAAGGCCTGGAACAAGAAGACCTGGCGTGGTCTGGGGCGACTGTATTTCTCGCCACTGGAAAAAGACTGATCCAGCGCGCCCTACGTAGCAGCTGGCGAAGCCTGCGTCCGGCTGCGAAGCAGTCGTAAAATCAGAACACACGGTGTATCAGGCATACCTTGCTGCCGGGTTGACGACTGCTGCGCAGCCGGACGCAGGCTTCGCCAGCTGCTACAGAACGCCAGGCGCGTCAGCTTTCGCCGGCGATCTTCTCTGTCAGGCTCTTCTTGGCCTCTTTGCCTTGGCGCAGCCACTGCAATACCTTCCTGCCGGCCGTTATGCCCGGTTTCTCGATATACAGGAACGTCAGGCTGCTGATGATGATCAGCAGGCAACTGCACAGGGCCAGCAGTGGGAGAAAGGTCCAGAGGTCGCCGGCGTTTAGCCCAAGCATTGGCGGCAGGCGCTGGATCAACACCCACAGCACATAGCCGTGCAGCAAATAGGTGCTGTAGCTGATTTCGCCGAGCCAGCGGATGCTGCGCGGTTTCAACGCACCGAACAGGGTGTTCCCAGACGCCACAATCACAAAGAACAACGACATGAGCAGCAGTGGCCTCAGGCTGAAAGCACGGTTGAATGCCGTGAAGGCAATCACCAATGCCAGCAGTGCGATAATCCCCGCCATTCGCGATTGAGCCCAAGCCACCAGTTGCGGCCGACGAATCCAGTACGCAGCGCCGATGCCGCCGAGAAAACTCGCCAGAAAGTGTTTTTTCAGCGAGTGCTCCAGGCCGACCACTTCATACAGGGCGTAAATGCCGATCAGGCACAACACCACTTGCAGCCTGCTGCCCCGGTAGATGAACACCATGGCGGCAAGGGGCAGTGCCAGATAGAAAAACACCTCATAGCCCAAGGTCCAGGTGACGTTGGAGATCATCATGCCGGTTTGGTAGTACTGGTTGACGTCCGGCCGGTCGAAGGTCAGCCAGGCCAGGACCTGGCCGGCGAAACGGAGGCCAGAGTCCTTGAGTTCCCAGTTTTGCAGGTAGAACACCGAGACAAACACGATCAGCATCAGCGGCAAGTACAACGGGTAAAGGCGAAACAGCCTCGATACCGCGAAGGCCAGCCAGTCGTGTTGACGCTCCTGGGTGAGCAATCGGTTCCAGAACAGGAAGCCGGTGATCATGAAAAACAGCGCGACACTGCCCTGGCCCAGCTGCGAGTACAAATTGCTCGGCGGAAAATCAATCACGCCCGTGCGCAGGAAGATCAAGGTAATGATCGCGTGGTGCACGAACACGCCGAACGCCAGGTAACCGCGTAACCCATCAATGCTGGCATAGCGGCTTTCACCGGAATGTTCGATGTGCCGGGCGATTTTCGGAACGGCGCGCAACAACAGGGCGGCGGTCACGATGGCCAGCAGATAAGCTGCCAGCGCAATGAGTGGGTTGGTTTCAGTCATCAAAGAGCTCGAGCCGGGGCATTCCCGGCCAGCACTTGCCTGTGCAGGTTATCAACAGCGGACTTCGAGGCCGTCATGGCGTAGCCCTGAAGCAGGGCTTCGAAGTGTTCTTCGAACAGCCAGCGCTTGTCCACCGTGTAGCGCTGCATATGGCGCAGGTTTCGCTGACGCAGGGGAAGGCTCAATGAAGAAGGGTAAATGCGCAGGTCGGCCACATCGATCAAGCCGAACTCGCCATCTTCAAGCACCAGCACATTACCCAGATGCAACGAGCGGAAATAGACGCCTTGCTCGTGCAATTGAGCCATGAACTTGCCAAAACGCTGCACCAGCGCCTGGCGCACCGCCGGAGCGGTTATGCCTTGCAAGACCTGACGCAGTGTATTGCCCGGTAGTGGCGAATAATGCACAGCACTGCTGCCGTCTGGGAGGCGATAAAGGTGAAGAATTGGCGGCGTCGGGATCCCCATGCTGCGCAGTTGCTGGCTGTTGACGGCAAAACGTTCGGAGTAGGGGTTGAAACTGCCGGAGGTGTACCAGCGACGGCCGCGAAACAGCTTGAGGAAGCTGCCATCGAGCAGGCGCAAGACTTTGGGGCCCAGGCCATCTTCTTCGATGACCTGCGCATTGGCGGTCAACTGTTGCCGGGCCGCCGGCGTCAGCGTCTTGATAGGCATCGTCAGCAAGCGTCTGGCGCGTTGATTGACACTCAGCGCGACGATTAGCGCCAGCGGAATCCACAGCAGGAACCAGTGCTCCTTGGGCCGCGAAATAATGCCGCCGCCCTCGGTCAGGCCAGCACCAATACCAAATATCAACCAGGTCGAAGCGATGATAAACAGGGGCTGCAGGCGATTGCGCCAACTGCTTAACAGGCTCCAGGCATGGAAAAACAACCACGGCAGCAGGCCAACAACACCCACGTAATAGAGCACGCCCAGGACAAAGCTGTGGGGTTCCTGAAAGTTGTAGCCGACGCCGGGGTCGATCGACAGTTGGGCGTTATAGCCATGACCGATCCAGGGGTGATCAGCAATTTTCTGTAAGGCCAACTGCCAGATTTCGAAGCGGTAAGAGTCGCCCCTTTCGATGATCATTCGCGAAAACAGCACGTAAACCGTGACTCCGCTGGCAGCCAACACCCCCAACAATGCGACCGAGCGGCGGTTCCAGCAAATGAAGCTAAGCCAGAGTGCCGCCATCGTCAGCGCAACCAGAGGCGTCCTGGAGCCGGTGGCAATCACCGCGGCAAACATGATTGCCAGCGCCGGGAGGCTCAGCCAGAGCATTTGGCGACGCTTGCAGAGCATGCTGATGCTGAGCCAGTAGGCGGCGTAAAAGCCATACATGTGAGAGCTGAGCAGCGGGTTATCGAACGCGCCGCCACCGATCAAACGCAGGCCAGGCTGGTATACGCGAGCGAACATGAACAGATCGTGGGCGGTGCCGATCAGTCCGACCAATGCAGCGGCAAACAGCAAGGGTTGAATGATTTCGCTGCGATAGCGCACCAGCAAGTAGCAACCCGTGAACAGCAGCAGGGTATGCAGCGGTGGTTTGAATTGTCCGGCGATGTCTTCCTTATCCGGCCCCCAGCACAAACTCAGCAATGCCCAGGCTGCGAACGTCAGCACGGCGATGAAAATCGGGTCGCGGACCAATTCGTTGAGTTCGCGGGGGCGCAGGCACAGGGCGATCAGCGCTGGAATGCTGAAAAGGCCATAAAAAAGTTTGTGGTGCACACTTCGACCTGGCAGGAAGAAGAGTGCGCACAGCAGCAAGAGATAGCCGAGTGGAAGAATCCAGAGGCAAATGAAATCGAAGACTCGATTTGACACACTATTGAAACCGCTTAGTTGCATGCTGGGAGATTCAATCCTGAAGTTGATCGGCCATTTCGGGGTGATGGCTATTTGATGCTTAATCCGACGCCTAACAATAACAGCCTTTATGCGATTGCCAGAACCCTGAAGAAGCTGTGCTAAAGTCTGCGTCCTTTTTATCGACAAACGCGTGATATGACCGACTCCAGTCTCTCCGCAAGCCCATCGAGCTTGAAAATCTACTTCCGTTTGCTCGGCTATGTCCGGCCGTACATCAGTTTGTTTCTGATCAGCATCGTCGGCTTTTTGATTTTCGCTTCGACCCAGCCAATGCTCGGCTACATCCTCAAGTACTTTGTCGATGGCCTGTCCAATCCCGAGGCGGCGCTGTTTCCAACCGTGCCTTACCTGCGCGACCTGCAATTGTTGCAGGCTGTGCCGCTGCTGATCATTCTGATCGCCGCGTGGCAGGGGTTGGGATCTTATCTGGGCAATTACTTTCTGGCCAAGGTTTCCCTCGGCCTGGTCCATGACTTGCGGGTGCAACTGTTCAACAACCTGCTGGTTTTGCCCAACCGGTACTTCGACAAGCATAACTCGGGGCATCTGATTTCGCGTATCACCTTCAACGTGACGATGGTCACCGGGGCGGCCACAGATGCGATCAAGGTCGTAATCCGTGAAGGCATGACCGTGATCTTCCTGTTTGCCTCGCTGCTGTTCATGAACTGGCGCCTGACGCTGGTGATGATTGCCATCCTGCCGCTGATCGCCATCATGGTGCGTACGGCGAGCAAGAAATTCCGCAAGCAGAGCAAGAAGATTCAGGTGGCCATGGGTGACGTGACCCACGTGGCGTCCGAAACCATCCAGGGTTATCGCGTGGTGCGCAGCTTTGGTGGTGAAGTCTACGAAGAGAAGCGCTTCTTTGCCGCCAGTCAGGGCAACACCGACAAGCAACTGCGCATGACACGTACAGGCGCCATTTACACGCCGTTGCTGCAATTGGTGATTTACAGCGCCATGGCGGTGTTGATGTTCCTGGTGCTGTTCCTGCGCGGCGATGCATCGGCCGGTGACATGGTTGCCTACATCACCCTGGCCGGCCTGTTGCCTAAACCGATCCGCCAGTTGTCCGAAGTCAGCTCGACCATCCAGAAAGGTGTGGCGGGTGCCGAGAGTATTTTCGAACAGCTGGATGTCGAGCCTGAAGTTGATACCGGTACCGTCGAGCGCGACGCCGTCAGCGGTCGTCTGGACGTGCGTAATCTGAGCTTCACCTACCCGGACACCGATCGCCAGGTGCTCGATGACATCAGTTTCTCGGTCGAGCCTGGGCAAATGGTGGCACTGGTCGGGCGCTCGGGCAGCGGCAAATCGACCCTGGCCAACCTGATTCCGCGCTTCTACCACCACGATAAGGGCGAGATCCTGATCGATGGTGTTGAGGTGGAACAGTACAAACTGCTGAACCTGCGCAAACACATCGCCCAGGTGACTCAGCATGTGACGTTGTTCAGTGACACCGTGGCCAACAACATTGCTTACGGCGATCTGGCTGGAGCGCCTCGTGAGGCGATCGAGAAAGCCGCGAGGGATGCGTACGCAATGGACTTCATCGCGCAGTTGCCCCAAGGCCTGGACACTCAGGTTGGTGAGAACGGCGTGCTGCTCTCCGGCGGCCAGCGTCAACGCCTGGCCATTGCACGGGCCCTGCTGAAGAACGCCCCGTTGTTGATTCTCGACGAAGCCACCTCGGCGCTCGACACCGAATCCGAGCGCCATATTCAGGCCGCGCTGGATCAAGTGATGAAGGGCCGGACCACGCTGGTGATTGCTCACCGCCTGTCAACTATCGAAAAGGCCGACCTGATTCTCGTTATGGATCAGGGCCGGATCGTCGAGCGCGGCACCCATACCGAGCTTCTGGCGCACAACGGTTACTACGCCCGCCTGAATGCCATGGGCCTTGACGCCCCGGCTGAAGACATCGCCTGACGTTTGCTCACCGGGCGCGCAACGCGCCCGATGATTTGTATCCAGACTTTTCCCTCTCGATCAATCCCCGGCGAGTGCGCTGCCTTTGTTTGATCCGGGCGTGAAACCCTCCCGTAATTCGCAAGATCGACCGCAGAAACAGAATTTGCAGGCGCCTGCTTGGCAGTTTTTGGTATTTCCTGCTCAATAAATGAACAAATCCCCCCGTCAAATCATCCCGTTGCAGCCGTCGCGCAAGCCAATGCCAACCCTGTGGTAATATCGCGCCCCTGTTCATTTTGTATGTGGGTTGCTCCATGAAGTTGTCCATGCCGCGATTCGATCAAGCCCCTGTCTTGGTGGTCGGCGATGTCATGCTCGACCGTTACTGGCATGGTGGTACCTCACGGATTTCCCCTGAGGCACCCGTACCGGTGGTCAAGGTCGAGCAAATCGAGGACCGCCCGGGCGGTGCCGCCAACGTTGCGTTGAACATTGCCGCGCTCGGTGCTCCGGCCTCGCTGGTCGGCGTGACCGGCGACGACGAAGCGGCCGACAGCCTGGCCAATAGCCTCAAGGGTGCGGGCGTTCGGGCGATGTTCCAGCGTATTGCGCACCAGCCGACCATCGTCAAGCTGCGGGTCATGAGCCGTCACCAGCAACTGCTGCGTATCGACTTTGAAGAACCCTTCGCCACCGACGCGTTGGCACTGGGCGAGCAGGTCGATGATTTGCTCGAAGGCATCAAGGTGCTGGTGCTGTCCGACTATGGCAAAGGCGCGCTGAAAAACCATCAGGTGCTGATCCAGGCTGCCCGTGCCCGTGGCATTCCGGTGCTGGCGGATCCCAAGGGCAAGGATTTCTCGATCTACCGTGGCGCAAGCCTGATCACTCCGAACCTCAGCGAGTTCGAAACCATTGTGGGCGGTTGCGCCGATGAGCACGAACTGGTGAGCAAGGGCGCGCAGCTGATGCACGACCTGGACCTCGGCGCCTTGCTGGTAACCCGTGGCGAACACGGCATGACTTTGCTGCGCCCCGATCATCCGGCGTTGCACTTGCCGGCCCGTGCCCGTGAAGTGTTCGACGTGACCGGTGCCGGCGATACCGTGATTTCTACCCTGGCGGCCGCCATTGCCGCGGGTGAAGAACTGCCTCACGCGGTAGCCCTGGCCAACCTGGCGGCGGGCATCGTGGTCGGCAAGCTCGGTACGGCGGCGATCAGCGCCCCGGAGCTGCGTCGCGCCATCCAGCGTGAAGAAGGTTCGGAGCGCGGTGTACTGGGCCTTGAGCAGCTTTTGCTGGCGGTCGATGATGCGCGTGCGCACAAAGAGAAGATCGTCTTCACCAATGGCTGCTTCGACATTCTGCATGCTGGCCACGTGACCTACCTCGAACAGGCGCGGGCCCAGGGCGATCGCCTGATCGTTGCCGTCAACGACGATGCCTCGGTCAGCCGTCTCAAAGGGCCGGGCCGTCCGATCAACAGCGTCGACCGTCGCATGGCGGTATTGGCCGGTTTGGGCGCGGTGGATTGGGTAATCAGCTTCGCGGAAGGCACCCCGGAAAACCTACTGCGCGAGGTCAAGCCGGACGTGCTGGTCAAGGGCGGTGATTATGGGATCGACCAGGTGGTCGGCGCGGACATCGTGACCGCTTACGGCGGGACCGTGAAAGTGCTGGGGCTGGTGGAAAACAGCTCGACCACGGCGATTGTCGAGAAGATCCGCAATAACTGACCCGGCTTGATCGTTCCCACGCAGAGCGTGGGAACGATCAAGGGCTGACTTTTTTACGCGGCACGATTTTCCTCAGTAATTGCTTTGCCTTCCCACGCAACCGCGCCAAACCTGAATCTTTCCCCGGCGGGCTCAAGCCCTGTTGCCGCACCCAATCCTTCCAGCGAATTCGCTCATCGCGCACCAGCCAGCCTTCCTGCCGGGCAAAACTCTCTGCCAGGTACAACCCGCGAGTGCTCGCCGGGTACAACTGATCTTTTTTCAAGGTATACAACTCGGCCATCGGCTGACCGTCCTGCAAAGGCATCAGGTACAAGTCGGGGCGCTTGCGATCGAGGCGGGCCACCAGTTGATCGCCTTCCAGCCGCTCATCGACATGAAACAGGCTCAAGGACTTGGCTTCTTTCGGCACGTCCAGGCGCAAGTCATAGATCAATTGCAGCGACGCTGTAGGCAGATGCACGTAAGCCCGCGGCCGTTCAATCAATTGAAGATTGGCGCAGCGCACGGGCCGCGCCGAGCCGGACAACGGCGTCAGGCTGAACGGCAGGGCCTCGCGGTAATGCAAGGCCGTGGCGTAGGGTGCCGGCAGCCAGGTGTTGTTGAAGCGTCCGCCGAGCCAGCCTTCGGGCGTTTCCAGCAGGCACTCTTCGGCAATTTCCTGGATCGCCGTGTGCAGCGGCAAGTTCAGCTCATGGGCCGGAACGTACCCGGAGATCAGCTTGAGCACCACGTCGCCACGGTCTTGCCGACGCTGACGCACCAACACCCAATAATCGCGATTCTGCCAATGCAGGGTCAGGCGCACCGAGACACCGAGATTGGCCAGTTCCAGGGCAAATCGCTCGGTGCTGGCCACCGTCACGGGGCGGCGACGTTGCAGGGTCTGGGAGAAATTGAGCGGCATCCCGACGCTCTGATAGCTCAAGCCTTCGGGAGTCGCTTCGACGTACAACGGCAGGGTCTTGAAGTTGCTCGGGTTCTTTCTTATGAGCGTACGCGGCATGTCGGCTCCTGCTTAAGGCCGCGTGGGGCGGCATCAGTTTCTACGTAGGACCTGGGCAACAGTCGCAACGTTGTGGGCGAGGTGCAGCGGATTGATGGTCCCGACGATAGCACTGGCAACACCCGGATGTTCAAACAACAACTCGAAGCTGGCGCGCACTGGGTCCACACCTGGACTCAGGCACACATGACCGCTGGCGAGGGCTTTTTTGACCAGAATGGCTTTGCCGTGTGCAGCAGCATAGTCAATGACGGGCTTCTCGTACTGGTCGTTCAGATTGTAGGTGACCATGGCGCAATCACCTTGCTCCAGAGCCTTCAAACCACCGGCGACGGTTTTACCGGAAAAACCGAAACCGCGAATTTTACCTTCGACCTTCAGCACGGCGAGGGTCGCATAAACCTCACTGTCATTGAGGATCGACAGATCGTTACCGTCTGAGTGCACCAGCACCAGGTCGATAAAGTCCGTTTCCAGGCGTTGCAGGCTGCGCTCTACGGACAGCCGAGTGTGGGCAGCGCTGAAATCATGGCTCGACTGGCCATCACAAAACTCTTCGCCGACCTTGCTGACAATCACCCAGTCTTGACGCTGGCCGCGCAACAGCGGGCCAAGGCGTTCTTCGCTGCGGCCATAGGCCGGGGCGGTGTCGATCAGGTTGATGCCCATGTCACGGGCGAGCTTGAGCAGGCTGCGTGCATCGTCATCGTCGGGGATCTGGAAGCCGTTGGGGTACTTCACGCCTTGGTCGCGGCCGAGTTTGACGGTGCCCAGGCCCAGTGGCGAAACCAGCAGGCCGGTGCTGCCCAGTGGGCGATGCAGGTCGTGCAGGGTCGGTTGGCTCATGGCAGCAGTTGCTCCCAGGCCGGCACGCCCATCGGCGGTTTTGGCAGTGGCGGCAGCGGGGCGGTCTGGCTTGGCTGGATGCCGTCACGCGTCAGGCTGGCGATGACCCGGTCGGCGAAGTCTGGCGCCAACGCCAGTTTGGTTGGCCAGCCCACCAGCAGCCGACCTTGTTCGGCGACAAACGCATTGTCGGGACGAATGAGCCCCGATTGCAGCGGCTCGGCGCGGTCCACGCGCAAGGTGGCCCATTGCGCTGTGCTCAGGTCGATCCATGGCAGCAACTGACCGAGCTCATGCTGGGCCGTGGCGATTTGCTCGGCGGGTTCGCGGGCAACGCCTTCGGCTTCGGCGATATCGCCACCCATGTACCAGACCCATTGACCATCGGCCGCCGGGTGAGTGGTCACAGTCAGGCGTGGTTTGGTGCCGCCGCCCAGGCAATGGGCGTACAGCGGTTTGAGACCCGGGCCTTTGGCGATGATCATGTGCAGCGGCCGTCGCTGCATGGCGGGTTGGCTCAGCCCCAGTGCTTCCAGCAACGCCGCGGTGCCGCCACCGGCGCTGAGGACGATGCGTTGTGCACGAATCTCGCGGCCGTCCACCTTCAAGCCGACCAGCACGCCACTTTCAAGCAGCGGTTCGATGGTTTGCCCGGCGAGCAGGCCATCACCGGCCAGATCGGCCAGGCGCTGGATCAGGCTGGGCACATCGACCACCAATTCGGCCAGGCGATAGACCTTGCCCTTGAAGCGTTTGTCTTGCAGGGCCGGTGGCAATTGATCGCCCTTGACCTGATCGACGCGGCCACGCACGGCCTTGCTGGCGAAGAAACTGGTGAGGTTGCCGGCGAGCGTGCCGGGGGACCAGAGGTAGTGGGCGTGGGACAACAGGCGCACGCCAGACAGGTCTAGCTCGCCATCGCCCGCCAGTGCTTCACGCCAGCGGCGCGGCATGTCGGCAATCGCTTCCGACGCGCCGGTCAGGGCGCCATGCAACGCGTACTTGGCACCACCGTGAATAATCCCCTGGGACTTCACACTCTGCCCGCCGCCGAGGCTGGCGCTTTCCACCAGCACGGTCGAAAAACCCTGGCGGCGCAGGCGCGCATTCAGCCAGAGGCCGGCGACACCAGCGCCGACAATCAGAACGTCGGTGGAAATAACGGATGGCATGCGGCGACCTCAGTGTTCAAGACGAGGTCGCAGTATACAGATTCATGCCAAGCGCTATGTAGCAGCTGCCGAAGTCCTCGCCTTCGATCTGTCTGAATTGTCTATTGTCAGTTTTTACGACTGCTTCGCAGTCGGACGCAGCCTTCGGCAGCTGCTACACAAAGTGGTGTATCAGTGGCCGGCGGTCTTGGAGAAGAGCTGGATCACCACAACGCCCAATACAATCAGCGCCATCCCCAGCATCGCCGGCACATCCAGCTTCTGTCCGTAGATAAACAGTGCCGCGACGCTGACCATCACGATGCCCATGCCGGCCCATACCGCGTAAGCGACGCCCACCGGCACGCTGCGCACCACCAGAGTCAGCATCCAGAAGGCGATGCCGTAGCCGACGATTACCAGTATCAGTGGCAGTGGGGTGCTGAAGCCTTTGACGGCTTTCATCGAAACGGTCGCGATCACTTCGGCGCAGATGGCGATGGCCAGGTAGTAGTAAGCGGTCATGGGTGCATCCTCGTGTGAAGTGTTGCTTTCTATGGTCGGCATTTTAGAGGCTGTTGAGATGCGGTAAAGTCATTACCTATCTGCCACGAAGATGGGTTGGTCTATGCAATGGAATCTTGAGCAACTGCAACTGTTTGTCAGCGTAGCGGAGCAGCGTTCGTTTTCTGCCGTGGCGCGTCTTCAGCGCAGGGCGCAGTCGGCGGTCAGCAGTTCTATTGCGTTGCTGGAAGAAGACCTGGGTGTCAGCCTGTTCGACCGCAGCAGTGGCCGTCAGCCGAAACTCACCGAGGCCGGTAATGCCCTGTTGGAAGAGGCGCGGGAAGTGTTGCGTCAGTGTGAGCGCCTCAATGGCCGTGCGCTGGCCATGATGCGCGGCCAGGAGGCGCGTCTGCGGGTGGCCCAGGATGAGGCCATGCCCTATCAGCCGATCATCGAAAGCTTTGAAGCCCTGGCCGAAAAATTTCCCAGCCTTGAAGTGCAACTGACCAGCGCTGCCCAAGGCGATGTGGCGCGCAAACTGGTGGAGCGTCGGGCCGATCTGGGTTTGCTGTTTTATCACGACCAGATCCCCGAAGCCCTTGAGCGGCGGGTGTTGGGCAGCGTTGAGATGGTCACGGTGTGCGGCGTCGGACACCCACTCGCCAAACAGGCTCAAGCTGATTGCCAGGCGCTGGCGCAGCATCGACAGTTGTTGATGTCCACACAGTCCAGCGTCTATCCCGGCAGTGAACCGGCCAGTCCGCAAGTCTGGCGCGCCGACAGCTTCTACGTGATGGCCGAATGGCTGGTGCGCGGTCTCGGTTGGGCGTGGTTGCCACGGCATGTGGTGCAGTACCCGGCGTATCAGGGCCTGATGGTTGAACTGGTCAGCGAATGGACACCGCCGGCGCTGGTGGTGGAACTGGTTTGGCGTCGCGATGAGCCGCTCGGCCCGGCGGCGCGTTGGCTAGCGGAACGTTTTGCCGTGCACTTGCAGACGATCGGCGAGAAAAGCCGATAAACTCCGCCGCCATGAATAGAACTCTCTACACCGCGCTGTTTTATCTGGGGCTGCCACTGGTAGCAATTCGGCTGTGGCTGCGAGCGCGTAAGGCGCCAGCGTACGCCAAGCGCATTGGCGAGCGCTTTTCCATCGGACTGCCAGCGATGAAGCCGGGTGGTATCTGGGTGCACGCGGTGTCGGTGGGCGAAAGCATCGCCGCGGCGCCGATGATTCGCGCCCTGTTGCAACGTTATCCACAGTTGCCCATTACCGTGACTTGCATGACCCCGACCGGGTCCGAGCGCATCCAGGCGTTGTTCGCCAATGAGCCGCGCATCCAGCACTGCTATTTGCCTTACGATTTGCCCTGTGCGGCGGCGCGTTTTCTTGATCGGGTCCGGCCTACGCTGGCAGTGATCATGGAGACCGAACTCTGGCCCAACCACATTCACCAATGTGCCAAACGTAATATTCCCGTGGCATTGGCCAATGCGCGACTGTCTGAACGCTCAGCCAAGGGCTATGGCCGTTTCAGCAAACTGACCCAACCGATGCTCGCCGAGATGAGCCTGTTCGCGGTACAGACCGAGGCCGAAGCCCAGCGCTTTCGCGAGTTGGGCGCCCGCCCGGACACCGTGGAAGTTACTGGCTCGATCAAGTTCGACCTGACCATCGACCCGCAATTGCTGCAACGTGCCGTCGAGCTACGCACGCAATGGCACGCCCAGGAACGACCGGTATGGATTGCCGCCAGTACCCATGAAGGCGAAGACGAGGTGGTCCTTGCGGCTCATCGTCAGCTGTTGACCAATCATCCCGATGCCTTGCTGATATTGGTACCGCGCCACCCGGAGCGTTTCAACGCGGTGTTCGACCTGTGTCAGCAACAGGGCTTTACAGCGCTGCGTCGCTCCAGCGGCGAGCCGGTGACCTCGGCGACATCGGTGCTGGTGGGCGACACCATGGGCGAGTTGCTGTTTCTCTACGCCTTGGCCGACAGTGCTTTTGTGGGCGGCAGTCTCGTGCCGAATGGCGGGCATAATCTGCTGGAGCCGGCAGCACTGGCCAAACCTGTCCTGAGTGGCCCGCACCTGTTCAACTTCCTCGAAATCGCCGCGCAATTGCGCAATGCCGGGGCGTTGCAGGAGGTGGAGGATGCTGAAGGTCTGGCGCTGGCGGTGCAGCGGCTGTTCGAGTTGCCGCGCGATGCGCAGCGGATGGCAGAGGCGGGGTTGAAAGTGATGCGCACCAATCAAGGCGCGTTGCAGCGTTTGCTGGATGGGTTGGGGCGTTTGATCGGCCGCTAATGTGTCGCGAGGGGGCATGCCCCCTCGCCGCAAGTATTACTGGGTGGGCGGTCGTGACTTGAGTTGCTCTTCCGCTGCCTTGGCCAGGTCGGGCGGCAAGAAATCCTTGTCGGGGTTGTAGTCAGCCTTGAGGAAGCGTTTCAAGTCTTCCAGATCCCCCGGGTTCAGCGTGCCGGCCTGCTGCTTCAAGCGCAGGTTGTCGAGGATGTAGTCGTAGCGGGTGTTGTTGTAGTCGCGCACCGAGGTGTACAGCGAGCGCTGCGCATCCAGTACGTCGACGATGTTGCGTGTCCCCACCTGATAACCGATCTCGGTCGCTTCCACCGCACTCTGGTTGGAGATGATCGACTGCTTGCGCGCCTGTACCTGCTCAACGTCAGTATTCACCGCGCGATGCAGGTCGCGGGTGCTTTCGACGATTTGCCGACGCAAGGATTCGCGTTGCTGCTCGGTCTGGTCCAGCTGTGAGTACGATTGACGCACTTGCGAGGTGATCAGGCCGCCGCTGTAGATAGGGATGCTCAGTTGCAGTCCCACTGTCGTTTGCTCGACGTCGCCACCGTAGGCCTGGGGAAGGTTGTTCGGGTTGCTGAACCCCAGCGCGTCGTTGTCGCCTTTTTCATATTTCGCCACGGCGTCGAGGGTCGGTAAGTGACCGGACTTGCGCTGCTTGAGGGTTTCTTCGGCGGCACTGACGGCGTAGTTGCTGGCCAGCAAATTCAGGTTCTGCCGAGCCGCCGTTTCGACCCAGGCTTTGGCGTCGTTCGGTACCGGCGGCAGGATCGGCAGTTTATGGCTGATGCCCCAGATCGAGTTGTACTGACGGTTGGTCAGGGTGACCAGCGCTTCAAACGCGTCATCCACCTGACGCTGCGCAACGATTCGGTTGGCGCGTGCAGTGTCGTAGCTGGCTTGTGAGTTCAGCACGTCGGTCTTGTCCGACAGGCCAACGTCAAAACGCTCGTTGGACTGGTCGAGCTGGCGTTTGAACGCCGCTTCTTCTGCCTTGGTCGACGCCAGGTTGTCCTGTGTGCGCAACACATTGAAGTAGTTTTCAGCGGTTTGCAGGATCAGGTTTTGCTCGGTGGCCGAGAGTTGCAGGGCGGCCTGTTCATTGACTTCCTTGGCTGCCTGGAACTGGAACCAGCGATCGGCACGAAACAGCGGCTGTGCCAGGGTGGCCTGATACGAGCGTGCATTGCGGTTGGCCGTCGACGAAGGCTGATCGATTGCCGTGCGCACATTGGCAACGTCGGCGCCGCCCGAGAGGTTGGGCAGCAAGCCGGCACGCGCCTGGGGCACGACTTCTTTCTGGGCACCGTATTGAGCGATGGCCGCCGCAAGGTCGGCGTTGTTGTTCTTCGCTTCCTGGTAGACGCTGACCAGGTCGTTCCTGGTCGATAAGGGCGCTTCTGCTGCCCAGGCCATTCCATAAGACGCACAAGACACGGCAAGGGCCAGTGAAAGTTTGCGCAGCATAGGCGTTCCCTAGAATTAATATTACATAAGTAATTTGAGCGCCAAGTCTGAGGCGCGGCTCGTACCACGTCAATGCATGGCTCGGCGTAGCGAGTGTAGTTGTGCACGAGGGCGGCAACAATCCTGTATGCGCCATTCATCACGGTGTTTGCAGCGGTGTTGGCGTTCTTTGCCGGTTGTGTCTAGACTGGCCGGGTTCTTGTCGGGGTGCCTTGCTATGAGGCTGAGATCGAATAATTTCGGATCCCGTTGAACCTGATCAGGTTAGCGCCTGCGTAGGGAACAAGATTTCTCGTCACCCGGCGAGTCCTCTTGTGCTTCGTCCGGGATGTTGTTCGACAATCGAACACCCCTCGAGCACTGAGCACAGCACAGCTGGTTTTCCCAGCGCACGTGCGTCCATTCGTTTACAGGTTCGCTCCGACAAAAATCCACTGCCTGGATGTGTTCGGAGAGCCCGTGATGACGATAAAACCAAAAAACATAACGAACCTGAGTGATTCGGCCCAAGTCGATCAACAATCGGTTCAGCCGTTTACCCGCTCGCAAAAAATCTATGTCCAGGGCTCTCGTCCGGACATCCTCGTACCGATGCGCGAAATCAGCCTTGATGTGACCCCGACGGACTTCGGCGGCGAGATCAACGCGCCGGTGGTTGTGTACGACACCTCGGGCCCGTACACCGACCCCAACGTCATCATCGACGTGCGCAAAGGCCTGGCCGATGTGCGCTCGCCATGGATCGAGTCCCGTGGCGACACCGAGCGCCTGGCGGGCCTGAGCTCCAACTTCGGTCAGGAACGCCTCGCCGATGCCGAGCTGACCAAGCTGCGTTTTGCTCACGTCAACAACCCGCGCCGCGCCAAGGCTGGCGCCAACGTCAGCCAGATGCACTACGCCCGCAAAGGCATCATCACCGCCGAGATGGAATACGTCGCCATCCGCGAAAACATGAAGCTGGAAGTGGCCCGCGCTGCCGGCCTGCTGGACCAGCAACACGCCGGCCACAGCTTCGGTGCCAGCGTGCCAAAAATCATCACTCCCGAATTCGTGCGTGACGAAATCGCCCGTGGTCGCGCGATCATTCCGGCCAACATCAACCACACCGAACTGGAACCGATGATCATCGGCCGTAACTTCCTGGTGAAGATCAACGGCAACATCGGCAACAGCGCTTTGGGTTCGTCCATCGAAGAAGAAGTGGCGAAACTGACCTGGGGCATTCGCTGGGGTTCGGACACGGTCATGGACCTGTCCACCGGCAAACACATTCACGAAACCCGCGAGTGGATCATCCGCAACTCGCCGGTGCCGATCGGTACAGTGCCGATTTACCAGGCCCTGGAAAAAGTCGGCGGCGCTGCCGAAGACCTGACCTGGGAGCTGTTCCGCGACACCTTGATCGAACAGGCCGAGCAGGGCGTTGACTACTTCACCATCCACGCCGGCGTCCTGTTGCGTTACGTGCCGCTGACCGCCAAGCGTGTGACCGGCATCGTTTCCCGTGGCGGTTCGATCATGGCCAAGTGGTGCCTGGCGCACCACAAGGAAAACTTCCTCTACACCCATTTCGAAGACATCTGCGAAATCATGAAGGCTTACGACGTCAGCTTCTCGCTGGGTGATGGCCTGCGTCCGGGCTCGATTGCCGACGCCAACGACGCCGCGCAATTCGGAGAGCTGGAAACCCTCGGTGAGCTGACCAAAATCGCCTGGAAGCACGACGTGCAGTGCATGATCGAAGGCCCGGGCCACGTGCCGATGCAGTTGATCAAAGAGAACATGGACAAGCAGCTGGAATGCTGCGACGAGGCGCCGTTCTACACCCTCGGCCCGCTGACCACCGACATTGCACCAGGCTATGACCACATCACTTCGGGTATCGGTGCGGCGATGATCGGCTGGTTCGGTTGCGCGATGCTGTGCTACGTCACGCCGAAGGAACACCTGGGCCTGCCGAACAAGGATGACGTGAAGACCGGGATCATCACCTACAAGATTGCCGCGCATGCCGCCGATCTGGCGAAGGGGCATCCGGGCGCACAGATCCGCGACAATGCCTTGAGCAAGGCGCGTTTCGAATTCCGCTGGGAAGACCAGTTCAACCTGGGCCTTGATCCAGACACTGCCCGTTCGTATCACGATGAAACCCTGCCGAAGGATTCGGCCAAGGTCGCGCACTTCTGCTCCATGTGCGGGCCGAAATTCTGCTCGATGAAGATCACTCAGGAAGTCCGCGAATACGCGGCCAACCAGCGGATCGACACCGTTGATGCCGACGTCGCCCAAGGGTTGGCGGATCAGGCTGAGCGGTTCAAGCAGGAAGGCAGTCAGCTGTACAAGAAGGTTTGATCTGACCGGCAGTGCCGGTCTCTCAAGGCTGGCGCTGTTTTTTTTGTAGGAGCAAGGCTTGCCCGCGATCACGTCCTCGAGATCGCCATCGCCGGCAAGCCCTGCTCCTACAGGTTCGATGGTCAACACAACAACAAATGTCCCTCTGAGATAACACCCTTGAGCATTCAACCCAGTACCTATTCTCCCGATATCGCCGTGCCGACCGACAAGCGTGTCTTCGGCGGGCGCGATCTGTTTTCCCTGTGGTTCTCCCTCGGCATTGGCCTGATGGTGCTCCAGACCGGTGCGCTGCTGGCGCCAGGCCTGGGTCTGTCCGGTTCGTTACTGGCCATCTTCCTCGGCACGCTGGTCGGCGTTCTGCTGCTGGCTGCGGTCGGCGTGATCGGCTGCGACACGGGCCTGTCGTCCATGGCCGCGCTCAAGCTCAGCCTCGGCAAGCGTGGCGCGAGCCTGCCGGCCGTGCTGAACCTGCTGCAACTGATCGGTTGGGGCTCGTTCGAAATCATCGTCATGCGCGACGCCGCCAGCCTGTTGGGTGCGCGGGCGTTCAGCGAAGGCAGCCTGCTGTCGAATCCACTGCTCTGGACTTTGTTCTTCGGCGCCTTGGCGACCTTGCTGGCGGTCAGCGGGCCACTCACATTCGTACGGCAAATCCTGCGCAAGTGGGGTATCTGGCTGTTGCTGGCGGCGTGCATCTGGCTGACCTGGAACCTGTTCGCCAAAGCCGATCTGGCCGCTTTGTGGGCGCAGGCCGGCGATGGTTCGATGCCGTTCGCCGTGGGCTTCGACATCGCTATCGCGATGCCGCTGTCGTGGCTACCGCTGATTGCCGACTACTCGCGTTTCGGCAAGCGTGCGAAAAACGTGTTCGGTGGCACGGCCATTGGCTTCTTTATTGGTAATTTCTGGCTGATGAGCCTGGGCGTGGCTTACACCCTGGCGTTCGCGCCGAGTGGTGAAGTGAATGCCTTGCTGTTGGCGTTGGCCGGTGCCGGCCTGGGTATTCCGCTGCTGCTTATCCTGTTGGACGAGTCGGAAAACGCCTTCGCCGATATTCACTCGGCGGCCGTTTCCAGCGGGATTCTGTTGCGCTTGAAAGTCGAGCATCTGGCGCTGGCCATCGGCGTGATCTGCACGCTGATCGCCTGCCTGGCGCCGCTGGCCCAGTACCAGAATTTCCTGCTGTTGATCGGTTCGGTGTTTGCGCCGCTGTTCGGCGTGGTGTTGGTGGATCACTTCATCCTGCGCAAACGCAGTGCCCAAGTCGCGTCAGCCGCATTGCGCTGGCCGGCGTTGCTCGCCTGGCTGGGCGGGGTGAGCACCTATCATTTGCTGGCCAATCTGTATCCGGACATCGGCGCAACCCTGCCGTCATTGATTCTGGCAGGGCTGCTGCAACTGGTATTGGGCCGGGCCTTCAGTTACGGCCGGGAAACAGCTCGGGCTTGATGATGCCGTTCAGGCGTGGGTAAGGGATCTTCAGTTCGATATGGCCCAGCGCGTAAGGCGCAATGGTGCTGGTTTCGTACTTGAGGATCACCCCGCCGTAGGTCAGCGCCACGTTCTGGGTTTTCTGGAACGGCCAGCTCTTCACGAACTCCGGTTCCTGATCGAGCTTGGTGCTGATCAACCAGCTGTTATGCGCGACTTGTGCCGCCTTCCAGAACGCCTCTTCCTGACCCGGAACCAGCATGTCCGACAGCGTCAGCACTTTGTGCTGCTGGCGTGAATAGTTGATAAAGCTGCGGCCCGGCGTGCCATGTGCGCCGCCGGTGTCCAGGTAGCTGGAAAACTCGACGATCACCAAGCCGTCATGCTGCTCACGTACCTTGGCTTGCAAGTAACTGCTGGTGCGCGGGCTGGCCGTGCGCAAAAACTCATCGCGATAGGCTGCCAGCGTCGGTGCCACCGGGGCGTCCGGTGAGGTGCGCGTCAATAGCAGCAAGCGTTTTTCGACGATGCCGTCCAATTGCGGTTCGGCGGGAAAGTGCACGGTATCGATGTTCACCAGCGGGCAATCGGGGGTAGTGCAACCCGGTTTCAGGGTTTCGGCGGCATCGCGGGTCGTTTCCAGCGGCGCCCGGTAGTTGGGCTGAAACAGACTCTGGCAGGCGCCCAGCGTCAGGGCGATTGCGGCCACGGAGGCGATTTTAAAAAGCGACATGGGCGTCCTTTGTAAAACAGGGGAAGGCAAAAAGTTATCCGCTTCGACTATCAACGAAGCAGTCAGTTCGCCACTAAGCTAATTAGAGTTGGTTTCGCCCTCACCGTCTATCCCGCTGACGGGAAAGGGGCTGCATCAAATGTCGCGGGCGCGTTAGGATGGCGCGAAGTCGAGGTTGCAAGTAACAAAAAGGAACCTCGTAACGGATTTGCAGTAAAGAGGATTGTCATGACTGATTTTGCCAACGCCATTCCGACCGCCGTGGATATCGTGCGGCGCGAAAAATGCTACGAAGGCTTTTATAAGCTCGACCGTGTGCATTTGCGCCACGAACTATTCGCCGGTGGCATGAGTCGCGAAATCGATCGTGAAGTGTTTGTTCGCCACGATGCGGTATGCGTACTGCCGTACGATCCGCAGCGCGACGAAGTGGTGCTGATCGAGCAGTTTCGCGTCGGCGCCATGGGCAAGACCGACAACCCGTGGCTGATCGAACTGGTCGCTGGTCTGATCGATAAGGAAGAAGTGCCGGAAGAAGTTGCTCACCGTGAGGGGCAGGAGGAAGCTGGGCTTGTGTTCGGGGCGCTCTGGCCGATGCTCAACTATTTCCCGTCGCCGGGCGGCAGTAACGAGTTTGTGCACCTGTTCCTGGGGCGCTGCGAAACCACCGGGGTCGGCGGCCTGCATGGGCTGGAGGAAGAAGCTGAAGATATCCGCGTCACGGTCTGGGCGTTCGAAGATGCCCTGCAAGCCGTGCGTGACGGACGAATTGCCAACGCGGCCAGCATCATTGCCTTGCAATGGTTAGCTTTAAACCGCGCTGAAGTGAGGGGGTTATGGTCGTAAACAAGCTGCGCGATCGTTATCGGGTGGACCTTGCGGGGCTGCAAGCTTCCTGCGAGGCCAACTACGCACGCTTGATGCGACTGTTGCCAGACATGCGCGACGAGCCGGCGGCGCGGCGCATTGCCGTGACTCACGGTGAACAGATGCTCGGCGTGCTGGCGCTGGAAGTGGTGCAGGTCTGTCCGTACACCACGACCCTGCAAGTGCGCCAGGAACACAGCCTGCCCTGGCTGCCGGTACCGCAACTGGAAGTGCAGGTCTATCACGATGCCTGCATGGCCGAAGTGGTCAGCGCCGAGCATGCCCGGCGATTTCGTGGTGTCTATCCTTACCCGAACGCCTCGATGCATCAGCCGGACGAAAAAGCCCAGTTGAATATGTTTCTGGGCGAATGGCTGAGCCATTGCCTGGCCTGTGGGCACGAGTACGCTGTTGTGCGGTAGTTGTGAACTGCGTCAGGTTCACAAGTTTCCCCTTTTGAGCGTCCCCCAGCATAATTGCGGCACCTATCCACCCCCGTGATTCAGCCCTGGGAGAACGCCTTGCCGAGCGTATCCACATTGACCACCGCCGATCCGGCGTTGCTGGTGCAACTCTCCGACAGCCATTTGTTCGCCGAAGCGGACGGGACATTGCTGGGCATGAACACCCGGGACAGCCTGCAAAAAGTGATCGAATTGGTGCAGCTTCAGCAGTCGCATATCGACTTGATCATTGCCAGTGGCGATCTCTCCCAGGACGGAACGCTGGAGTCTTATCAGCTATTTCGCGACCTGACACGGCAACTCGACGCCCCGGCGCGCTGGATTCCCGGCAATCACGATGAACCGATGATCATGGCCGAGGCCGCAGTGCAGAGCGCATTGCTGGAGCCGGTGGTGGACGTCGCCAGTTGGCGGGTCACGCTGCTGGATTCCGCCGTGCCGGGTTCAGTGCCGGGGTATTTGCAGGATGAGCAGTTGCAGTTGCTGGTTCGATCACTGAGTGAGGCGCCGGATCGGCATCATCTGGTCTGCTTCCACCATCATCCGGTGTCGATCGGATGTGCCTGGATGGAGCCGATCGGGTTGCGCAACCCTGAGGCGTTGTTTGCGGTGCTCGATCGTTTTCCGCAGGTGCGGGCGGTTTTGTGGGGGCATGTGCATCAAGAGATCGATCAACTGCGTAACGGTGTTCGGCTGATCGCCTCGCCTTCGACCTGCATTCAGTTCGAGCCGGGGAGCGATGATTTCAAGGTCGGGGAGCAGGCGCCGGGGTATCGCTGGTTGCGGTTGTTGCCCGATGGGCGGATCGAAACCGGTGTCGAACGAGTCACCGGGTTTGATTTTCAGGTTGATTACGGCTCCAACGGCTACTGAGTTTTTGGGTGCATATCCGTTGCTGCGGTAACGGCGGCTTATGGTTTCGCCCTTACGGCGACTCACTTTTTTTTCAAACGCCAAAAAAAAGTAAGCAAAAAAAGGCTCGCCCCGAGCGTCCGGCCCCTCGCTAGGGCTCGGCGTTCCTTCGCTCCGGTATCCATCCGGGGACACTGCCCTCCGGTCGGCTTCGCTTCGACCTACATGCAGCGTGTTCGACTGCGTCGAACGGCGCTGCGCGCCACTCCCCGGATGAACACCTCCACTCAGCCTCCCGAAGGGGCGGGTGGATCAAGATCAAGAGCTGTAGGCGAGCTAACGCTCGGCCTGATGAGTGGTGAGAAGCGGCCGGTGTACTCATTCCTGTAGGAGCATGGCTTGCCAGCGATGGCGGCTTGACAGCCGACCAGTCATTTGCAGATGTACCCATTCTCTGTAGGAGCCGGGCTTGCCAGCGATGGCGGCCTGACAGCCGACCGATATCTTGCTGATGTACACCAATCCCCTGTGGGAGCTTGGCTTGCCAGCGATGGCGGCCTGACAGCCGACCAATTTCTAGCCGATGTACATCATTCCCTGTAGGAGCGAGCCTGTTCGCGAAGGCGGGCTCACTGGCGGCGCTGTTTAATGGTCAGCAAAAATTTCAGAACCTTCCCACGAAGTTTTCAGGTGCCCGTCGGACGTGGCATCTCTAGCCTTTTGCCTGTCGCTGGCATATTCAGCGATCGGGCTTCGCGGCCCGTTTCTCAGGCATATTCGCCCCCGCCTAACGACAGCGCTTTTGGCTGTCTGTCGTTTCGTGTCATGGCGGCTGTGCGCGGGATACCTTCGGGTATGCCGAGTTGCCAGAGGATCGGTCCGCGAACCTGCGTACAGCTGCCACCCAAATGGCTTCGCGGTAATTTGTAAGTGGCTCCACTCTTCCTCTGGAGTACTGCTATGTTCAAACCAACTCCCAATCCCCCACCCGCAAACCCAGCACGATGTACATGATCGTCCCCGACATGGACACAGAAAGTCTTTTGGCCCATTCCTGTGAATCACTGGCTTCGGCGAGTGTGATGGCCGGCGATTTTGCGGCGCGTCTGCTTGGGCCTGACCGGCATACGGCGATGGCAATTCAGCAGTTGGTCATGCTGGCCGAACTGGCGGTGAATCGGGCGCTGGATAACGTCGATCCGACGTAACTGTTGGACCGAGTCATCGTTCTTCGCGAGCAGGATCCCGCAGGGGATTTGTCTACGACACCAATCCAATGTGGAAGTGGGCTTGCTCGCGAAGGCGTCAGTACAAACACCTCGAATCCGAGGATATCCCCCATCCCCCCATCTCCCTGTAAACTGCGCCTCTTTACCCGACGCACAGGGAGCTCAAATGTCCGGTTCGATCCTTTATATCCACGGTTTCAACAGCGCGCCGGCCTCAAAAAAGGCTACGCAGTTGATGCAAGTGATGGACCGGCTGGGCTTGAGCGATCAACTGCGTGTCCCGGCCTTGCACCACCACCCACGCGAAGCCATCGGTCAGCTGGAGCAGGCGATTGAAGAGCTGGGGCGGCCACTGCTGGTCGGCAGCTCACTCGGCGGCTACTATGCCACTCACTTGGCCGAGCGCCATGGCCTCAAGGCTTTGCTGATCAACCCTGCCGTCAGTCCGCACCGGATGTTCGACGGGTTCCTGGGAACGCAGAAAAACCTGTATACCGATGAGACTTGGGAAATGACCCACGACCACGTGACGGCCCTGGCCGAGCTGGAAGTGCCGGCGCCCCAAGACCCGCAGCGGTATCAGGTGTGGTTGCAGACCGGCGACGAAACGCTGGACTATCGCCTGGCCCAACAGTATTACCGAGCCTGTGCCTTGCGCATTCAGGCCGGCGGCGACCATAGTTTCCAGGGCTTTGCCGCACAACTGCCGGCAATGTTGAGTTTTGCCGGTATCGGCGCAGATTTGTATCAGGCGATCGATTTCACAGCACTGTGAACCGTCGCCTCTATTTCACGAACATTTGACGACGAGACCCCATGGCCACTCCCAGCGCTAGCTCTTATAACGCAGACGCCATCGAAGTCCTCTCGGGCCTCGACCCGGTGCGCAAACGCCCCGGCATGTACACCGACACCAGTCGGCCGAACCACCTCGCCCAGGAAGTCATCGACAACAGCGTCGACGAAGCCTTGGCCGGGCATGCGAGCTCGGTGCAAGTCATCCTGCACGCCGATCATTCCCTGGAAGTCAGTGACGACGGCCGTGGCATGCCGGTGGACATTCACCCTGAAGAGGGTGTTTCCGGGGTCGAGCTGATCCTCACCAAGCTGCACGCGGGCGGCAAGTTTTCCAACAAGAACTACCAGTTCTCCGGCGGTCTGCACGGGGTGGGTATTTCGGTGGTCAACGCCTTGTCGACCGAAGTCCGGGTACGCGTGAAGCGTGACGGCAACGAATACCAGATGACGTTCGCCGATGGTTACAAGAAAACCGAGCTGGAAGTGATCGGCACGGTCGGTAAACGCAACACCGGGACCAGCGTGTTCTTCGCACCGGACCCGAAATACTTCGATTCGCCGAAATTCTCCATCAGCCGCCTCAAGCACGTGCTCAAGGCCAAGGCTGTTCTGTGCCCGGGGTTGCTGGTCAGTTTTGAAGACAAAGCCACCGGTGAAAAAGTCGAATGGCATTACGAAGATGGCCTGCGCTCCTACCTGGTAGACGCCGTCAGCGAATTCGAACGCCTGCCGGACGAACCGTTCTGCGGCAGCCTGGCCGGTAATAAAGAAGCGGTCGACTGGGCGCTGTTGTGGCTGCCGGAAGGTGGCGACGCGGTTCAGGAAAGCTACGTCAACCTGATTCCGACGGCCCAGGGCGGCACCCACGTCAACGGTTTGCGTCAGGGCTTGCTCGATGCGATGCGTGAGTTCTGCGAATTCCGCAGCCTGCTGCCGCGCGGCGTGAAGCTGGCGCCGGAAGACGTGTGGGAGCGCATCGCCTTCGTTCTGTCGATGAAAATGCAGGAACCGCAATTTTCCGGCCAGACCAAAGAACGCCTGTCGTCCCGTGAAGCGGCGGCGTTCGTTTCCGGTGTGGTCAAGGACGCCTTCAGCCTGTGGCTCAACGCCAACCCGGAAACCGGCATGCTGCTGGCCGAACTGGCGATCAACAACGCCGGCCGTCGTCTCAAGGCGAGCAAGAAGGTCGAACGCAAGCGCATCACCGCAGGGCCGGCGCTGCCGGGAAAACTGGCCGATTGCGCTGGGCAGGACCCGATGCGTTCCGAGCTGTTCCTGGTGGAAGGTGACTCCGCCGGCGGTTCTGCCAAGCAAGCACGGGACAAAGAGTTTCAGGCGATCCTGCCGTTGCGCGGCAAGATTCTGAACACCTGGGAAGTCGACGGCAGCGAAGTGCTGGCCAGCCAGGAAGTGCACAACATCGCCGTGGCCATTGGCGTCGATCCGGGCGCCGCAGACATTAGCCAGCTGCGTTACGGCAAAATCTGCATTCTCGCCGACGCCGACTCCGACGGTCTGCACATCGCCACGTTGCTGTGTGCCTTGTTCGTCCAGCATTTCCGCCCGCTGGTCGATGCCGGCCATGTCTACGTCGCCATGCCGCCGCTGTACCGTATCGACTTGGGCAAAGAGATTTACTACGCCCTGGACGAAGCCGAGCGCGATGGCATTCTTGATCGTCTGGTCGCCGAGAAGAAACGCGGCAAGCCGCAGGTCACCCGATTCAAAGGCCTGGGTGAAATGAACCCGCCGCAGTTGCGCGAAACCACCATGGACCCGAACACTCGGCGCCTGGTGCAACTGACGCTGGAAGACTTCGAGGCGACCTCGGAAATGATGGACATGCTGCTGGCGAAGAAACGCGCCGGTGACCGCAAGTCCTGGCTCGAATCCAAGGGCAACCTGGCCGAGGTTCTTGGTTGATGCGGCTTGGCTTTGCCCTGGCGTGTGCGTTACTGCTGACCCCGGTTTTGGCTTCTGCCGAACCGGCACCAGAGTTGCGCGTGGTCGCCGAGCATCCGATTGACGGCATGCCCGGCGGCAACCTGTCGGGGCTGGCTCAGTGCGGCAAAGACCTGTGGACAGTTTCCGATCGCGACGACGATCAAATCTACCGTCTCGATACCCGCGACACGGTCTGGCAGGCTGAAACCGTGCGCATCGGTGTGCCGCCGGTGCCGGACAGCGGTTTGCCCTGGGGCTTGCGTTCGCGGGCCTGGGCGGCGTCTTTCGTACGTGGCGGCGACCTGGATTTCGAAGCCATTACCTGTGACGGCGCCGGCAATCGCTACATTGTCAGCGAAAGCCATGCGGCCGTCCTGCAAGTGCCGCTCACGGGGCCGGCGACCTGGCTGAACATTTCGCCGATGCTGGTTCGCGAAGCGCGGGCCAGTGGCATGCTGTTGCAATTCAATGCACTGTTCGAGGGTTTGGCGATCAATCCGGCGGGTGAACAGATGTGGTTCGCTGCCGAGCGCCAAAGCCGCGGATTGTTGACGATCAAGCGCAAACAAACGGTATGGGACTGCGACGGTGGCTGTGTGCTGCTGAGCGAGGCGGGCATGGAAATGCAGCCGCCGCAATTTCCCAATGCCAAACCGGTATCTCGGGATTTTTCCGATATATCGTTGTTCAACGGCAAACTGTTCACCCTTGAGCGCAACGCGTACCAGATTTGCCGCCGCGATCTGCAAACGGTGAAAGTCGAGCGTTGCTGGTCGTATGCGGCAGAACTGCTGCAGGCCAACCGTCGTTATCCACAGAACTATGGGCTGGAAGAAGCGTTGGTCGTGGACGCTGACGGTGTCTGGATCGGTGTCGACAACAACAACGGTGCTCGCGCCGATGGCGAAAGTCGCCCGGTGGTCTGGCGCTTCGCCGCGCCTGAAGGTGGTTGGAGCGCCAAGCCGTGAGCCAGCAAACACCGGGCAAACGCGCCGGCCGGGTCATGTTGGTGCTGGCCTGGTGTGCCGCGCTGTTTCTGGCGACACGGTTTTTTCGGGCAATGGGAGGAGCGCCAGCAAAACCCCAATGTGGTGGTCAGCTCGGAACAGGGTGAAGGTTTTATCGAAGTAAAGCTGGTCAGCAATAGCCAAGGGCATTTTGTGGCCAGCGGCGCAATCAACGGCCACCCGGTGGATTTCATGCTCGATACCGGGGCGACGGATGTGTCGATTCCGGCCAGCGTGGCCGAAGGGCTGAAACTGGAACAAGGCTTCGGGGTGACCCTGAGCACGGCCAATGGTCTGAGCGAGGGCTACCGCACCCGCATCGACCGGCTGCAACTGGGCGATATTGTGCTGCGTGATGTTCGCGCGCTGGTCGCGCCAGGACTGGAAGGCAAACAGGTGCTGCTCGGCATGAGTGCACTGAACAAACTTGAATTTACCCAGCGCGGTGGCACCATGTTGCTGCGCCAGACAACGAACCGATGAGGCCCGCATGAGCGACTCCCTTGATCTCAGCCTGGACGGTGTAGAACGCCGGTCACTGGCTGACTTCACCGAAAATGCCTACCTCAATTATTCCATGTACGTGATCATGGACCGTGCCTTGCCGCATATCGGCGACGGCCTGAAACCGGTACAGCGGCGCATCATCTACGCGATGAGCGAGTTGGGGCTGGACGCCGATTCCAAACACAAGAAATCGGCGCGTACCGTCGGTGACGTGCTCGGCAAGTTCCACCCGCACGGCGACTCGGCCTGCTACGAAGCCATGGTCCTGATGGCCCAGCCGTTCAGCTACCGCTACACGCTGGTCGACGGTCAGGGTAACTGGGGTGCGCCGGATGATCCCAAGTCGTTCGCGGCCATGCGTTACACCGAGGCGCGCCTGTCCCGTTACTCCGAAGTGCTGCTCAGCGAACTGGGCCAGGGCACTGCGGACTGGGGCCCGAACTTCGACGGCACCCTCGACGAGCCGCTGGTGTTGCCAGCACGTTTGCCGAACATCCTGCTCAATGGCACCACCGGCATCGCCGTGGGCATGGCCACTGACGTGCCGCCGCATAATCTGCGCGAAGTCGCGACAGCCTGCGTGCGTTTGCTCGATGAGCCCAAAGCCACGGTCGAACAGCTCTGTGAACACATCCAGGGCCCGGATTACCCGACCGAAGCGGAAATCATCACCCCGCGCGCCGACCTGCTGAAAATGTACGAAACCGGCAAGGGCTCGGTGCGTATGCGCGCCGTGTACCACATCGAAGATGGCGACATCATCGTGACCGCGCTGCCGCATCAGGTCTCCGGTGCCAAGGTGCTGGAACAGATCGCCGCGATGATGCAGGCCAAGCCGTCCAAGGCGCCGCAGATCGCTGACCTGCGCGACGAATCCGACCACGAAAACCCGTGCCGGATCGTGATCATTCCGGGCGCACGCAAAAACTTTGACCACGACGCACTGATGCAGCACCTGTTCGCCAGCACCGAGCTGGAGTCGAGCTACCGGGTCAACATCAACATCATCGGCCTGGACGGCAAGCCGCAGCTGAAAAACCTGCGCGCGCTGCTGGTCGAGTGGCTGGAGTTCCGGGTTCAGACCGTGCGTCGTCGCCTGCAATTCCGCCTCGACAAGGTCGAACGTCGCCTGCACCTGTTGGACGGTTTGTTGATTGCCTACCTCAACCTGGATGAAGTGATTCACATTATCCGGACCGAGGAGCATCCAAAAGCCGCCCTGATCGCGCGTTTCGCCCTGAGCGAAATCCAGGCCGACTACATCCTCGACACCCGTTTGCGTCAGTTGGCACGACTGGAAGAGATGAAGCTGCGTGACGAGCAGGATGAGTTGCTCAAGGAGCAAGCCAAGCTGCAAGCCCTGCTGGGCAGCGAAACCAAGCTGAAAAAGCTGGTGCGCACCGAGCTGATCAAGGACGCCGAAACCTATGGCGACGACCGTCGTTCACCGATCATCGAGCGGACCGAGGCCAAGGCCCTGACCGAGCACGATCTGCTGCCGAACGAGAAAGTGACCGTCGTGCTGTCGGAAAAAGGCTGGGTTCGCTCGGCCAAGGGGCACGAAATCGACGCCACGGGGCTTTCCTACAAGGCCGGGGACGGGTTCAAGGCGCTGGCGGCCGGTCGCTCCAACCAGTTTGCGGTGTTTATCGACTCCACCGGGCGCAGTTATTCAGTGGCGGCGCACACCCTGCCGTCGGCTCGCGGCCAGGGCGAACCGCTGACCGGTCGTCTGACGCCACCGCCAGGCGCAAGCTTCGAATGCGTGCTGATGCCGGAAGATGATTCGCTGTACGTGATTGCCTCCGACGCCGGTTATGGCTTCGTGGTCAAAGGTGAAGACTTCCAGGCCAAGAACAAGGCCGGCAAGGCACTCTTGAGCCTGCCGAGCAACTCGAAGGTCATTCTTCCGCGCCCGGTGGCCGATCGCGAGAACAACTGGCTGGCTTCGGTGACGACCGAAGGTCGCCTGCTGATCTTCAAGATCAGCGACCTGCCACAATTAGGGAAGGGCAAAGGCAACAAGATCATCGGGATCACCGGTGAGCGTGTGGCCAATCGCGAAGAATATGTGACGGACATCGCCGTTCTGCCGGAGGGTGCCACTTTGGTGCTGCAGGCTGGAAAACGTACCTTGTCACTGAAAGCGGACGACCTCGAACACTACAAAGGTGAGCGTGGGCGTCGTGGTAACAAGTTGCCACGGGGCTTTCAGAGGGTAGATGCGCTGCTCGTCGAAAACCTCAATTAAGCGTCCTAGAGGCCTCGATCTACGATTTAACGCGTAGATCGACGCTTTGGCGCTGGAGTCGGAACGCATATTCACGGATGATATGGCCTTTCAAGCGCCGGCGTGGTCGAGCGTTCTTCATATTTATTGAGTATTTTCACTGTGGTTAGCCTTGTGGCAATCACCTGGATGGGACGATGACTGCTCTGCGCCTTCCTTTTATTTTGATGCTCGCCGGCGTTCTTGGCCTGGCGGGTTGCAGCGTTCACCAGCCGGTGTCGCTGTATCAACTGGACAGCGGAAGCCCGGTTGCACCTGCGCAAAGCGCGGGTATGGCGGTATTGTTGGGCCCGGTAACGGTCGCCGATTACCTGCAACGTGAAACCTTGTTGCAGCGTCAGCCCGATGGCAGTCTGCAAGCGTCGACGGATGGTCGTTGGGCGGGTAGCTTGTCCTCTGACATTGATCAGCTGTTGCTGCGTCAGGTCGCCGGTCATCTGGACAGTCAGCGTGTTGTGCTGGCGCCCGCCACAACCGGTTTCACGCCAGATGTCCAGGTACTGCTGACGATTACTCGCCTGGATTCGGGCGCGTCGCAACCGGCCATCCTGGATGCGCAATGGCGTTTGATCGACCGTCGTGGTCAGGTTCGCGATAACCGCATCATTCACCTGCAAGAGCAGCACGCGGGTGGTACGGCAGCGCAGGTACAGGCCCAAGGCGTGTTGTTGCAGCGCCTGGCCGAGCAATTGTCGGTGGCGCTCAAACCATTGGCCAATCAGCCGCCAATCGCTGAAGCACCAAAAAAACCGGCTGCCAAGCCTGTGGCTCCAGCGGCCGAGCAAGAGAAACAGCCGAAAATCCCGATGGCATCGCCAATCCGGACCGATATGGAAGTGTTCAGGTTCTAAGCCTGGATTGATCCAAAGCAAAGCCCGCCCTGTGCGGGCTTTGTTGTTTCTGAATGAGCGTGTAGCAGCTGTCGAGCCTGCGAGGCTGCGTTCGAGGACGAAGTCCTCGCAAATCCTGTGAGTACAGTCTGACTGAATAAGCCCATTGCCCTTACGCCTGTTGGGCCCAAGCCCAAGCCCAAGCCCAAGCCCAAGCCCGAGCGCGGGTCGAGGCGAACGCAACCTCGCAGGCTCGGCAGCTGCTACATGGCACCCACAAAAAACCCGCAGATGATCACTCATCTGCGGGCTTCATTGTTACAGGCTAAGGCTTACGCCCGGCGCTCATGCATCCGCGCCAGTTGTCGCTCCAGCATCGATGGATAAGGTTCCATCAGTCGCTCCACGCAGCAAGCACCCTCGGGGCTGGCAATCGGACGAATCCGCGCGCGTTGACGAATCAGCACGTCGTCACTGATCTTGCGCTCCACCAGCAGCAGGTTGCGGCTGTGTTGCGACAGGGCCAGGGCATCCTGGGCGGATTCGGTCAGCAGCAGGTCGATCTGACTCATTCCGAACAATTCCTCGCCCAGCGTCAGCCCGAGCTGCAATTGCAGGGTAATGCCGCTGTCCGCGACCTCGATTTGCAACTGATGGCCCAGCGCCCGCAGCAGCTCGCCGCAGCAGATCGCGTTGGTCAGGTAGTCATCGCCGCTGTCTTCGGTGTGGAACAGCATCAGCGTGCTGCCATCGTTCAGGGTGTGCAGTTCGCTCTGATAGAGCGAAGCGGCCTGGTCGAGACAGTCGCGATAGCGTTTGAGCAGCTCTTCCAGACGAGTGCGTGGCAGGCGACGCAGTTGATCCTGAGCGCCCAGTTGCACGGCCAGGACGGCGCTGTGTTGCGGCACATTGAAAATTACCGGTTTTGCTGCCGGCTTCGGCGCGCTGGCGACCGACTCATCACGCAGGTCTGCGAACGCGTCATCGTCATCGTCATCGTCGTCTTCAACGGTGCTGACAATGTGTCGTGGCGCCGGTTTGAGGCTGGCTACCGGTTTGGTTTCATCGAAACTCGGATCACGCAGGTTGCGTACTTCGAAGGTCGGCTCGTTGTCGTCCGCGTCTTCGTAATCGCTGTCGTCTTCAGGCTCGGGCTGCGGTTCCGGCTCGGCGGGCTCCGGAGCGAAATTGGCGTGCAGCTGACGGGCCAGATCGCCGATCTCATCCTGACGCTCGGTGGCCGGGGTGTATTCGTCGATGTTGCGCAGCCACACGCGCAATTGCAGCAGTGGTGTGGAAATGTGCCGACCCAAACGCAGGCTAAGGGCCAGGGACAATGCCAGCAGGATCGCACTCAAAATGCCCATGCTTTGCAGGCTGATGGTCATCGGCTGCTGGAACTGATCCATGTCCAGGCTGATGCGCAGTTGCCCGGCGGTCACGTCCTGGAAGGTGATCTTGCTCTGGTACATGCCCTCGGCTTCGCCCAGCAGGCTGTGCTTGGGACGCTGACCGGCTTCGGCGAGGATGCGGTTATCCACGCTATAAATGGCCGCGTGGGCCACCAGCTTGTTTTTGGTCAGGTTGTTGAGCAGCACGTTGAGGCTGAGGATGTCGTTGGACACCAACAGCTCCGTGGCGGACGTGGCCGTCTGCGTGGTCAGGCTTTCGCCCAGCGCATCGGCCTGCTCATGCATGGCCTGCTTGAACTGCAAACCCATCACACAGGCGTAGATCACCAGGGCCAAGGCGACCAGGATCACGTTATGGCTGGCGATGCGCAATGCAATCGGTACACGGCGGTGGCGCAGTGCACGGAAGATCAGCAGAAAGAAGTTATCGGTTTTTACTGGCGTGGGCCGGTTCACTTGCGCTCGGCTCTTTTGTCCGTGAAGTTGACGCGCAGTATAGCGACAGGCCCTAGGCCGTCAAAGCGCTCACGGTGCCCGATGGTCACTGAAAGTGGGTAGAATGCGGTTTTTTTCCACTTGCGGGGGTGCGCCTTGCGCGAAATCGTCCTGATAAACATCACGGGAGTCGACCGTCCGGGTCTGACTGCTGCCATTACCGGCGTTCTGGCCCAGGGTGGTGTGAACATTCTCGACATCGGTCAGGCGGTGATCCACGACACTCTGTCGTTCGGCATCCTGGTTGAAATTCCGGGTACCGAGCAAGGCAAGTCGGTGCTCAAGGACATCCTGTTCAAGGGGTACGAGCTCGATCAACAGGTCCGTTTCACGCCGGTGTCCGAAGAGGATTACCAGCAGTGGGTCGGCAATCAGGGCAAGAAACGCCACATCGTGACGCTATTGACCCGCAAAGTGACCGCCGAACAGTTGCAGGCCGTGAGTTCGATCACGGCCAAATATGGCCTGAACATCGATCACATTGATCGCCTGTCCGGGCGCATGCCGCTGGACACTCCGGCCGACAAGGGCAAGGGCTGCATCGAGTTTTCGGTGCGCGGCGAAGCGGCTGATCCACAGGCACTGCGTGCCGAGTTCCTGAGCGTTGCTCAGGAGCTGAACGTCGATATCGCCTTCCAGGAGGATTCGCTGTTCCGGCGCAACCGTCGCTTGGCGGTGTTCGACATGGACTCGACCCTGATCGAAGCCGAAGTGATCGACGAGCTGGCCAAGGCCGCTGGCGTGGGTGAACAGGTTTCAGCCATCACTGAGCGGGCCATGGCCGGCGAACTGGATTTTCGCGCCAGCTTCAAGGAGCGTCTGGCATTGCTGCAAGGCCTGGACGTCAGCGTGCTGGATTCGATCGGCGCCTCACTGCGTCTGACCGAAGGCGCCGAAACCCTGTTTGCCGAACTCAAGCGCCTAGGCTACAAAACGGCAATCCTGTCGGGCGGCTTCACCTACTTCGCCAAGCAATTGCAGGCCAAGCTGGGGATCGATTACGTGTTTGCCAACGAACTGGAAGTGGTTGACGGCAAGGTCACCGGTGTCGCGGTCGAGCCGATTGTCGATGCACAGCGCAAGGCCGACTTGCTGCGTGAGCTGGCGCACAAGGAAGGTTTGCGTCTGGAGCAGACCATTGCGGTCGGCGATGGCGCCAACGATCTGCCGATGCTGGCGATTGCCGGGTTGGGCGTAGCGTTCCGTGCCAAGCCACTGGTGAAACAGTCGGCGAAGCAGGCGATTTCCACCCTGGGGCTGGATGGCGTGCTGTACCTGTTGGGTTTTCGCGATCGCGACGGTCAGCTCTAGGCAGCGCAAATAAATGTGGGAGCGGCGGTGCGGCGATCCGACTTGCCCGCGAAGAGGCCGGAACATCCAACATCTATGTTGTCTGTGCCGACGCTTTCGCGGGCAAGTCGGATCGCCGCACCGCCGCTCCCACAGGGATGCAGTTTGGCCTTTAGGCCTTTGGCTGGCCCATGCCCTGGCCCATCTGCACCGAGACGCCAGCGGTCATTTCTTCCGACCATTGCACTTGATCCGGCCCGAACAGCACAACAGCGGTCGAACCCAGTTTGAAGCGACCCAGCTCCGCACCTTTTTCCAGGTGGATCGGTGCGCGGGCGGCTTCGTCGTAGCGGAAGGTTTTCAGCTCGCGTTTCGGCGGCGTGACCAATCCTGCCCAGACGGTTTCAATCGACGCGACAATCATCGCGCCCACCAGTACCACGGCCATCGGCCCGCGCTCGGTGTCGAAAATGCACGCGACGCGCTCGTTGCGGGCGAACAGTTCCGGGACGTTTTCAGCAGTGGTCTGATTCACTGAGAACAGGCGGCCCGGGATGTAGACCATCTCGCGCAAGGTGCCGGCCAGCGGCATGTGCACGCGGTGGTAGTCCTTCGGCGACAGGTAAATGGTCGCGAAATCACCGCCCATGAACGGCGCGGCATTCGCCGCATCGCCACCCAGCAGTTCCAGCACGCTGAAGCTGTGACCCTTGGCCTGGAACACGCGGCCGTGTTCGATCGGGCCAAGTTGGCTGACCGCACCGTCGGCCGGGCTGAGGATCGCGCCCGGTGTTTCGTCCAGTGGACGCGCCCCGTCTTTCAAGGCACGGGTGAAGAACGCATTGAAGTGTTCGTAGGCGGTCAGGTCTTCGACCAGCGCCTGGGACATGTCCACCTGGTAACGCTTGGCGAACCAGGCGGTAAAGGCGTTTTTGAACCAGCGCACGCGGCATTCGGCAATGCAGCCGGCCAGTCGCGAGAGCAAGTGATGGGGCAGCAGGTATTGGCTGAGGATAAACAGACGCTTATTCATTAACTGTCCTTAAAACCTTAAATCTCTACGGGGGTGTCGGGATGGTTGCCCCATTCGCCCCAGGAACCGGCGTAGCCTTTGACCCGCGGATAACCGAGGGATTTGGCCACCAGATAGGTGAAGCCAGAACGGTGGTGAGTCTGGCAGTGGGTAATCACTTCTTTGTCTTTGGTGATGCCGAGCTGTTCGAGGATCTGCGGCATGTCCGTGCGAATGCGCAAGTTGCGCGACTTATCCATGCCCGCAGTCCATTCGAAATTGACCGCGCCGGGAATATGCCCGCCCTTGGCCGCCAGCACTTTCTCGCCGGAGTACTCCAGCGGTCCGCGCGCATCCCAGATCGCCAGGTCGGCGGCGCCGAGACGGCTTTGCAGGTATTCGCGGGTGGCCGTAGGTTCGTCGTGCAGGGTCAATGCCACCGGGCCGCCAACCGAAGGCGGGATTTGGATCGACATCGGCAAACCTTCAGCCAGCCAGGCCGGCAGTCCGCCGTCCAGATAGTGGTAGTTGCGGTGGCCAATGACATCCAGCAGCCAGATAAAACGCCCGGCCCAGCCGCCGCCTTCGTCGTCATAAACGACGTAGACCGCATTGGGGTTGTGTCCCAACTCACCAAACAACGCTTCGAGTGCCGCTTGCGCAGGCATCAGCCCCGGCGCAGGCGCCTGGCCGAGTTGCGTGCGCTTGGGGTCGACAAAGCGCGCGCCGGGAAGGTGCCCTTCGCCATAGCGAGCGCTGCTGGTCAGGTCCACCAGAATCAGGTCGCGGGCCTCGAGGCGAGGGAGCAAGTCGCTCGGCTCGATCACCAGCGGCAAGCCAGAGAAGTCAGACATGTGAGGTCTCCAGAGCACAAAAGTGTGGATTGTAGCGCAGCGTCATTGGCCGCGGTGGCTAAAGGTGTTCAAGGCTTTCTCGATGCATTGCGCGGTTTTGCCGAAGGCTTGCACGGTGATTTCCGAGAACGGCCCGCCGCCCTGATCCGCCACCACCACCATGATCACCCGCCCATTGTTGACCAGCGAGCGCAGCAACAGGTGTTCGCCACGGAATTGCGCACGCAGGCTGGCCGGCAACAAGGCCGAAAACTGGGCGTTATTGGCGGGTGTCAGGCGCACCTGAGCCTGTTGCGAGAGCAGCCGTTGCAGCACCGAGCTTTGGCTGACCATCAGGTTCAGGCCGGCCGTTTCTGTTGGCAACCCGGCGATCTGATGCGCCCGCAGATTGGCGTGCGTGCGGTCGGCCATCAAAATCATCACTCGGCGCATCCCGCACGCGACGAGGGCGTCCCGAGCAGAGGTGGTCAAGTGCATGGCGTTGGTGAAGGGGCTGGGTTCTACCAGCAACTCGGCACATTGGCTGCGCCACTTCGCCAGGTCTTCGGTGGTCGGTGCCGCTGCCGGAAGCAACCTGGCGTGGACACGATTCGTGCCTGTTGGCCAGAGCAGCGAGGCGGCGGGGTGCCACAGGTCCGGCATGGCATGCAGTCGGGCGCTGTTGGCGGCTTGTTGGTGCAATTGCTGCTGCACCTCGGCCATCGGCATTTGCAGATAAAGGCTGGTCAGGTACTGCCAGCGCTCGCTGTGAGGGCTGTCCCACGCCTGTTGCGCCGACAGTGCCAGGCCGTTGGCCAGCAGCACGGTATTGGCCGGCTGATTGAGCCAGCGGCGCAGCGTCGGATCGTCATCCAGGCGGTTTTGCTGGCGCAACGGATGATCGCTGTCGCGGGCAATGCGCAAGACCTGGACCAGTTCGCGCTGCTCGGTCAGCAGCAGGCGATAACCTTGTTCCACCCAGATCGGCAGGCGCCAGATGCTCACCAGTGCCTGGCAAATCTCCAGCAAACGCACGCCGAACAACTGCTTCTCGACTTTTCGCGCCGATTCACCTTGATGGATGACCCGCAGTTCCCACTCTTCAAGCAACTGCGGATGGGTCAGTGCCATCGGCCACAGCGGCGAGAGAAACAGCAGACTGCCCCAGTGAATGTCCTGCCACAGCCGCGCCAGTCGACCGGCAAAAAAACCATTGGCCTGCTGCGTCGCGTGCTGGCTGATCAATTGCAGTTGGCGCAAGGCAACCGGAATCTGCGATTGCGGCTCCGCGGGCAGGCGGGCGAGCAGTTCTTCGGTGCGTTTCAAGCCGAGGCGATTGATCGCCACTTCAAGGTTTTCCGCAGGCTCGGTCATGCTGCCGTGGGTGTGCCGATTGGCTTCACGAATGATGCTCAAGGCCAGGGCCGGGCTGTCTTGCATCAATTCCGCAATGTCGCGAAGCGAGCTGCGGCTGTCAGTTATGGCCCTGCACACACGGTCGTGACTGTCCTGCGGAACCGGCAGTCGCACGCCATCGAGCAGCTTGACCCAGCCTTCAAGCGTGGTCGGTTTTTGCGTTGGAATGTTCGTTTGGTTAGCCATGGTTGGACGCAATCTTCGTCTGCATTACCTATGCCCGGAGTAGGCTAAATTAGCTTTTCGCTTGAACGGGCTATAGTCTGGCGCAGTTTTGCCGATAAGGAGAAGAAGAGATTTTTCGACCTCCGAATATGACCTTGAACCCGACTCAGTAAGTGCTCTCCTACCTATGGCTAAAATTCTCGGCATCATTGTCGTATTCGCGAGCGTGCTCGGCGGATACGTGCTCTCCCACGGCAAGATTGCCGCCCTTATTCAGCCTTTCGAGGTAATGATTATCGGTGGT
Source organism: Pseudomonas sp. B21-040 (assembly GCF_024748695.1). Lineage (NCBI taxonomy): Bacteria > Pseudomonadati > Pseudomonadota > Gammaproteobacteria > Pseudomonadales > Pseudomonadaceae > Pseudomonas > Pseudomonas sp. B21-040. The sequence goes on from NZ_CP087176.1 coordinate 552,517, forward strand.
GCGGCACTTGGCGCATTCCTGCAGGCCAACCCGGGCCATATGGTCAAGCACGTCCTCAAGAAAGCTTTCGGGATGTTCAGCTCGCGTTTCAACCACACCTTCTACCTTGAAGTGCTGGGGCTGATTTACGAGATCCTCAACAAAAGCCGCCGCGAAGGCATGATGGCCATCGAAGGCGACATCGAAGATGCCGCGGCGAGCCCGATCTTCGCCAAGTACCCGGCGGTGCTCAAAGATGACCGCATGACGGCGTACATCTGCGACTACCTGCGCATCATGTCGTCCGGCAACATGGCGCCCCATGAGCTGGAAGGCCTGTTCGACATGGAACTGACCAGCCTCAAGGAAGACCTGGATCACCCTTCCCACGCGGTAAACGGCATTGCCGACGCCATGCCGGGTTTCGGTATCGTGGCGGCGGTACTGGGTATCGTGGTGACAATGGCCTCCCTGGGCGAAAGCGATCAGAAAATGATCGGTGTGCACGTCGGTGCGGCACTCGTCGGTACCTTCTTCGGTATTCTCGCCGCGTACGGTTTCTTTGGCCCGTTGGCCCACGCCCTGGCCCACGATGCCAAGGAAGAGCTGAACGTCTACGAGGCCATCAAGGCGTCGCTGGTGGCTTCGGCATCCGGCATGCCGCCATCGCTGGCCGTGGAATTCGGTCGCAAGGTTCTGTATCCGGCGCACCGTCCTAGCTTCGCTGAGCTGGAACAAGCGGTTCGCGGTCGCTAAGTCATGGAAAATAACCAGCCGATCATCATCAAGCGCGTCAAGAAATACGCGAGCGGGCATCACGGGGGTTCCTGGAAAATCGCTTTCGCGGACTTCGCGACGGCGATGATGGCGTTCTTCCTGGTGCTGTGGCTGCTCTCCACCGCAACACCAGAACAGAAGATTGCCATCGCCGGTTACTTCAAGGACCCGGTCGGCTTCACCGAAAGTGGCACCCCGTTCATCATTGATCTGGGTGGTTCGCCCACCCTGGCGCCGGAGAAGACCCTCAACCCTGAGGTGAAGTCCCAGCCTCAGCCAGACAGAGTCACCGTCGACACCGAGCAGATCGAAGGGATGGCCGAGATGGTTGAAAAGGAGCGCCTGGAACTGTTGCTGCAAGAATTGCAGAACAAGGTCGATGAAAATCCGCAGCTGCAGAAATTCAAGGACCAGATCCTGTTCGAGATCACACCGGACGGTTTGCGCATCCAGATCATGGACGCCGAAAACCGGCCGATGTTTGATTCCGGCAGTGCGCGCCTGAAGCCGTATTTCGAAGACATCCTGCTGGCCATGGCCGACACCATCAAAGCGGTGCCGAACAAGATCAGCATCAGCGGCCACACCGATGCCAAACCGTACTCGGGCACCGGTGATTTCGGTAACTGGGAACTCTCGGCCAACCGTGCCAACGCCGCTCGCCGTGCGCTGGTGGCCGGCAGCTATCCCGATCAGCAAGTGGCGCGGGTAGTCGGTTATGCCTCGTCGGCGCTGTTCGATCGCGAAAACCCGTTCAATCCGGTCAACCGCCGGATCGACATCGTGGTGCTGACCAAGAAAGCCCAAAAGGCCATTGAAGGTTCGCAAGGTGCAGAACCTGCGCCAGAGCAGGCGCCAGCCCAAGGGCAGGGCGGCCCGGGCGAAGTGCCGGCCAAACCGGTCGATCCAATCGCATTGCCGGCGGATAAAGAACCGCTGCCGGCCCATGAGCTTCGCGAACGTTTGAATCTCTTCGAAAACCCGCCACCGAAACCGGCGGAACCGCCGAAGCAGTGACCCACAAAAAAGCCGACAGCGATGTCGGCTTTTTTGTGCCAGTCAAAAACCCCGTCGAATGCGGTTCTTGAGCTGGTCATGGAACAGCTCGGCATCGCGCCGGTAGGTGCCGCGAACGGATTCGCTGAACGACTCCATCCCCATCGAGCGCTTGGAGAGCAACTCCTCGCGATAGGCATCGATAAAGAAGTTGATGTCGTTCTCGCCGCTCAATTTCGGCCATTTATCGAGGTACTGCGGCAGTGCGCTGGGGCCGATCTTGTACGAGCAGATTCTTCGATTGCTGATGGTGGCCTCGCCGATTTCGAACGGCACCCACCACGACTGTGCAGTCTGCTCCGAGACCACGGCCATCAGGTGCGTGCATTCGGTGATATTGCGTGTGATCACAGTGGTGATGTCTTCAGTGGTCTGCGACTCCGGGTCCAGCACGTCGAGGTAGGTCTTGATGGTCGCTTGTGTCAGGCGCGTGTTAATGGCCATCGCATAGGCGCGGTCGGTGTGGCGGTAGCTGATAAACACGGGCATCAGAAATGTCCTTTGAGCGCGAGTTCGCGGTAATAGGCACCGAGGGCGGTGAGGCGGCATCCGGTGGCGTTGATGGCCGCGTAGTACATGTGTTCGGCATCCACCGGTTCGATCAGGCTATGGCGATTGCACTTTTGCAGCTGCTTAAAGATGTGACCGTGGTCCGGGTCATACGTGGCTTCGGTGGGCTCGTAGCTGGGGTCGAGGGCGTACACAGACTGGGCCTCGGGAAACCATTCGGGTAACTGGCTCAGTATTTCTTCCAGGATCAGCGGCGGGACGTCGCGCAGGGCGATGAATTGCGACACGTTGGTTTTAAACACCGGACGTTGATCCCAGGCGCCCAGCGCGTTGTCTACGAACGAATACAGGCTGCCGGGCGTAATCTGGCCCAATACGTTGGCGGCACCGCCGTGAAGCGCTTGCAGCAGCAGGCCGGTGAACACGCCGTGGCCGGATTCTTCCAGGGCTGATTGGGCTTTCTTGCAGGCGGTCAATATCGTCATGCCTTCGCCGATCATGCTGGCGCCCCCGCGCAGACTGCGCATTTCGCCCGCAGCACCCGCTTCACAGCAATCGAGAATGATGACTTTGTTTTTGATCTTGTCGGCGGCGTTCGCCCACTGAAGGATGTCGCTGATGCGAATCCCATCGTTGCTGCAGCGATAATCCTGGGGAATCAGCATGCCTTCATCGATACCGCTTTCGAAGTGGCCATGTCCGGCGAAGTACAGCAGTGCCACATTGCAGTCGCCGGAAAACAATTGCTTGATGTTCTCTTCCAGCATCTGGCGACTCAGGTACTCCTCGGCAGATGTCAGCACCAGGTTTTTGAAGTTGGGTTTGCCCGTCGCATGCCGCTCCAATATCGAGGCCATGGCGATGGCGTCATTGTTACAGCCGGTGAGCGGCGCGACATGCGTGTAATGATTGATGCCGATAAACAGTCCCTTGCGCATGATCACCCCGCCGTATGCAGGCGAATCGCACTGACGATGCTGTTGGTGTTCCACGCGCATTCAGCATGTGCTGCGTCCCGCACCACCGTGGAGATCCGCTCGGCACCAAATGGTTTGATCGCGATAATCACCTTGCCCATGCGCTTGGCGATCTCGATTTCTTTGTTGATCCACTGGCTATAGGTGGAATACATGCCGGCCATGATCAGCACCACCGAGCAGGGGCGGATCTTGTTCTCGATGGCTTCTTCAAGTTGTTTGTCGGTTTGTGCGCCGACAATCGGGTTGTGCGGCGGAACTGAGAAATTTTTGAATTGGAACGATGGTTGCGCAGTGAGCAGTCGCACCAGATTGTCGTGCGCGTCAGAGTAGTTCCACGAATGGCTGATGAACAAATGGTAGGTTTGCATGGTTGTCCCTCGGTATCGCGACAGTGCGAAGAGGAACCGAATTTAGGCGTCTGAATTGCCCCCGCAAGACCTGCGCGGATAAAGAGAAACATCCTGCAAGCAGGTAGGCGCCAGGCTGACCGAAAGGTCTGACGTTTAAAACGCGGGGAGTTTTGTAGGGCGAGGATTTGTAATCGACAGCCTCTCAGGCGTGAGGCTGCCGATACGTCTGTTTAGTAACTGGTTTCAGGCAAACTGGCGATGATCGAGCGGTAGCTGTTCATCCGTTGTTGCTGCACGCGGCCTTCTTCGAGGGCCTTGAGCAGGGCGCAACCCGGTTCGCGGTCGTGCTTGCAGTCGCGGAAGCGGCAGGTGCCGATCAGGTCGTTGAACTCGATGAAACCGGCTTCGACATCGGCACGGCTGACGTGGCCCAGGCCGAATTCACGAATACCCGGGGAGTCGATCAACTCACCGCCACCGGGGAAGTGGAACAACCGCGCGGTGGTCGTGGTGTGGGTGCCTTGGCCGGACAACTCGGACAGCGGGCCGACACGGGCTTCGACTTCCGGCAGCAGGCTGTTGACCAGCGACGACTTGCCGACACCGGACTGGCCGACGAACACGCTGATGCGTCCGTCCAGTTGTTCCTGCAGTTGCTCCATGCCATTGCCGTGGTGCGCCGATACTTCCAGCACCGGGTAACCGAGCGTGCGGTAGACCGCCAGCAAGGCATTCAGCGCCGGGGCGTTCTGCTCGTCGATCAGGTCGAATTTGTTCAGCAGCAGCAACGGCCGGATACCGGCGTGCTCGGCGGCGACCAGGTACCGGTCGATCAGGTTGGCGTGAGGCTCGGGCAGCGGGGCGAAAACGATGACGATCATGTCGACGTTCGCGGCAACAGGCTTGAGCTGGCCACGGCTGTCCGGGCGGCAGAGTTCGGTTTTACGCGGCAGTTGCGCCACGATCACGCCGATCCCTTGGTTGCCGGCGCGCCAGACCACTTGATCGCCGGTTACCAGAGCCGGGAGGTTGGCACGCAAGTGACAGCGGAACACCTGGCCAGCCAGTTCGCCATCCAGCGCCTCGACTTCGACCTGCACACCGAAGTGCGCGATCACAAGGCCGGTCTGTTCCGGACCCAGGTCGCCACCCTCAAGTGCCTCGACAGCCGAGGACTCGCGTTTGGCGGCGCGGGCAGCGCGTTCGCCCTGAATCTTTTCGATGCGCCAGTTTTGACGACGATTGAGTTGGCGTTTGGCCATGGGTGTTCCGTATCAAAGAATGCAGCGATTAGGTAAAACGGCCGCGAGTTTAGCACGCCCCGCCGGTTGCCTAGGCTAAACTGCGCAGCATTGCCTAGGAGCCGACACATGCAAAACTCGCAAAATCTGATCTGGATCGACCTGGAAATGACCGGTCTGAACCCTGATACCGACGTCATCATCGAAATGGCCACCATCGTCACCGACAGTGACCTGAACACCTTGGCCGAAGGTCCGGTGATCGCCATTCACCACAGCGACGAAATCCTCGCCGGCATGGACGAGTGGAACACCCGCCAACACGGCGGCTCGGGCTTGACCCAGCGCGTTCGTGACAGCCGGATCAGCATGGCCGAAGCCGAAGCCCAGACCATCGCCTTCCTGGAACAGTGGGTGCCGAAAGGCAAGTCGCCGATTTGCGGCAACAGCATCTGCCAGGACCGCCGCTTCCTTTATACGCACATGAAATCCCTGGAAAGCTACTTCCACTACCGCAACCTCGACGTATCGACCCTCAAAGAGCTGGCCGCACGCTGGGCGCCGGACGTGCGCGACAGCTTCAAAAAAGGTAGCACTCATTTGGCGCTGGACGACATCCGCGAATCGATTGCCGAGTTGCAGCACTACCGCAAGAACTTCATCAAGTTCTGATTGAGTCTCGGGTGACGCCATCGCGGGCAAGCCTTGCTCCTACAAGTGCGTCGTCCGCGCTGATTTTGTAGGAGCAAGGCTTGCCCGCGATGCAGGCGACGCGGTCCAACGCCATGATTGCCCTCTTTTGGTGCTGCCACGAAATGGCTAGACTGCGCGCCTTTCTGCAAGGACCGCCGCCATGTTGCTGATGCTTTACCTGATCGCCATCACCGCCGAAGCCATGACGGGCGCGCTGTCTGCCGGCCGTCGCGGTATGGACTGGTTTGGTGTGGTGTTGATCGCTTGCATCACGGCGCTGGGCGGTGGTTCGGTGCGTGACGTATTGCTCGGGCACTACCCGCTGACTTGGGTCAAGCACCCGGAATACCTGGTGCTGACCTCGGTCGCGGCCATGGTCACGGTGTTCACCGCGCGCTGGATGCGCCACCTGCGTTCCCTGTTCCTGGTGCTCGACGCCGTGGGCCTGGTGGCGTTCACCCTGATCGGCTGCATGACCGCGCTGGAAATGGGCCACGGCATGCTGGTGGCTTCGGTCAGCGGCGTGATTACCGGGGTGTTCGGCGGCATCCTGCGCGACATCTTCTGCAACGACATCCCGCTGATCTTTCGCCGCGAGCTCTACGCCAGCGTCTCGTTCGCGGCAGCGTGGTGCTACATGCTCTGCATCTACCTGCAATTACCCGGTGAGCAGGCGATTTTGATCACGCTGTTTGGTGGCTTCCTGCTGCGATTGCTGGCGATTCGTTTTCATTGGGAAATGCCGAAGTTCGTCTACAACGACGAGGCTTAAGGCCTACACGGTCCCTGTAGCCGCTGCCGAAGGCTGCGTCCGAGGCCGCAGGACTCGCTTTCCGGGAAGGCGACTGCTACGCAGCCGGACGCAGCCTTCGGCAGCTGCTACAGGAGTCCGTGTTGCTTGAGCGCCCACTCGACATGTTCGCGCACTAACTCCGATGGGTAATCCCTGCGCGCCTTCAGTGCCTCCAGCACCGGAATGCTCGACGGCGCATTGCCCAACCCCACCGCCAGGTTACGCAGCCAGCGCTCGTAACCGGCCCGGCGTAAAGGCGAGCCTTCGGTGCTGCTGAGGAATTTGTCTTCGTCCCACATGAACAGTTCGGCCAGTTCGGCGTTGTCCAGGTTGTGCCGTGGCTTGAAGTCGCTTTCGCCGGAGGAGCGGGCGAAGCGGTTCCACGGGCAGACGATCTGGCAGTCATCGCAACCGAACACGCGGTTGCCGATCAAGGGGCGTAAATCTTCCGGGATCGCGCTTTTCAGTTCGATGGTCAGGTAGGAAATGCAGCGCCGGGCGTCCAGCACGTAGGGGCCGACGAACGCATTGGTCGGACAGATGTCGAGACACGCGGTGCAGCGGCCGCAATGTTCGGTGGCATGGGGCGGATCGACCGGCAGCGGCAGATCGACAAAGAGTTCGCTGAGGAAGAAGTAACTGCCGGCTTTTCGATTCAAGACCAGGGTGTTTTTGCCGATCCAGCCAAGACCGGCCTGTTCGGCGATGGCTTTTTCCAGCACCGGGGCGCTGTCGACGAAGGCGCGGAAACCAAACGGGCCGATCTGGGCCTGAATTTTATCGGCCAGTTGTTGCACGCGTTTACGGATCAACTTGTGGTAATCGCGGCCCAAGGCATAACGCGACACATAGGCTTTTTCCGGTTTTCCCAGCAATTGCGCCATCTGGGTGTCACCCGGCAGGTAGTCCATGCGCAGGGAAACCACGCGCAAGGTGCCAGGGACGAGCTCTTCCGGGTGCGAGCGTTTGCTGCCATGGGCGCCCATGTAGTCCATTTCGCCGTGGTAGCCGGCGGCGAGCCAGCGCTCCAGGTGCTGCTCATGCTCGGCCAGGTCGAGGCCGCTGATGCCGACTTGCTGGAAGCCCAGCTCGCGGCCCCAGTCCTTGATGGATTGGGCGAGGGCGGGCAGGTCTGTAGTAATTGCGGGCATGAGGCGAGAGAAACCGGAGCTGAGGTGCGTATAATTCTGCCAGACATCGGAGCCTGAAGACGCATGCCGCACACTAAAGATGATTTACCCGACGCGCTGTACAGCGCAGCGCAGGTCCGAGGGCTCGATGCGAGCCTGATCGCGGCCGGCACACCGGGCTTCGAATTGATGCAGCGCGCCGCACGGGCGACCTGGCGTGCGCTGGTCCGTCAATGGCCGTCGGCCAATGAACTCACTGTGCTGGCCGGTCACGGCAATAACGCTGGCGATGGTTATCTGGTCGCGGTGCTGGCCAAGCGTGCGGGTTGGTTGGTTCGCATCCTGGCGGTGGGTGATCCCCAGCGATTGCAGGGTGATGCGGCGTTGGCGCATGCCGAGGCAGTGTCCGAGAGCGTCTCTATCGACGCCTGGTCGGCACAAGCCCAACTGAGCGGCATCGTGCTGGACGCATTGCTGGGCACCGGTCTGACGGGTGAGGTGCGAGCGCCTTACGCCGACGCCATCGCGGCGATCAATGCCTGTGGGTTGCCGGTGGCAGCGGTGGATATCCCTTCCGGTCTGTGCGCCGATACCGGTCGCGTCCTCGGTATTGCAGTACAAGCCGAGCTCACCGTCACCTTCATTGGATTAAAGCTGGGGCTGTTCACCGGCGATGCCGCGGATGTGGTCGGCGACCTGGTTTTCAATGATTTGCACGCCGATCCACAGCTCATTGAAGTTGCGGCGATCAGCGCTCGTCGTCTGACGGCCGGTAACCTGCCGCGTCCTGCGCCCCGATCCCCGACTTCTCATAAAGGTAAATTCGGCCATGTGTTGCTGATCGGTGGTGATCGCGGTTTGGGTGGCGCGATCCTGCTGAGCGCGCAGTCCGCGCTGCGCAGCGGTGCCGGCATGGTCTCGGTGGCAACCCGCAGTGAACATGTGCCAGCCGCGCTGGCGAGAATTCCGGAAGCCATGGTGTTGGGCACTTCGTCGGCCAATCAGTTGATGGAACTGCTGCAAAAAGTGTCCGTGCTGGTGGTCGGTCCGGGCTTGGGGCAGGTTGCCTGGGGGCGCAGTTTGCTGTCGGCGGCCGCCAATGCGCCGTTGCCGCAAGTCTGGGACGCCGATGCGTTGAACCTTCTGGCCGAAGAGCACGTGAGACTGCCCAAGGATTGCGTGATCACCCCGCATCCGGGCGAAGCGGCGCGATTGCTGGGGATCAGCACCGCCCAGGTGCAGGCTGATCGCCCGGCGGCGGCGCATGCGTTGAGCAAAAAATATACAGCTGTCGTGGTGCTCAAGGGCGCCGGCAGTCTGATCGCCAGCCCCGATGGGCGTTTGGCGTTGTGTCATCAGGGGCATCCGGCGATGGCCGCCGCCGGGTTGGGCGATGTGCTGGCCGGTCTGGTGGGCGCGTTGCTGGCTCAAGGCATGCAGGCGTTCGATGCCGCCTGTCTGGCGGTTTGGTTGCATGCCAATGCGGGTGAGCAACAAGGTAAATTCGGCCGTGGGCTGGCGGCCAGTGATCTGATCCCGGCCATTCGTCAGTTGTTGGAGGAGCAAGCACCGTGTCTGAAGTAACCCTGTACCTGGCTGATGAAGAGGCGATGACTGCATTTGGCGCACGTATCGCAAAAACCACCGAAGGGCACGGTCTGATTTTTCTGGAAGGGGACCTGGGGGCGGGGAAAACCACGCTGTCACGGGGCATCATTCGCGGTTTGGGGCATGAAGGCGCCGTGAAAAGTCCGACCTTTACCCTGGTTGAACCCTATGAGATCGGCGACATTCGTGCCTTCCATTTCGACTTGTACCGTTTGGTCGATCCGGAAGAGCTGGAGTACCTCGGTATTCGCGACTATTTCGACGACGACGCCCTGTGCCTGATCGAATGGCCCGATAAAGGTGCAGGCTTTTTGCCAAAGCCCGACCTGACCATTACCATTAGCCCGCAAGACAGCGGGCGTTCGCTGAAAATTTTATCCCAAGGCTCGCGTGGCGAGATTTGGTGTGCCGCTTTGGCATTGGAATCCAATTAAATGATGGGGTCAGGTATGCGCTTTCGCGCGATGGTAGCTGCCGTAGGATTGTTGTTTTTGGCGGTGACCGTCGACGCTTTGGCCGATGCGAAGGTCAACAGTGTTCGCCTGTGGCGGGCGCCAGACAACACACGGCTGGTGTTCGACCTGACAGGGCCCGTGCAACACAGCGTGTTCACGCTGACTGCCCCGGATCGACTGGTAATCGACATCAATGGTGCGACACTCGGCGCGCCGCTGAACGTCAACACCTCCAATACTCCGATCACTGCCATGCGCTCGGCTCAACGCACGCCGACCGACTTGCGGGTGGTCATCGACCTGAAAAAGGCCGTGACCCCGAAAAGCTTCTCCCTGGCACCGAACGCTCAGTACGGCAACCGACTGGTGGTGGATCTGTTTGATAGCGCCGGCGATGCCGCGCCGTCTCCCACGCCGACACCGACTCCAACCCCTTCGGTCGCCACGATGCCGGCAGTGCCAGTCACGCCGGTTGAGCCTGCGATCAAGCTTCCACCGGCACCGGCTGGCAAGCGCGACATCCTTGTGGTGATTGACGCCGGCCACGGTGGTGAAGACCCGGGCGCTTCAGGCTCTCGCGGCCAGAAGGAAAAAGACGTGGTATTGGCCATCGCCCGTGAGTTGCAGCGTCAGGTCAATGGCATGAAAGGCTTCCGTGCCGAACTGACCCGTACCGGCGACTACTTCATCCCGTTGCGCGGACGTACTGAAATTGCCCGCAAGAAAGGCGCCGACCTGTTCGTTTCGATCCACGCCGACGCCGCGCCGTCGGCCGCCGCCTTCGGTGCGTCGGTGTTTGCCCTGTCTGATCGTGGCGCTACTTCGGAAACGGCCCGCTGGCTGGCGGACAGTGAAAACCGCTCCGACTTGATCGGCGGTGCCGGCAACGTCAGCCTCGATGACAAGGACCGCATGCTCGCAGGCGTTCTGCTTGACCTGTCGATGACCGCGTCCCTGACGTCCAGCCTGAACGTCGGCCAGAAAGTCCTGAGCAACATCGGGCGGGTCACGCCACTGCACAAGCAGCGTGTGGAACAAGCCGGGTTTATGGTGCTGAAGTCGCCAGACATCCCGTCGATCCTGGTGGAAACCGGGTTCATCTCCAACTCCAACGAAGCTTCCAAACTGGCCTCCTCGAATCATCAGCAGGCGCTGGCGCGTTCGATCAGCAGCGGCGTGCGCCAGTTCTTCCAGCAGAATCCGCCACCGGGCACCTACATTGCCTGGCTGCGTGACTCCGGCAAAATCGCCCAGGGCCCCCGTGATCACCGGGTGAGTCCGGGTGAGACCCTGGCGATGATCGCCGTACGCTATCAGGTCTCGCCGGCCACGCTGCGCAGCGCCAACAACCTGTCCAGTGATGAGCTCAAGATCGGTCAGCACCTGACCATTCCTGGCACTGAGTTGGCGGCCAAAGAATGAATCAGGTCGTGATCAACAGCGCTCGCATCGAACTGCTCAGCCCGCGACTGGCGAACCAGATTGCCGCCGGTGAAGTGGTTGAGCGCCCGGCTTCGGTGATCAAGGAATTGCTGGAAAACAGCCTCGACTCCGGCGCCAAGCGCATCGATGTCGATGTCGAGCAGGGCGGCGTCAAGCTGCTGCGGGTGCGCGATGACGGTAGCGGCATTTCTGCCGATGACCTGCCGCTGGCACTGGCCCGACACGCCACCAGCAAGATCCGTAACCTGGAAGACCTTGAACAGGTCATGAGCCTGGGCTTTCGCGGTGAAGCACTGGCCTCGATCAGCTCCGTGGCGCGCCTGACACTGACGTCCCGCACCCGCGACGCCGATCAGGCCTGGCAGGTCGAAACCGAAGGCCGGGACATGGCGCCTCGCGTGCAGCCGGCAGCCCATCCGGTGGGCACGTCCGTGGAAGTGCGCGATCTGTTCTTCAACACCCCGGCGCGGCGCAAATTCCTCAAGACCGAAAAAACCGAATTCGATCATCTGCAAGAAGTGATCAAGCGTCTGGCGTTGGCGCGTTTCGATGTTGCCTTTCATCTGCGCCATAACGGCAAGACCATTCTCAGTCTGCACGAAGCCCACGACGATGCGGCCCGTGCCCGGCGTGTGGCAGCCATTTGTGGCTCGGGTTTCCTGGAGCAGGCATTACCGATCGAAATCGAGCGCAACGGCCTGCATTTGTGGGGCTGGGTCGGTCTGCCGACGTTCAACCGCAGCCAGGCCGACTTGCAGTACTTCTTTGTGAATGGCCGCGCAGTGCGCGATAAACTGGTGGCTCACGCAGTGCGCCAGGCCTATCGCGACGTGCTGTTCAATGGCCGGCATCCGACATTTGTGCTGTTTTTTGAAGTGGATCCGGCGGGCGTCGACGTCAACGTGCACCCGACCAAACACGAAGTTCGCTTTCGTGACGGGCGCATGGTTCACGACTTCCTCTATGGCACTTTGCACCGCGCCTTGGGCGATGTGCGGCCGGAAGACCATCTGGCCGCACCGGTTGAAACGGCCATCGTTCGACCTACCGGCCTCGACGCCGGCGAGTTCGGCCCGCAGGGTGAAATGCGTCTGGCCGCCAATGCGCTGCTGGAGCAGCCGCAGGCGCAGCCATCGTTCAATCCCCCGGCGGGCTCGGGCGCCGGCGCCGGTTATCAGTACCAATACACGCCACGGACTCAGTCCGGCGTGCCGGTCGCGGAAGCCCAGGCTGCCTATCGTGAATTTTTCGCGCCATTGCCCGAGGCCAATGCGGTCGCCCTGCCGGCCGGGCAAGACGATATTCCGCCGCTGGGTTATGCACTGGCGCAGCTCAAAGGGATCTACATTCTTTCGGAAAACGCTCAAGGGCTGGTGCTGGTGGACATGCACGCGGCCCATGAACGGATCATGTACGAGCGCTTGAAAATAGCCATGGCCAGCGAAGGCCTGAGCGGCCAGCCGCTGCTGGTGCCGGAATCGCTGGCCGTCAGCCAGCGTGAGGCCGATTGTGCCGAAGAGCACATCGCGTGGTTCCAGCGCCTGGGCTTCGAATTGCAGCGTCTGGGGCCGGAATCCCTGGCCATCCGGCAGATTCCTGCTTTGCTCAAGCAAGCGCAAGCCAATCGCTTGGTCAGTGATGTCTTGGCTGATCTGATGGAATACGGCACCAGCGACCGGATTCAGGCGCATCTGAACGAGCTGCTCGGGACGATGGCCTGTCACGGCGCGGTTCGGGCGAATCGACGCCTGGCGATCCCGGAAATGAACGGCCTGCTGCGCGACATGGAAAACACCGAGCGCAGCGGTCAATGCAACCATGGCCGACCGACCTGGACCCAATTGGGCCTGGACGATCTGGACAAACTGTTCTTGCGCGGTCGTTGATGAGCCAGCTCCCTCCTGCGATTTTCCTGATGGGCCCGACCGCAGCGGGCAAGACCGACCTGGCCATCGAACTGACCAAAGTCCTGCCTTGCGAGTTGATCAGTGTCGATTCGGCGCTGGTTTACCGTGGCATGGACATTGGCACGGCTAAACCGTCGAAAGAAATCCTGAGCGAATTCCCACACCGCCTGATCGACATTCTTGACCCGGCTGAGAGCTATTCGGCGGCTGATTTCCGCCGGGATGCCCTGCAAGCCATGGCCGAGATCACCGCGCGCGGAAAAATTCCGCTGCTGGTGGGCGGCACCATGCTCTATTACAAGGCGTTGGTGGAAGGTCTTGCGGACATGCCCGCTGCCGATCCGGACGTCCGTGCGCAAATCGAAGAAGAGGCTGCACGCCTTGGCTGGCAAGCGCTGCATGAGCAATTGGCAGTCATCGACCCCGAGTCCGCTGCGCGTATTCATCCAAACGATCCGCAGCGACTCAGTCGCGCACTGGAAGTTTATCGCGTCAGTGGTCAGAGCATGACTGAGCTCAGGTTGCGACAATCTGTGCAAAGTACTGAAGCAGCCGCCTCGGGACTGCAACAATTGCCCTATACTGTCGCGAACTTGGCCATTGCACCGGCAAATCGTCAGGTATTGCACGAGCGAATTAAACAAAGATTCACTTTAATGTTGGAACAGGGATTCATTGACGAGGTCGTAGCCCTGCGTAAGAGAAGTGACCTGCATTCAGGGTTGCCGTCTATACGTGCGGTAGGCTACCGACAAGTCTGGGATTACCTGGATGGCAAGCTGACACAAGCCGAGATGCAGGAGCGTGGAATCATTGCCACGCGCCAATTGGCAAAGCGTCAGTTCACCTGGCTGCGCAGTTGGGCTGATTTACATTGGTTGGACAGCCTCGATTGCGACAATCTGCCGCGCGCCTTGAAATACTTGGGGACCATCTCCATATTGAGCTGAGTCCTTGCAATTGCCGTCTATCCTTGGGGGTGTGACGGCTAAAGCCATCTGTTTACCTATTTTTTATATTGAATCCTTAAAGGAGTGCGGCACATGTCAAAAGGGCATTCGCTACAAGACCCTTACTTGAATACTTTACGTAAAGAGAAAGTTGGGGTGTCCATCTACCTGGTCAACGGGATCAAACTGCAAGGCACGATCGAGTCTTTCGACCAGTTCGTTATCCTGCTGAAAAACACCGTTAGCCAAATGGTTTACAAACACGCTATCTCGACAGTGGTACCGGTTCGTCCAATTCGTCTGCCAAGCGCAACCGAATCCGAAGCGGGTGACGCTGAGCCAGGTAACGCCTGATAGGAGTCTCCTTTGTTCTTTGAGCGCCACGGTGGTGGTGAGCGAGTAATCCTCGTTCACTTGGATGGACAGGACCCTGAGGCGCGCGAAGATCCGCAGGAGTTTCAGGAATTGGCTAATTCGGCGGGCGCCGAGACCGTTGCGTTTTTTAACGTGCCGCGTCATCGGCCAACCGCCAAATTCCTGATTGGCAGCGGCAAGGTCGAGGAGCTACGCGACCTGGTCAAGGCCGAAGAGGCCGATCTGGTGATTTTCAATCACGTCCTCACGCCCAGTCAGGAACGTAACCTCGAACGTGTTTTCGAGTGTCGCGTGATCGACCGTACCGGTCTGATTCTCGATATTTTCGCCCAACGCGCCCGTACCCATGAAGGCAAGCTCCAGGTAGAACTGGCCCAGCTTGACCACATGAGTACCCGGCTGGTTCGTGGCTGGACCCACCTTGAACGCCAAGGTGGCGGTATCGGCATGCGTGGCCCGGGTGAAACGCAACTGGAAACCGACCGCCGTTTGCTGCGGGTTCGCCTGCGACAGATCAAGGGCCGGCTGGAGAAAGTGCGCAGCCAGCGTGAACAGTCTCGACGTGGCCGCATGCGTGCGGATATCCCTACCGTGTCACTGGTGGGGTATACCAACGCCGGTAAATCCACGCTCTTCAATAACGTGACGAAATCCGACGTCTACGCGGCTGACCAATTGTTTGCCACGCTGGACCCGACCCTGCGCCGTCTGGATTTAGACGATCTGGGGCCGATTGTCCTGGCGGACACTGTAGGTTTCATTCGCCACTTGCCCCACAAGCTGGTCGAGGCATTTCGGTCTACCCTCGAAGAGTCGAGCAACTCCGACCTGTTGTTGCACGTGATCGATGCGGCCGAACCAGATCGCATGTTGCAGATCGAGCAGGTGATGGTGGTGCTGGGTGAGATTGGTGCCCAGGACTTGCCGATACTCGAGGTCTATAACAAACTCGATTTGCTTGAAGGCGTTGAGCCACAAATCCAGCGCGACGAAAACGGCAAACCCCAGCGGGTCTGGCTGTCGGCGCGTGATGGCACTGGTCTGGAATTGCTTGAACAAGCCATTGCCGAGTTACTCGGCAGTGAATTGTTTATCGGTACCTTGCGCTTGCCGAGCCGCTTTGCTCGACTGCGGGCACAGTTTTTCGAACTCGGTGCGGTACAGAAAGAAGAACACGATGACGAAGGCATCAGTTTGCTGGCCGTTCGTTTGCCACGAGCCGAGTTGAATCGACTGGTGAGCCGCGAAGGTTTGCAGCCCAATGACTTCATCGAGCAACACACTTTGCAATAAAAGCCTGAGAAAGCGGTTGTGTCGTGGTGACAGGCATTCTGTAGCATTGGTCGGCGCGCCGTGGGTGCGTCTTTGCTTTATCAGATGGAGAGCGCTATGGCTTGGAATGAGCCGGGTGGCAACTCGAATAATCAGGATCCTTGGGGTGGCAAGCGTCGTAATAACGGCGACCGCAAGGGACCACCGGATCTCGACGAGGCCTTCCGAAAGCTGCAGGAAAGCCTGAACGGGTTGTTCGGTGGTGGTAAAAAACGTGGTGATGACGGCGGTGGTCCGGGCAAGAGTGGCGGCTTTGGCGGCCTGCTCGGCATCGGCCTTGTCGTGCTAGCGGCCGTGTGGCTGTACAGCGCTGTTTACGTCGTCGACGAGCAGGAGCAAGCCGTGGTGCTGCGCTTCGGCAAGTACTACGAAACCGTCGGCCCGGGCCTGAATATCTATTTCCCGCCGATCGACAAGAAGTACCTGGAAAACGTTACGCGAGAGCGTTCGTACACCAAGCAGGGGCAGATGCTGACCGAAGACGAGAACATCGTCGAAGTGCCGCTGACCGTGCAATACAAGATCAGCAACCTGCAGGATTTCGTGCTGGATGTGGATCAACCGGAAGTCAGCCTGCAGCAAGCGACAGATAGTGCCTTGCGCCACGTGGTGGGTTCTACCGCCATGGACCAGGTACTGACTGAAGGTCGTGAGTTGATGGCCAGCGAGATCAAGGAGCGTCTGCAACGCTTCATGGATACCTATCGCACCGGTATCACCGTAACGCAGGTCAACGTTCAGAACGCAGCGGCACCGCGTGAAGTCCAGGAAGCCTTCGATGACGTGATCCGTGCCCGTGAAGACGAGCAGCGTTCGCGTAACCAGGCTGAAACCTATGCCAACGGCGTCGTGCCGGAAGCCCGTGGCCAGGCCCAGCGTATCCTCGAGGATGCCAATGGTTACCGTGACGAAACCGTCTCGCGTGCCAAGGGTGAGGCTGATCGCTTTACCAAACTGGTTGCCGAGTATCGCAAGGCCCCTGAAGTCACCCGCGAGCGTCTGTACCTGGACACCATGCAGGAAGTCTTCAGCAACACCAGCAAGGTTCTCGTGACCGGCAACAAGAATGGCCAAAGCAATCTGCTGTACTTGCCGCTGGACAAGATGATTCAAAACAGTTCGGGCGGTAATGCGCCGGTAACCGGTTCGGCCGCAGCCTCCAGCAACACGGATGTCACGCCGCATGTCACTGACCTGCCGCAAACGCGCACAAGGGAGACCCGCTGATGAGCAATAAATCGCTGATCGCCCTTATTGTTGGCGTCGTCGTGGCAATCGCTGCCTGGAACTGCTTCTACATCGTGGCTCAGACCGAGCGTGCGGTGTTGCTGCAGTTCGGTCGCGTGGTCCAGGCTGATGTTCAGCCGGGCCTGCATGTGAAAGTGCCTTACGTTAACCAGGTGCGCAAATTCGACGCACGCCTGATGACGCTGGATGCACCGACGCAACGCTTCCTGACGCTGGAAAAGAAAGCCGTCATGGTGGATGCCTTCGCCAAGTGGCGCGTGAAAGATGCCGAGCGCTTCTACACTGCAACATCCGGCCTCAAGCAGATCGCCGACGAGCGTCTGTCCCGTCGTCTGGAATCGGGCCTGCGTGACCAGTTCGGTAAGCGCACGCTGCATGAAGTGGTTTCTGGTGAGCGTGACGCGCTGATGGCTGACATCACTGCTTCGCTGAACAAGATGGCGGAAAAAGAACTGGGTATCGAAGTCGTCGATGTTCGGGTCAAGGCCATCGATCTGCCGAAAGAAGTGAACCGCAGCGTGTTCGAGCGTATGAGCACCGAGCGTGAGCGTGAAGCTCGCGAGCATCGCGCCAAGGGTAACGAGCTGGCAGAAGGCATTCGTGCCGACGCCGATCGTCAGCGCCGCGTGCTGCTGGCTGAAGCCTATCGTGAATCTGAAGAGGTTCGCGGTGACGGTGATGCCCAGGCCGCTGCGATCTACTCCAAGGCCTACGGCCAGGATCAGGAGTTCTACGGTTTCTATCGTAGCCTGCGTGCCTACCGTGAAAGTTTCGCGAACAAATCCGACGTCATGGTCCTGGACCCAAGCAGCGACTTCTTCCGTTACCTGGAAAAAGCCAAGCCTTGATACCGCGTTGACCTGAATCGTCCCCCGCCTGGCGGCTAAAGCCTCTGGCGGGGTGATCCTTTGGGAAAACGTGTGTATGATGCGGCAGCCGGGAAATTCCCGGCTTTTTTGCGTCTGCACGTTTGATTGCTGTTTTTAGGCAGGCGCCGAGTCGAATGGCTCGACAGTTTTTCGAGGAAAGTGGTTAGCGAAGCCGGTAAAAGGCTTTTCGCTTCGTTGTTCATGCGCGTGGTTTGTGCAACGAGCCAATCATTTTCTGCTTCACTCAAGGCTCGGCCGAGGGCTGGCCGCCCGGATCATAGGGGAATGGCGTAATGGCGACGGTAGACCGCTGGCTGCTGCCAGATGGCATCGAAGAAGTACTGCCACCAGAAGCGGCGCGCATTGAAGTAGCGCGTCGTCAGGTGTTGGATCTGTTCCAGAGCTGGGGTTACGAGTTTGTCGTGACTCCCCATATCGAGTACCTGGAATCCCTGCTGACCGGCGCGGGCTCGGACCTCGATCTGCGTACCTTCAAGGTCATCGACCCGCAATCGGGCCGGCAGATGGGTTTCCGTGCCGACATCACGCCGCAAGTGGCACGCATTGATGCGCATACCTTGCGTCGTGAAGGCCCGAGTCGTCTGTGCTACGCCGGTAGCGTGCTGCATGCTCAGCCTCGCGCCTTGTCGTCCTCTCGCAGCCCGATTCAGTTGGGTGCCGAGTTGTATGGTGATGGCAGCCCGAGCAGCGATGTGGAAGTCATCAGTCTGATGCTGGCTATGCTGCAACTGGCCGACGTGCCGGATGTGCACATGGACCTCGGTCATGTCGGTATCTACCGTGGCCTGGCCCGCGCCGCCGGTTTGTCCGGTGAAGTCGAGCAGCAGTTGTTCGATGCGTTGCAACGCAAGGCCATCGATGAGGTCATTACCTTGACCGAAGGCCTGCCTGCCGATTTGTCGGGCATGCTGCGTGCACTGGTTGATTTGTGTGGCGGCCGTGAAGTGTTGAGCGCTGCCCGCGAGCGTCTGGCGCATGCGCCGGCTCCAGTTCTGGCTGCTCTGGACGACCTGCTGGCGATTGCCGAGCGTCTGTCCGTGCGTTTCCCGGAACTGCCGCTGTACTTCGACCTGGGCGAGTTGCGCGGTTACCACTACCACACCGGTGTGGTGTTCGCGGTATTTGTACCGGGTGTTGGCCAGTCCATTGCCCAGGGCGGTCGTTACGACGACATCGGCGCCGACTTCGGTCGCGCTCGTCCGGCAACCGGCTTCTCTACTGATTTGAAAACCCTGGTGACCCTGGGGCGTGCTGAAATCGAGCTACCGTCTGGCGGTATCTGGATGCCTGACAGTACGGATGCGGCACTCTGGCAGCAGGTTTGTCAGTTGCGCAGTGAGGGTCAGCGTGTCGTTCAGGCGTTGCCTGGACAACCTTTGGCCGCCGCCCGTGAAGCGGACTGCGACCGGCAATTGATTCTGCAGAACGGGCTTTGGCAAGTATCGCCACTGGCCTCTTGAGTTTTCCCGCCGGCGCTGCCGGCACCAAGTTTGCGCGAATGAGGACAAGTGTTATGGGTAAGAATGTCGTAGTCCTGGGCACCCAATGGGGTGATGAGGGCAAAGGCAAGATCGTTGATCTGCTGACCGAACATGCTGCCGCCGTAGTGCGCTACCAAGGTGGCCACAACGCTGGTCACACCTTGGTGATCGACGGCGAGAAAACCGTCTTGCACCTGATCCCCTCGGGCGTGCTGCGCGAAGGCGTGCAGTGCCTGATCGGTAACGGCGTGGTGGTTGCACCCGACGCTCTGCTGCGGGAAATCATCAAGCTGGAAGAGAAAGGCGTGCCGGTGCGCGAGCGCCTGCGTATCAGCCCTTCCTGCCCGCTGATCCTGTCCTACCACGTAGCGCTGGACCAGGCCCGTGAAAAGGCCCGTGGCGAGCTGAAGATCGGCACCACCGGTCGCGGCATCGGCCCGGCATACGAAGACAAGGTGGCACGTCGCGGTCTGCGCATCGGTGACTTGTTCCACCGTGAGCGTTTCGCCGCCAAGCTGGGCGAGTTGCTGGATTACCACAACTTCGTACTGGTCAATTACTACAAAGAGCCGGCCATCGACTTCCAGAAGACGCTGGACGAGTGCATGGAATACGCCGAGCTGCTCAAGCCGATGATGCTCGACGTCACCGCTGAGCTGCACGAACTGCGTCGTGCTGGCAAAGACATCATGTTCGAAGGCGCCCAAGGCTCCCTGCTGGACATCGACCACGGTACCTACCCGTACGTCACCAGCTCCAACACCACCGCAGGTGGCATCGCCACCGGTTCGGGTTTTGGTCCGATGTACCTGGATTACATCCTGGGCATCACCAAGGCCTACACCACTCGCGTGGGTTCGGGTCCGTTCCCGACTGAGCTGTTCGACGACGTGGGTGCTTTCCTGGCCAAGCGTGGTCACGAGTTCGGCGCGACTACCGGCCGTGCCCGTCGTTGCGGCTGGTTCGACGCCGTCATCCTGCGTCGCGCTATCGACGTCAACAGCATCTCGGGCCTGTGCCTGACCAAGCTGGACGTGCTGGACGGTCTGGAAACCATCAACATCTGCGTTGGCTACAAGAACCAGGATGGTGCAGTGATCGACGCACCGACTGACGCCGACAGCTACATCGGCCTGGAGCCGGTGTACGAAGAGATGCCGGGCTGGACCGAATCCACCGTCGGTGCCAAGACGCTGGAAGAGCTGCCGCAAGCCGCTCGTAACTACATCAAGCGCGTTGAAGAGTTGGTCGGTGCGCCGATTGACATTATTTCGACGGGCCCGGACCGCAACGAAACCATCGTTCTGCGTCATCCGTTTGCTTGATAAGTCATTGAAGTGAAACACAAAGGGTCCTTAATAGGACCCTTTGTCGTTTCTGCCTGTGGGACGGCATGACCTTTGCTGTGATGTTGATTAAAAGCATCGCTTCCAGCGCGCCATCAATTTAATGGCGCCAAAGCAGAGGGATTATAAGTGTCAGCCGTTCTCTCACTGTTACAAAGCCGTTTGTTGCGGCCCGTGTTCGTTACCCTTGGTATCGCCCTTTTGGTGCAGGTGCTGGTGGCTGTTGCCCTGACCCGGAGCACAGTGACCGCGCTGGAAGCCGATTTGGGTGTGCGTCTGGGGGCCGACAGTCAAAAACTTTCTGGCGAGCTCGAGCAGGCGGGGCGTGAAGTCACGTCGAGCCTCGACAGCCTCTCGACCAGCACACGTCAGCGTCTCACGGCCGGTTTGTCCTCGCGTTTGGAGGAGGAGCAGGCGCAGTTGCGCGCGACGCTGGAAAAGGATCTGAAGGACTCCGCCAATGACATGGCGCAGCTTCTGGCCTCGGTCGCTCCCCGCGCAATGTGGGACAGCGACGTTCCAACCCTGTCTGAATTCGCCCGCCGGGCCCAGCGTAATCCCAATGTGTTGTTCGTGGTTTACGACGATGCAACGGGGCAGCACCTGACGCGCTACCTCAACCGTGAAAACCCGATCAACAAGGCCTTGCTGGAAAAGGGGCAGGGCGAGCGGGCGCTGGACAAGGTGCTGGATGCGGCGAAGAACGATCCTTCGGTTTACTACCTCGAAGCCTCGATCAATCCCAATGGCGTGGAAATCGGCAAGGTTGTGATGGGGGTTTCGACCGCCTCGGTGGAAACCGACCTGACAGCCCTGGACAAGCGCTTCTCGGCGTTGATTGCCAGCAGTGATCAACTGGTCGGCGACAGCCTCAAAGGTGCGGCCGCAGACAGTGCGGCGGCCATGCGTGCACGATTGCAGTCGGCTCAGTCCACCGCCTCCGAAATGAAAGCCAATACCACCAATACGGTGCAGGAAGCGGCAGCGACCTTGCGCTGGCGCATCGGCATGTTCCTGGCGCTGGTCGGTTGCGGTGTGCTGCTGTTACTGGCCGTGGTGCTCGGGCGTCGGGTGGTCAACCGCTTGAAGATGCTGATCAGTGCCATGGATGACC
This sequence comes from Pseudomonas sp. B21-040, assembly GCF_024748695.1. NCBI lineage: Bacteria > Pseudomonadati > Pseudomonadota > Gammaproteobacteria > Pseudomonadales > Pseudomonadaceae > Pseudomonas > Pseudomonas sp. B21-040. The sequence goes on from NZ_CP087176.1 coordinate 574,175, forward strand.
TGGCGGCGGGCGAGGGTGACCTGACCAAGCGTGTGCAGATCAACAGCAAAGATGAAATCGGTGACATGGCTTCGGCGGTCAATCGCTTTGTGGATAAGTTGCAGCCGATTGTGCGCGAGGCGGGTGATGTCGCTCAGCGTACCGGTGTGGAAATCGGCGCCATGACCCTGCGTAACGCCGGGGCGGACAAGGCCGCAGGCATGCAGCGCGATGAAGTGGCCGAGAGCCTGCGGGCGCTGTCGCAAATGGCTGATGAAGCCCAGTCTGAAAGTCACGCCATGCAGGCCGCTTTGCAGCAGGTGGTGGACATCCGTTCGGCCACTGATGAAAACACCCGGACCTCGGCGAAAGTCGGCAGTCTGATCGAGGCGCTGGCCGGGCAGGTCGACACCGGTGCGAAAGTCATCGAGCGGCTGGCGCAGCAGAGTGAGCAGATTGAAGTGGTGTTGACGGTGATCCACGGGATCGCCGAGCAAACCAATTTGCTGGCACTGAACGCCGCCATCGAAGCGGCGCGTGCGGGCGAGACCGGTCGCGGGTTTGCTGTGGTGGCAGACGAAGTACGGGCGCTGGCAAGCAAAACGCAGAGCTCGACTGGCGACATTCAGGCGCACATCGTTGCCTTGCAGCAGGGGGCGCGTGAGGCGGTGGCTGCGATTGGCCAGGCGGGGCGTCAGGCCAGCGAAGGGTTGCTGGTGTTGCGCGACAGTGCGCGGTTGCAGCAGTCGGTGCAGGCGTCAGTCGAACAGGTGCATGCCGCGATTGGCCTGGCCACTCAGGCCGCGGCCCATCAAGCGCAAGGGGCGCAGGCCGTGCGTGGTCGAGTTGAAACCATCCATGCGCAGGCTGAGAAAGCGGCTCAAGCGGTGGTTGAAACCACGGCCAGTGGCAAAGTGCTGGATGGGCTGGCGGCACAGTTGAAGGCGAGCCTGGGGCAGTTCAGGGCGTGATGGGTTGTCTGGGCTGACCCCGTCGCGGGCAAGCCCGCTCCCGCGGTGTCATCTGTTGTGCACAACATGTGTGTTCTCAGAAGTACCTGTGGGAGTGGGCTTGCCCGCGATAACGATTTCAGCGGCTCAGATACATCCGGGTTGTTAATAGATAAACCGGCAATCCCGACACAACAATCAACAGCACCGCATAAGGCGCCGCTGCCGCAAACTCCACGTTCGCGGTATGCGCCCAAACCTCTGTCGCCAGCGTATTAAGCCCGGTCGGGCTGAGCAGCAGCGTCGCCGTCAGCTCCTTCATGGCGTCCAGAAACACCAGCGCAAATGCCGCGCCCAGCGCCGGGAAGATAATCGGCAAGGTCACCCGACAAAACGCACTGAAGGACGACGCCCCCAAGGTGCGTGCCGCTTCTTCCAGTTGTGGTGCGGCCTTGTTTAGTGCCGTGCGGATCGGCGCTTGAGCCAGTGGTAGAAACAGCAGCGCATAAGCGATCAGCAACAATGCCGATGTCTGGTACAGCGCCGGCACATAGTGCAGGGCGAAATACACCAGCGTCAGCGCAATCACCAGCCCTGGCAGCGCATGCAGCAAGTACGGCAAGCGCTCGGCCCAGATTGCCAATTGCCCTTTATGGCGCACCACCAGCAGTCCGACCGGTACTGCCAGCATCAGGCACAGTGCGGCGCCACCGAGAGAGAGTGCCAGGGATGAGAGCAGGGCTTCGCCGATCGCCGCCACCGGGAATGCGGCCGATGAGCCGACCGCCAGCCAATACGCAAGCATTCCCAGCGGAATGCCACTGCCGATGATCGCCAGCGTCAAGCAATAAAGCTGTCCAGCACCTGCCCAGCGCCCCAGTCGGACCTGTTCCGCATGCCGCGCCGCGCCTTGACCGGTGCGCACGTGACGACCTTTGCCGCGCACTCGCAGTTCGAGCCACAGCAAGACCAGGCACAGCGCCAGCAATACGGCGGAGAGCATGGCGGCATTGGCATTGCTGAACTCCAGCTCGAATTGCTGATAAATCGCCGTGGTAAAGGTTTGCAGGCCAATGATTGAAAGGGCGCCGAACTCCACCAGCATGTGCAGCGCAATCAACAAGGCCCCCGCCAGTAGCGAGGGCCAGAGCAGTGGCAGGGTGATTCTGAAAAACACCCCCCAGCGATTCTGTCCCAGGGTTCGTGCGGACTCCTCCAGAGCGGGGTCGAGATTGCGCAAGGTTGCCGCCACCGGCAAAAATACCAATGGATACTTGGACAGGGTCATCACCAGGATTGCCCCGCCCAGCCCTTCGAAGTGAGCGCTCAGCGAGACCCAGGTAAAGCTGCTGACAAACGCCGGCACGGCGAACGGCAAGCAGAGAATCACGCCCCACACTCGCCGCCCGCGTAGATTGCTGCGTTCCAGCAACCAGGCCAGTGACAAACCGATCACGCCACATGACAGCGTCACCCCAGCCATCAGTGCCAGCGTATTGCGCAACAGTCCGAACACATAGGGCCGCCACAGCAAATGTAACGCCTCGGCCCAACCGGCTTGCCAGGCCTTGAGTCCCACGTACATCAGCGGCAGCAGGCTCAGCGCTACCAGCAGCAGAACCGGTAGCAGCAGCCAGATCGACGGCCGTTTGCGCCGGGGTACGTAGCCCTCGGAGGTGGGGCTGGATAGCGATGCGCTCATCAGTTCAAGCCAACATCACGTTCCAGGTCCAGCGCCTGTTCGGCGTTGCCGAGGTCGGCTGGCGTGACGTCGGGCGCTTGCAGTTCGCTGAAGGGCTTGAGGCCGCGATCCGATTCCATGCCTTTGTGCAGCGGGTATTCGGCGGTGGTCTGGGTGATCACGCGCTGACCTTCTTCGCTGGCCATATAAGCAAGGAGTTGCTGGGCTTCTTTGGGGTGTTTACTGGATTTCAATACGGCAGCGCTGGAAACAGTGATCAGCCCGCCGACGTCGCCGCCGGTGAAGTAATACAGTTTCGAATCGAGCTGACCCTTCTCGCGTTGCAGCGCGAACCAGTAATAGTTATTCACTAGTACGGTGGCGACTTCGCCATTCTCCACGGCCTTCAGGGCGACCATGTTGTTGCTGTAGGTCTTGCCAAATGCGCGCAGGCCGGTCAGCCATTCTTCGGCTGCATCCATGCCGTGCACTTTGATGATCGCGACGGCCTGTTCCTGAAAGGCGCCGCTGGTAGGCACGAAGCCGACTTTGCCTTGCCATTTCGGGTTGGAGAATTCCATTACCGACTTTGGCAGGTCCTTCTCTTCAATCAGCTTGGGGTTGTAGGCAACGACCCGGACTCTGGCCGTAATGCCAATCCAGGTGCCATTGCCGGCGACGTAGTCTTTGGGTAAAACCGCCAGCGTGGCGTCGTCGGCCTTGGCGAGCACGCCTTGTTCGCCCAGTTTGTTCAGCGGCGGCGATTCTTCGGTATAGATCACGTCGGCGGGGGAACGATCGCCTTCTTCCATGATCTGGCTGGCGAGCTGGTTGCTGCTGCCTTTGCGCACATTGACGTGGATACCGGTCTTGGCTTCGAACGCTTTGGCTATGGCGTCACCGACTTCCTTGTGTTGGCCGTTATAGAGTGTCAGGGAAACCGGGTCGGCAGCCTGGGTGAGAGGAGAGGCGAGTACCAGGCCGAGAAGCGTGAAGGTCAGGCCGCGGCGCAGGGTATTTTGAAACATCATTCGCAGGGTTCCTCACTGTCGCATTGCAAAATCTTGCAACAATGATAAACGATATTGTTTCTCAAGTGCGCCTTGCGGTGCTGGGAAGTGGCTGCTAGAGCGGCTGTCTCAGCACTTGTAGCAGCTGGCGAAGCCTGCGTCCGGCTGCGAAGCAGTCGTGAAATCAATCGATGCGGTGCACCAGAAATAACGTGAGCTCAGCTTTGACGACCGCTTCGCAGTCGGACGCAGGCTTCGCCAGCTGCTACAGGCCTGACGCGGTTTGAAGTGTTGGTTTTCAAAGGCCAGAAACGCAAAAACCCGCTTTCGCGGGTTTTTGTGAAATCCAAGGTCGTAACCTTGAATTTGAATTGGTGCCCAGAAGAAGACTCGAACTTCCACGACCTTGCGGTCACCAGCACCTGAAGCTGGCGTGTCTACCAATTTCACCATCTGGGCATTTATCACAAGCGTTGCCGCTGTTGATGTGGCGCACTATACGGAGAGCGTTTTGATCTGTAAACCCCTGATTTAGATTTAATAAATCAAACGCTTAGAATGCAAAAACCCGCTTTCGCGGGTTTTTGTGTGAGCCTTGAAATTGAACTAATCTCAAGCTCGAAATTGGTGCCCAGAAGAAGACTCGAACTTCCACGACCTTGCGGTCACCAGCACCTGAAGCTGGCGTGTCTACCAATTTCACCATCTGGGCAGTATCGGCAGCGCGTCTGCGTCGTCGATGGCGCGCACTATACGGAGCGTCTTTTTAACTGTAAACCCCCGGAATCAAAAAAACCTGGAAAATTTCGCCAGTGGTCTTCAAATCAGCTTTGCAGTGTCGATAAAGGGCTTTAGATGGGCTGTCATAGCCTGAAATTTCCCGTTTCATTACGCCTATGCCAAACTAACCCGCATATAGACAAGGTGAAAACTCTCTAATGGCCGATTGGCAGTCCCTCGATCCCGAGGCCGCTCGTGAAGCGGAAAAATATGAAAACCCTATTCCTAGCCGTGAACTGATCCTTCAGCACCTCGCTGATCGAGGTTCGCCTGCTAACCGCGAGCAACTGGTCGAAGAGTTTGGTCTGACCACGGAAGACCAGATCGAAGCCCTGCGCCGCCGCCTGCGCGCCATGGAGCGCGACGCACAACTCATCTATACCCGTCGTGGCACGTATGCGCCGGTGGACAAGCTCGACCTGATCCTGGGCCGCATCAGCGGTCACCGTGACGGCTTCGGCTTCCTGGTCCCGGACGACGGCAGTGACGACCTGTTCATGAGCCCGGCGCAAATGCGCCTGGTGTTCGATGGTGACCGTGCCCTGGCCCGTGTTTCAGGCCTCGACCGTCGCGGTCGCCGTGAAGGCATGATCGTCGAAGTGGTCTCCCGTGCTCACGAGAGCATCGTGGGTCGCTACTTCGAAGAAGGCGGTATCGGCTTCGTGGTTGCGGATAACCCGAAGATCCAGCAGGAAGTGCTGGTCACGCCGGGCCGCAATGCCAACGCCCAGATTGGTCAGTTCGTTGAAGTGAAGATCACTCACTGGCCGACCCCACGCTTCCAGCCGCAAGGCGACGTGGTCGAAGTCGTGGGCAATTACATGGCGCCGGGCATGGAAATCGATGTTGCCTTGCGCACCTACGATATTCCTCACGTCTGGCCCGAAGCGGTCTTGAAAGAAGCGGCCAAGCTCAAGCCGGAAGTCGAAGAAAAAGACAAAGAGAAGCGCATCGATCTGCGCCATCTGCCGTTTGTGACCATCGACGGTGAAGATGCGCGCGACTTCGATGACGCGGTTTACTGCGAATCCAAGCCGGGCAAGCTGCGCCTGTTCTCCGGCGGTTGGAAGTTGTACGTGGCGATTGCCGACGTTTCCAGCTATGTGAAACTCGGTTCGGCACTGGATGCAGAGGCTCAGGTTCGCGGTAACTCGGTGTATTTCCCCGAGCGCGTGATCCCGATGCTGCCAGAGCAACTGTCCAACGGCCTGTGCTCGCTGAACCCTCAAGTCGATCGTTTGGCCATGGTTTGCGAGATGACCATCTCCAAGTCCGGCGAAATGACCGACTACTGCTTCTACGAAGCGGTTATTCACTCCCATGCCCGTCTGACCTACAACAAGGTCAGCGCCATGCTCGAAACGCCGAAAGCCACCGAGGGGCGCAAGCTGCGCGGTGAGTACACCGACGTTGTGCCGCACCTCAAGCAGCTGTACTCGCTGTACAAGGTGTTGTTGGCGGCCCGTCATGTGCGTGGCGCGATCGATTTCGAAACGCAGGAAACCCGAATCATCTTCGGGACCGAGCGCAAGATTGCCGAAATCCGTCCAACCGTTCGCAACGATGCACACAAGCTGATTGAGGAATGCATGCTGGCGGCCAACGTGGCCACCGCCGAATTCCTGAAAAAGCACGAAATCCCGGCGCTGTACCGCGTCCACGATGGTCCGCCACCGGAGCGTCTGGAAAAACTGCGGGCCTTCCTTGGCGAACTCGGCCTGTCCCTGCACAAAGGCAAGGACGGTCCGTCGCCGAAGGATTACCAGGCATTGCTGGCAGGTATCAAGGATCGTCCGGATTTCCACCTGATCCAGACCGTCATGCTGCGTTCGTTGAGTCAGGCAGTGTATAGCGCGGATAACCAGGGCCACTTCGGCCTGAATTACGAAGCCTATACCCACTTCACCTCGCCGATCCGCCGCTACCCGGACTTGCTCACGCACCGGGCGATTCGCAGCGTTATCCATTCCAAGCAGGATACCCCGCACGTTCGCCGTGCTGGTGCGATGAGCATTCCGAAGGCGCGTATCTATCCGTACGACGAGGCGGCCCTCGAGCAACTCGGCGAGCAGTGCTCGATGAGCGAGCGCCGTGCGGACGAAGCCACTCGCGACGTGGTGAACTGGCTCAAGTGCGAGTTCATGAAGGACCGCGTTGGCGAGTCGTTCCCGGGTGTGATTACCGCCGTGACCGGTTTTGGCTTGTTCGTCGAGCTGACAGACATTTATGTCGAAGGCCTGGTGCACGTCACCGCGCTGCCGGGCGATTACTACCACTTCGATCCTGTGCATCACCGCCTGGCCGGTGAGCGTACCGGCCGCAGCTTCCGCCTCGGCGATACCGTTGAAGTGCGCGTGATGCGCGTTGACCTCGACGAGCGCAAGATCGACTTTGAGATGGCTGAAAAAACCATCAGCGCGCCGATTGGCCGCAAGAAGCGCGGTACTGAAGCTACAGCGCCAGCCGCCTCTGCAAAATCAGCGGCAGAGCCGGCCCCGGCGAAAACCGGTCGTCGTCCTGCCAAGGAAAAGGCTCCAGAAGCCTATCGCCCAAGCGATGCGGCGGCGAAAAACGCCGAGCTGCGCAAAAGTCGTGAAATGAAACAGGCGTTGCTGTCTGAAGCGAAAAGCGGCGGTAAAGCGGCGTCTGGGGGAAAGACCGGACGGTCGGCGCCTGACAAGGCCCCCGGCGGCAAGCCAGCAAAACCAAGCAAACACCGTAAAGGCCCGCCAAAAGCGGGTTCGGCCCCGGCTGCCAAAAGTGGCGGGGCGCGTAAACCGAAGGCGAAGTCATGAGTCAGTTGGAAAAGATCTACGGCGTGCATGCGGTAGAAGCGTTGCTGCGTCACCACCCGAAACGCGTCAAGCAAATCTGGCTGGCTGAAGGTCGCAGTGATCCGCGTGTGCAAACGCTGATCGCGCTCGCTGCCGAAAACCGCGTGGCCGTCGGCAATGCCGAGCGCCGTGAGCTGGATGCCTGGGTTGAAGGCGTGCACCAAGGCGTGGTGGCGGACGTGAGTCCGAGCCAAGTCTGGGGTGAGGCGATGCTCGACGAGCTGCTGGATCGCACCGACGGAGCACCGCTGTTGCTGGTGCTCGATGGTGTGACCGACCCGCACAACCTGGGTGCTTGCCTGCGGTCGGCCGATGCGGCCGGTGCGCTGGCGGTGATCGTGCCGAAGGACAAATCAGCGACGCTGACGCCGACGGTGCGAAAAGTGGCGTGTGGCGCGGCGGAAGTGATTCCGTTGGTCGCCGTGACCAACCTGGCGCGCACCCTGGAAAAACTCAAGCAGCGTGGCTTGTGGGTCGTCGGTACGGCGGGTGAAGCCGAGCAGAGTCTGTATCAGCAAGACATGACCGGCCCGACCATCCTGATCATGGGGGCTGAGGGCAGCGGCATGCGTCGCCTGACTCGCGATCTTTGCGATTACCTGGTGCACCTGCCGATGGCCGGCAGCGTCAGCAGCCTCAACGTTTCCGTGGCGACTGGCGTGTGCCTGTTCGAGGCTCAGCGTCAGCGTAGCGTCAAAGCTGCCGGGGCTTCCAAGAAGTCCTGATCCGGTTGTAGTCCCTGTGGGAGCGAACCTGCTCGCGAAAGCGGCGTAACATTCAGCATCAATGTTGAAAGTTATGCCCCCTTCGCGAGCAGTCTCGCTCCCACAGTGTTTTGTGTCTGGGCAAAGATCGATGGTTGTTCAAATAATCACCAATTGCCTTGCACCTCTTCTGTCCCTTCTCTACAATTGCGCCCCTTGCTGTGACGGCAGGCACGCATGTGTCTATCGCAAGCAAGTCCATAAGTGTCATTCACTCCTTGTCTGACCGCTTTTGAGCGGCAGGCTACAACCCGTAAGGAGCATTCATGCGTCATTACGAAATCATCTTTTTGGTCCACCCGGATCAAAGCGAGCAAGTCGGCGGCATGGTTGAGCGTTACACCAAGCTGATCGAAGAAGACGGCGGCAAAATCCACCGTCTGGAAGATTGGGGCCGTCGTCAACTGGCCTACGCAATCAACAATGTTCACAAGGCTCACTACGTGATGCTGAACGTTGAGTGCACTGGCAAGGCCCTGGCCGAGCTGGAAGACAACTTCCGCTACAACGATGCAGTGATCCGTAACCTGGTCATCCGTCGCGAAGAAGCCGTTACCGGCCAATCCGAGATGCTCAAGGCTGAAGAAAACCGCAGTGAGCGCCGTGAGCGTCGCGACCGTCCTGAGCACTCCGACGCCGAAGGCGTTGATGGTGATGACAGCGACAACAGCGATAACGCTGACGAGTAATCCACGGACCTTTTAAGGAGCCTATCAAATGGCACGTTTCTTCCGTCGTCGTAAATTCTGCCGCTTCACCGCTGAAGACGTGAAAGAGATCGATTACAAAGATCTCAACACTCTGAAAGCTTATGTATCCGAGACCGGCAAAATCGTTCCAAGCCGCATCACCGGTACCAAAGCACGTTATCAGCGTCAGCTGGCCACCGCTATCAAGCGCGCCCGCTTCCTGGCCCTGCTGGCCTACACCGACAGCCACGGCCGCTGAGACCGGGCAGTCGACTCGTAGCAAAGGATTGAATGCATGCGCGCCATAGCTGAGTTCATCATGCGCGGCCGCATGCAGGCCACTCTCGTAGTGGCTGGATGCGTAACATTGCCGTTGTTGTATTGGTTGGGTGCTGCCGCAGGATGCCTTGTGCTTCTGCGGCGCGGATTGAAGGACGCCGTTGGCGTCCTTGCCCTGGGAATGCTGCCGGCGTTGATCTGGTGGCTTTACTCGGATGACCCTCGGGCACTTCTGGTGCTGTTGGGTTCTTCGAGCCTTGCGTTGGTTTTGCGCGCAAGCGAATCCTGGGACCGCGTGCTGCTGGTCAGCATAGCGATGGGAGTGGTGTTTTCGGTGGTGCTGGGGGCGACTTTTGGTCCCCAAATCGAGATGCTGGCGCAGGCGTTGATAAAAGTCATGCCGTCGCTACTCGGTGATGTCTACGAGAAGTTATCGGTAGACGAGCAAGCGCATTTTGCGTCCCTGATTGCACCGGTCCTGACCGGCCTGATTGCGGCATTGTTGCAAATCGTCAGTGTGCTGAGCCTGATTGTCGGGCGCTACTGGCAGGCGTTGTTGTACAACCCGGGTGGTTTTGGTCGCGAGTTTCGCGCCATCCGTTTCCCGTTTTTGCCGGCGATGTTGCTGCTGGCGTGCATGCTTCTGGGGCCGAACATCGGTCCACAGATGGCCATGTTAACGCCGTTGTGCAGCGTACCGCTGGTGTTCGCCGGGCTGGCCCTGATTCACGGGCTGGTGGCGCAAAAGCGACTGGCCAGGTTCTGGCTGGTGGGGTTGTACGTCACGCTGTTGCTGTTCATGCAGCTGATCTATCCGTTGCTGGTGGTCTTGGCCATCGTCGACAGCCTGATTGATTTTCGCGGTCGTTCGGCACCGAAAGATGCCGATAACGCGAACGGTGAAGGTTAAAAGTTAAGAGGATTTTCACATGCAACTGATCCTTCTGGAAAAAGTCACCAACCTGGGCAACCTGGGTGACAAAGTGAACGTTAAGGCTGGTTACGGTCGTAACTACCTGCTGCCTTACGGCAAAGCTACCGCTGCGACCCCAGCCAACCTGGCTGCGTTCGAAGAGCGTCGCGCTGAGCTGGAAAAAGCCGCAGCAGACCGTAAGACTTCGGCTGAAAACCGCGCCGCCCAACTGGCTGAGCTGGAAGTGACTATCACTGCCACCGCTGGTGACGAAGGCAAGCTGTTCGGTTCGATCGGCACCCACGACATCGCTGATGCACTGACCGCCTCTGGCGTTGAAGTTGCAAAAAGCGAAGTTCGTCTGCCGAACGGCACCATCCGCAACGTAGGCGAATTCGACGTAGCCGTGCACCTGCACGCCGAAGTTGAAGCCACCGTACGCGTTGTCGTGGTAGCAGCTTAAGCAACACCAGATCGGCTGGCGGCTTGCCCGTCAGACGGTTAACATCGGGCACGATCCTGTTTACAGGTCGTGCCCTTTGTCTTTCTGAAACCTCCAATTTCAAGTGGCCATGAACGATATCTCCGCTCCCGAGCAATATGATCTGCAAACCGCTTCCCTGAAGGTGCCTCCGCACTCCATCGAGGCCGAACAGGCTGTGCTCGGTGGCTTGATGCTGGACAACAACGCCTGGGAACGCGTGCTCGATCAAGTGTCGGACGGCGATTTCTATCGACATGACCATCGCCTGATCTTCCGCGCGATTGCCAAGCTGGCAGACCAGAACTCGCCGATCGACGTCGTGACCCTTGCCGAGCAATTGGACAAGGAAGGTCAGACATCGCAAGTTGGTGGCCTCGGCTACCTGGGTGAGCTGGCAAAAAACACGCCGTCCGTCGCCAACATCAAGGCTTACGCACAGATCGTTCGCGCTCGGGCAACCTTGCGCCAGCTAATCGGTATCGCTACCGAAATTGCCGACAGCGCGTTCAACCCGGAAGGCCGTACGGCTGAAGAGATTCTCGACGAAGCCGAACGGCAGATCTTCCAGATCGCCGAGGCCCGGCCAAAAACCGGCGGCCCGGTGAGCGTGAATGACCTGCTGACCAAGGCCATCGACCGCATCGATACGCTGTTCAACACCGACAACGCCATCACCGGCCTATCCACTGGCTACACCGACCTCGACGAGAAAACCAGCGGCCTGCAGCCGTCCGACCTGATCATCGTCGCCGGCCGTCCGTCCATGGGTAAAACCACCTTTGCGATGAACCTGGTGGAAAACGCCGTGTTGCGCAGCGACAAGTGCGTACTGGTTTACTCGCTGGAAATGCCAGGTGAATCGCTGATCATGCGTATGTTGTCGTCCCTGGGCCGTATCGACCAGACCAAGGTCCGCGCCGGTCGCCTGGATGACGACGATTGGCCGCGCCTGACCTCGGCGGTCAACCTGCTCAACGATCGCAAGCTGTTCATCGACGATACGGCCGGTATCAGCCCATCGGAGATGCGTGCGCGGACTCGCCGATTGGTGCGAGAGCACGGCGACGTCGCCCTGATCATGATCGACTACCTGCAATTGATGCAGATCCCAGGTTCCGGCGGTGACAACCGGACCAACGAGATTTCCGAGATCTCCCGTTCCTTGAAAGCCCTGGCCAAGGAATTCAACTGCCCGGTAGTGGCGCTGTCGCAGCTCAACCGTTCCCTGGAACAACGACCGAACAAACGCCCGATCAACTCCGACCTCCGGGAATCCGGAGCGATCGAGCAGGATGCTGACGTGATCATGTTCGTGTACCGGGATGAGGTGTATCACCCGGAAACCGAGCACAAAGGCATCGCCGAGATCATCATCGGCAAGCAGCGGAACGGTCCGATCGGCACGTCACGCCTGGCGTTCATCGGCAAATACACCCGCTTCGAAAACCTGGCGCCGGGTAGCTACAACTTCGACGACGAGTAAGTTACTCCGCGTCTGATGTGGCCTCATCGCGAGCAAGCTTTGCTCCTACAGGTGTTCGCAAACCGCCTGTAGGAGCAAAGCTTGCTCGCGATGAACGATAACGCAGTCCTCGTTCATGCGCCGCGTTTGAGCCAACACCAATTTCCGACCATAGCCGTCGGAATTGGTTATTTTTTGTGCTATATTCCGCGCCCGCGATTTTTCATCTCAACACCGGTCATCGTCATGCAAACAGCCAAGCCGTTATTTGACTATCCCAAGTACTGGGCCGAATGCTTCGGTCCAGCGCCATTCCTGCCGATGAGCAGGGAGGAGATGGATCAGCTTGGCTGGGATTCCTGCGACATCATCATCGTCACCGGTGATGCGTACGTTGACCATCCGTCGTTCGGCATGGCGATTATCGGCCGGCTGCTGGAGTCGCAAGGCTTCCGCGTCGGGATCATTGCCCAGCCGGACTGGCAGTCCAAAGACGACTTCATGAAACTCGGCGAGCCGAACCTGTTCTTCGGTGTCGCGGCCGGCAACATGGACTCGATGATCAACCGCTACACCGCCGACAAGAAAATCCGTTCCGATGACGCCTACACCCCTGGCGGCATGGCGGGCAAACGTCCGGACCGCGCCAGCCTGGTTTACAGCCAGCGCTGCAAGGAAGCCTACAAAAACGTGCCGATCGTGCTCGGTGGCATCGAAGCTTCCCTGCGCCGCATCGCCCACTACGATTACTGGCAGGACCGGGTTCGCAACTCGATCCTGATCGACGCCTGCGCCGATATCCTGCTTTACGGTAACGCCGAACGTGCCATCGTCGAAGTCGCCCAGCGTCTGTCCTACGGTCACAAAATCGAAGACATCACCGATGTGCGCGGTACCGCGTTCATCCGTCGCGATACGCCGAAAGACTGGTACGAAGTCGACTCCACGCGTATCGACCGTCCGGGCAAGATCGACAAGATCATCAACCCGTACGTGAACACCCAGGACACCCAGGCCTGCGCCATCGAGCAGGAAAAAGGTCCGGTTGAAGATCCGACTGAAGCCAAGGTCGTGCAGATCCTGGCCAGCCCGAAAATGACCCGCGACAAGACTGTGATTCGTCTGCCGTCGGTTGAGAAAGTCCGTGGCGACGCGGTTCTTTATGCTCACGCCAACCGTGTGCTTCACCTGGAAACCAACCCGGGCAACGCCCGTGCGCTGGTGCAGAAGCACGGCGAAGTCGATGTCTGGTTCAATCCGCCGCCGATTCCGATGACCACCGAAGAAATGGACTACGTGTTCGGCATGCCTTATGCGCGCATACCGCACCCGGCGTACGGCAAGGAAAAGATCCCGGCCTACGACATGATCCGTTTCTCGGTGAATATCATGCGTGGCTGCTTCGGCGGCTGCACCTTCTGTTCGATCACCGAGCACGAAGGCCGGATCATCCAGAACCGCTCCGAAGAGTCGATCATTCGCGAAATCGAAGAGATCCGCGACAAGGTGCCGGGTTTCACCGGCGTCATTTCCGACCTCGGCGGCCCGACCGCGAACATGTACCGCATTGCCTGCAAGAGCCCGGAAATCGAATCCGCGTGCCGCAAGCCATCGTGCGTGTTCCCTGGCATCTGCCCGAACCTGAACACCGACCACTCGTCGCTGATTCAGCTGTATCGCAGCGCCCGTGCCTTGCCGGGTGTGAAGAAGATTTTGATCGCTTCCGGCCTGCGTTACGACCTCGCGGTCGAGTCGCCGGAATATGTCAAGGAGCTGGTGACCCACCACGTTGGTGGTTACCTGAAGATCGCCCCGGAACATACCGAGGAAGGTCCGCTCAACCAGATGATGAAACCGGGCATCGGCAGCTATGACAAGTTCAAGCGCATGTTCGAGAAGTACTCCAAGGAAGCCGGGAAAGAGCAGTACCTGATTCCGTACTTCATCGCCGCCCACCCGGGCACCACCGATGAAGACATGATGAACCTGGCACTGTGGCTCAAGGGCAACGGCTTCCGTGCCGACCAGGTGCAGGCGTTCTACCCGTCGCCGATGGCTACTGCCACCGCGATGTACCACTCGGGCAAGAACCCGCTGCGCAAGGTCACCTACAAGTCTGACGCGGTTACCATCGTCAAGAGCGAAGAGCAGCGTCGTCTGCACAAAGCGTTCTTGCGTTATCACGACCCGAAAGGCTGGCCGATGCTGCGTGAAGCGCTGACCCGTATGGGCCGCGCCGATCTGATTGGACCGGGCAAGAACCAGTTGATCCCGCTGCACCAGCCGTCGACCGACAGCTACCAGAGCGCCCGTCGCAAAAACTCGACACCGGCCGGTAGCCACAAGGTTGCAGGTGAAAAGACCACCAAGATCCTCACCCAGCACACCGGTCTGCCACCACGTGCCAGCGATGGTGCTAACCCGTGGGACAAGCGTGAACAGGCCAAGGCTGCGGCGTTCGCCCGCAACCAGCAGGCGGCCAAGGAGCGCAAGGACGCAGCCAAAGGCAAAGGTCCTAAACCCGCCCGCAAGCCAGTCGTACCGCGCTAAGTCGCGCTTGAACTGAACAGAACGCCAACCTGATCGTTCCCATGCTCCGCGTGGGAATGCCTCTAGGGACGCTCCGCGTCCAGTGACGCGGAGCGTCACGGGCTACATTCCCACGCGGGAGCGTGGGAACGATCACGCCCACCCCCCTTCCTCGCAACATTTGCGTGCAACTGCGCCCAACCTATTTCCCGCATCGCCCGATTTTGGTGCTGTACTGCCTCAAGCAAATGGAGAAAGCGCCAGCGTTGCCGCGATGGCATAAGTCTTGCGCGCTTTCAAATACGCTTAGGGCTCGCAGGAGGCACGCCGTGTCGATTCATGTCGCATTGCACCACGTCACTCATTACCGCTATGACCGCGCTGTCGAGTTGGGGCCGCAGATCGTTCGCCTGCGCCCAGCCGCCCACAGTCGCACGCGGATACTGTCCTACGCGCTGAAAGTCTCGCCCGAGCAGCACTTCATCAACTGGCAACAAGACCCCCAGGGTAATTACCTGGCGCGGTTGGTGTTCCCGGAGAAAACCGATGAACTGCGGATCGAAGTCGATCTGCTCGCGGAAATGGCGGTCTTCAATCCGTTCGACTTCTTCCTTGAGCCCTACGCGGAGAAAATCCCTTTCGCCTACGCCGCCGACGAGCGCAAAGAGCTGGCGCCGTACCTGGAAACCTTGCCCCTGACGCCGACGTTCAAAACCTACCTGGACGGCATTGACCGCACGCCGCTGCCCAGCGTGGATTTTCTGGTTGCGCTGAACCAGCGCCTGAGCGAAGACATTGGCTATCTGATTCGCATGGAGCCGGGCGTACAAACGCCCGAGCACACCCTCGAGCAGGCCTCCGGCTCCTGCCGCGACTCGGCATGGCTGCTGGTGCAACTGCTGCGTAACCTCGGCCTGGCGGCGCGTTTCGTCTCGGGCTACCTGATTCAACTCACCGCCGACGTCAAAAGCCTCGACGGTCCGTCTGGCACTGAAGTGGACTTCACCGACCTGCACGCGTGGTGTGAGGTGTACTTGCCCGGTGCCGGCTGGATCGGCCTGGATGCGACGTCAGGGCTGTTTGCCGGTGAAGGACACATTCCGTTGGCGTGCAGTCCTGATCCTGGCTCTGCAGCGCCGATCAGTGGCTTGGTCGAACCGTGCGAATGCGAGTTCACCCACGAAATGTCCGTTGAACGGATCTGGGAAGCGCCACGGGTCACAAAACCCTACACCGACGATCAATGGCAGGCGATCCAGGCATTGGGTCGGCAAATCGATGCCGACTTGTTGGAGGGTGACGTGCGCCTGACCATGGGCGGCGAGCCGACATTTGTGTCCATCGATGACCCGGACGGCGCCGAATGGAACACCGCTGCGCTGGGGCCGGACAAGCGTCGCCTGTCCGCCGAGCTGTTCCAGCGCATGCGCAAACATTACGCCCCCAAAGGCCTGGTGCATTTCGGTCAGGGTAAGTGGTACCCCGGCGAGCAACTGCCGCGCTGGTCACTGAACTGCTATTGGCGCCGTGATGGCGTGCCGATCTGGCACAACGGTGCGTTGATTGCCGATGAGCAGGAAGACTACGGCGCCGATGGCGCACTGGCCGGACGGTTTCTGGCGAGTGTGGCCGAGCGCTTGAAGATTCCCACACGCTATGTATTCGCGGCCTACGAAGACAATTTCTATTACCTCTGGCGTGAGGGCACATTGCCGCAAAACGTCAGCGCCGAAGACTCACGACTGGAAGAACCGTTGGAGCGTGCGCGACTGCGCAAGGTCTTCAGCCAAGGCCTGGATAAAGTCATCGGCCATGTGCTGCCATTGGCGCGCACTGCCAAGGGCGATCAATGGCAAAGCGGCCGCTGGTATTTGCGTGAGGAACATTGCCGATTGGTGCCAGGGGATTCGCCGCTGGGCTACCGCTTGCCACTCGGCTCGCAACCCTGGGTCAAAGCGGCGGAGTACCCGTTCATTCATCCCGCGGATCCGAATCAGGATTTCCCGGCGCTGCCCGACACCGCACAACTGCAAAGCCAGGGCACTGGCGCGGTCACCGAAGAGCGAGAGCCAAAGATTGACGAGTCCGCCGACTGGCTGACCCGCACGGCCTTCTGCGCTGAGGCCCGGGAAGGGCGGTTGTACTTGTTCATGCCACCGCTGGAACGGGTCGAGGATTACCTGGAGCTGGTCAGCGCCATCGAAGCTACCGCTGAAGAATTACATTGCCCGGTGTTGCTGGAAGGCTATGAGCCGCCGAGCGATCCGCGCCTGAGCAATTTCCGGATCACCCCGGATCCCGGCGTGATCGAGGTCAACGTGCAACCGTCCGCGAACTGGGATGAATTGGTCGAGCGCACCGAATTTTTGTACGAAGAAGCGCGCCAGACCCGATTGACCACCGAAAAATTCATGATCGATGGCCGGCACACGGGAACCGGTGGCGGTAACCATTTCGTGTTGGGCGGCGCGACCCCGGCGGACTCACCGTTCCTGCGTCGCCCCGATCTGCTGCGTAGCCTGATCAGCTACTGGCATAACCATCCGTCCCTGTCCTACCTGTTTTCCGGGTTGTTCATCGGCCCGACGTCTCAGGCGCCGCGCGTCGATGAGGCGCGCAACGATGCCTTGTATGAGCTGGAAATCGCATTCGCCCAGATGCCCGACCCCGGCGAGGAGTGCGCGCCGTGGTTGGTGGATCGGCTGCTGCGTAACCTGCTGATCGACGTGACCGGCAACACTCACCGGGCCGAATTCTGCATCGACAAACTCTATTCGCCGGACGGTGCTACCGGACGCCTCGGATTGCTGGAGTTGCGTGCCTTTGAAATGCCGCCGCATGCACGCATGAGCCTGGCGCAGCAGTTGTTATTGCGGGCACTGGTGGCGCGGTTCTGGCGCGAACCCTATGCGCCGCCGAAACTGGCGCGTTGGGGCACGGAGTTGCACGACCGTTTCCTGTTGCCGCACTTCATCGAACAGGATTTCGCCGATGTGATCGTTGATCTCAATGCGGCCGGTTACCCGGTGCGGGCCGAGTGGTTCGCCGCGCATCTGGAGTTCCGTTTTCCCAAGGTCGGCGATTACGCGGTCAGTGGCATTGAGCTGCAATTGCGTCAGGCGCTGGAGCCCTGGCATGTGCTGGGCGAGGAGGGGGCGGTCGGCGGCACGGTGCGCTATGTGGATTCGTCGCTGGAGCGCTTGCAAGTCAAGCTCACAGGGCTGGCGCCGCAACGTTATCTGCTGACCTGCAATGGCGTTGCGGTGCCGTTGCAACCCACGGGGCGGGTCGGCGAGTTTGTCGCCGGCGTGCGTTTTCGCGCCTGGCAACCGGCCAACTGCCTGCACCCGACCATCCCGGTCCATGCGCCGTTGGTGTTCGACCTGCTCGACACCTGGATGCAACGTTCACTGGGCGGCTGCCAGTACCACGTGGCCCATCCGGGTGGGCGCAACTACGACAGCCTGCCGGTGAACGCCAACGAGGCCGAGAGCCGGCGAATGGCGCGGTTTTTCCGCATCGGACACACGCCAGGGAAACTTCCTGTACCGAATGTGGAAATGAGCGACGAGCTGCCGATGACACTCGATTTGCGACGTTTCTAAACCGTACACGACGCTCGGACTTTTCGTATATCCGGGCGTCATGTGCCTGCGCTAGTCTGACCGTTCCTTGCTGTCTGCCGAGCTTTCCATGCCTGACCTGCTTGATCGCTACCCGCTGACAACGGGCACTTACCACGAACTGCTCGACGACAGCGGCGCCGTGCGCCCGCACTGGCGTCGGCTGCTCGACCAATTGCAACGCAGCACGCCTTCGCAATTGGTGCAGCGTCAGGCCTTGTTGACCCGCCAGATCCAGGAAAACGGCGTGACCTACAACGTCTACGCCGACCCCAAGGGCGCAGACCGGCCGTGGGAACTGGATCTGCTGCCACATGTGATCGCAGCGGATGAGTGGCGGCAGTTATCGGCGGGTATCGCCCAGCGGGCGCGTTTGCTCAATGCGGTGCTGGCGGACCTCTATGGCCCGCAGCGTTTGATTGCCGAAGGACTGCTGCCAGCGGAACTGGTGTTCGGACATAACAATTTCCTCTGGCCCTGTCAGGGCATTACGCCCCCGGATGGGGCGTTTTTGCATCTTTACGCAGTGGATCTGGCGCGCACACCCGATGGTCGCTGGTGGGTCACGGCGGACCGCACTCAAGCCCCGTCCGGCGCCGGTTATGCCCTGGAAAACCGCACCATCGTGTCCCGGGCCTTTCCCGAGTTGTACCGCGATTTGAAAGTGCAGCATCTGGCCGGGTTCTTCCGCACGCTTCAGGAAACGCTCGCCAGGCAGGCACCGAGTGATAACGACGCGCCGCTGATCGTGTTGCTCACGCCAGGGCGGTTCAACGAAAGTTATTTCGAACACCTTTATCTGGCGCGTCAGCTCGGTTATCCGTTGGTGGAGGGCGGCGACCTGACGGTGCGTGATGCCACGGTTTATCTGAAAACCCTGAGCGGCTTGCGCCGGGTTCACGCGATCATGCGCCGGCTCGACGATGACTTCTGCGACCCGCTGGAATTGCGCACTGATTCCGCACTGGGTGTACCGGGATTGCTCGAAGCCGTGCGGCAGGGACGGGTTTTGGTGGCCAACGCACTCGGCAGCGGCGTGCTGGAGTCGCCGGGACTGTTGGGCTTTCTACCGAAGATCAATCAATTCCTGTTCGGCGAAGAACTGATCCTGCCGTCCATCGCCACCTGGTGGTGCGGCGAGGCGCCGGTACTGGCCCAGGCGTTGGAAAAACTGTCGGAGTTGATGATCAAACCGGCCTTCCCGTCGCAAAGCTTCGCACCTGTATTTGGCGGCGATTTGAGTGAAAAACAGCGCGAAGCCCTGGCCGAACGCATGCAGGCACGTCCTTATGCCTATGTCGCGCAAGAAATGGCGCAGTTGTCCCAGGCGCCTGTCTGGCAAGCGGAGGACGGTCAATTGCAACCGCGAGCCATCGGCATGCGTGTTTACGCAGTGGCCAGCCGTGACGGCTACCGGGTTTTACCCGGCGGTCTGACCCGGGTTGCTGCCGAAGCGGATGCTGAAGTGGTGTCAATGCAGCGCGGTGGTGCGAGCAAGGACACGTGGGTATTGGGTGATCGTCCTCCCAGCGGCGAGCAATGGAAAACCCAACGCACCATTGGCGTCCATGATCTGGTGCGGCGAGACCCGTATCTGCCGTCGCGCGTGGTGGAAAACCTGTTCTGGTTTGGCCGCTATTGCGAACGTTGCGATGACAGTGCGCGACTGCTGCGGATCATGCTCGCACGCTACGTGGACGGCGATGATCCGCAAGCCTTGCAGGCGGCCGTTGACCTCGGTGAGCGGCTGAACCTGTTGCCCGATGAGGGCGAACTGCCGGAACGCCTGTTGGCGGCGTTGCTCGGTGAAGACTGGCCCTTCAGCCTGCGCTCCAATCTGCAACGCTTGCAGTGGGCCGCCTCGCAAGTGCGCGGCAAACTCTCGCGGGAAAACTGGCAGGCGCTGGTGGAGTTGCAGCGTGAGGCCATGGAGCTGGAAACCCGTGAGCCCGATTTCGGTGAGCTGCTGGATTTCCTCAATCGCCTGGTGATGTCGCTGGCAGCGCTTTCAGGTTTCGCGCTGGACGACATGACCCGGGACGAAGGCTGGCGTTTCCTGATGATCGGTCGGCGGATCGAGCGGTTGCAGTTTCTCAGTGGCAGCCTGGCGGCGTTTCTGCGCGGTGCCGGGGCTTTCGATCAGGCGGGCCTGGAATGGTTGTTGGAGTTGGGCAACAGCAGCATCACCTACCGTTCGCGGTACCTGGCGGTGGCGCAACTGCTGCCGGTGCTCGATCTGTTGCTGCTCGATGAGCAAAACCCTCACGCCGTGCTGTTCCAGTTGAAGCTGGTGACTCGAACCTTGAAACGTTTGAATGACGACTTTGGTGCCCCTCGTGAAGAAGGGTTGCCGCTGTTGGTGGAGCGACTGGCGCGGTTTGATCTGGGGTGTCTGGAGAATTCGTTGTTTGGCGAAACCAGTGTTCGTGCCGCGCTCGATGGTCTGGCCGATTTGCTGCAAGAAATCGCCGATGCCAGTGGTCAAGTGTCGGATCGCCTGGCGTTGCGCCATTTCGCCCATGTAGATGATGTCAGCCAGCGCACGGTGTCCGTCTGATGAGTGCCCATTACCAGATTTTCCACGACACCCATTATCACTACGACAGCCCGGTGTCGCTGGCCCAGCAGCTCGCGCATCTATGGCCGAGACCCTGTGCCTGGCAGCGCTGCACCGCCCAACAATTGCAGATCAGTCCTGACCCGACCGCGCGCCGGGATGAGCTGGATGTGTTTGGCAATCCGCTGACCCGGTTGGCGTTTGAGCGCCCGCATGATGAGTTGCTGGTCAATGCCAGTCTCACGGTCGAAGTCCTGGCCCGGCCAACGCTGGATTTCACTCAGTCACCCGCCTGGGAAGTTACCCGCGACGCGCTGACTTACAGCAGTCAGCCAATGTCGTCTGACCTGCTTGAAGCGTGCCGTTATCGATTCGAATCACCCTACGTGCATTTGAAGCGCAATTTCGTCGAGTTTTCCGAGAGCTGCTTTCCGGTTGGCCGACCACTGTTGCTGGGTGTACAGGCGCTGATGGAGAAAATATTCAGCGAATTCACTTTCGACGCCGAAGCGACCCAAGTGGCGACGCCGTTGGTGGAAGTGCTGGAGCGCCGGCGTGGCGTCTGTCAGGATTTCGCCCACCTGATGCTGGCGTGCGTGCGCTCCCGTGGGTTGGCCGCTCGCTACATCAGCGGTTATCTGCTGACACAACCGCCACCGGGCCAGCCTCGGCTGATCGGCGCCGATGCGTCGCATGCCTGGATCTCGGTGTTTTGCCCGGTACTGGGTTGGGTCGATTTTGACCCGACCAACAACATACAACCGGCGCTCGAACACATCACCTTGGCATGGGGCCGGGATTTCTCTGATGTTTCGCCGTTGCGTGGGGTGATTCTGGGCGGCGGCAATCATGACCCGGAAGTCCGCGTCACCGTGATGCCATTGGAGTAACAAAGATCCATAGATGTAGGAGCGGGCTTGCTCGCGAAGACGGAGTGTCAGTCGTTACTTATGTAGCTGATACACCGCCTTCGCGAGCAAGTCGGATCGCCGCATCGCCGCTCCCACAGGGAATATGCAGTGTTTTTTGGAGGGCATTTCAGAGGGGGACTGTGAGGGTCAGCAAAGTAACTGCTGACCCTGGACACAGATCCGGTGGGCCCGATCAGATCATCCGGCCCTGAGGGTCTCAGGCGTCGGGCGCCTGATCTTTCGGTGCTTCAGTTTCGTCTGTAGCCACGTCGCCTTCGGCATCGGGGTTCAGTGCTGCGGCGTCTTCTTCAGCTGTAGCTTTCTTGCGCTGAAGCTTTTCCTCTTTCTTCTGCTCCTTGGCCAAGTCTCTCTGACGTTTGGCGAAGGAATAATTAGGTTTAGCCATGGGCGATCCTCTGGGGTCGAAGGTGAGGTTGAGCGGCGCATATTCTGCCCTGTATCGGTGCCAAGCCGTTAGCTGGGTTTTTGATCGGTCCATTTTGGCGGGACCGACGGTTGCCAGGCGTCCAGTGCGTCGAGCAGGGTTTGCGGCGATTCGCTCGTTTGCAGCATGTCACGGTGTGGTGCGCGAACGAAGCCTTCGCCGACGATATGATCAAGAAAACCGGTCAATTTGCTGTAGAAACCGTTCACTTCGAGCAACCCCAACGGCTTGCCGTGGTAGCCGAGCTGGCCCCAGGTCCAGACTTCGAACAGTTCCTCCAGCGTGCCGAGACCGCCGGGCAGGGCGATAAACGCGTCGCTGAGTTCGGCCATCCGCGCCTTTCGCGCGTGCATGCCGTCGACCACTTCCAGGCGCGTCAGGCCGCTGTGGCCGATTTCCTTGTCCTTGAGGCTTTGCGGGATGATCCCGATCACTTCGCCGCCGGCCGCCAATGCCGCATCGGCGACAATCCCCATCAAGCCGACGGCACCGCCGCCATACACTAGGGTCAGCTTGCGCTCAGCCAATGCTCGCCCCAGGGCGGCAGCCGCTTCACGATAAGCCGGGTTGGTGCCGGTGCTGGCGCCGCAAAATACACAAACAGACTTCAAAGACATGTTTTTCTCCATGGTCAGGATGGCCACAGAGTAAAGGCAGGCACGCAGCGTTCCAAGGTCTAAACTTCGCGTTTGGGAGTTTCGTAGGTACCGCTGGCGCCACAGGCATATGCGGCGAGCAAACTGCACAACAGGCTATTGAAGGACATGACCGGCGCTCCAGATGAGTGATGACGGCCTGATGATAGGGCCGTACCAGACACTTGGCTGGTAGATTGTGTCGATAGGTGTCATAGCCTGAAAGTTGTATACAATTTATGATTCAGGTCATAGGAACTTGCGAAGATTTCAGGCAGTCTTCTGTCCATTCGCACTTTTGTTAACCCTGCCTTGGAGATTCACCATGTTTGCCAAACTTGTTGCGGTATCCCTGCTGACACTGGCCAGTAGTCAATTGATGGCTGCAGAATGCAAAGTCACCGTCGACTCCACTGATCAGATGTCCTTCGACAAGAAGGCCATTGAGATCGACAAGAGCTGCAAAACGTTCACTGTCGAACTGACTCACTCCGGCAGCCTGCCGAAGAACGTCATGGGCCATAACTGGGTGCTGAGCAAAGAAGCAGATATGCAGACGATTGCCAGCGCTGGCCTGGCCGCTGGTATCGACAAGAACTATCTGCCGGAAGGTGATGCACGCATCATCGCCCACACCAAAATCATCGGTGCCGGCGAAACGGACTCGGTGACCTTCGACGTGTCGAAGCTGGCCGCTGGCGAAGCCTATGGCTTCTTCTGCTCGTTCCCGGGCCATATCGCGATGATGAAAGGCACTGTGACGCTGAAGTAATCCGGCGCTCTGGAACCTTGGATTTTAAAACTAAGGTTCCAGAGATCTGAACGTACCGAGGTCGAGTTCGAATCCGATCGAAGGTATGCGGGCTCTTTCCTCGTTCCTGTCTAAAAAATGTTTTTGATTCGCATGCTCGAGTGGATGGCCGACAGCATTTTCTCCGGGTGGCAGGCAATCGCTCATCTGGCTGGCTTCCGGGGTCGGCATCGTTTGCCATGAGCAACGTATCGTCTCGCTCCTCAACGAAAAGAAATCGGGAAGTAGAGTATTGCCTGAGGCTGGCGTCTGCGTCTGCGCGAGGGTTGCTACAGGGCAGCAAGCGAGGGTCAGCGCGGCAGCAATGTGTCGGATGACGTTCGGTAGGAGGGCCATTCTGGAGTCCGGAGAGTAGGCGGAAATGGACTCTGTGCTGGTGCCTTCTTTTGATCAATGGGCATCCATTGATTTGGGAAAAGCCCTACGTCGTTTTAAGGTCTTTCGTTCTATTCGTCTTGTTACTTTGAAAAACGTTGAGATCATTCAGCGCAGAGAGCGAGCGATCCAAAGAAAAGCGTCCACTTGGGACGCTTTTTTTGTGTCCTGCATTTGGCCGTGTCATCGGCCATCGCGGGCAAACCCGCGATGGCGTCTCCTGCCCCCCAAATATCAAGGTGCAAACGGCATCACGCGCTTGTGGTGAGTCTTTTTGTACGTGTCGCAGATGATCTTGAACGCTTCCTCACGCACCGGCTCTCCGTGCAGGAATGCGTCGATTTCGGCGTAGGTCACGCCGTGCGACGCTTCGTCCGGTTTGCCCGGCGAGAGGTCTTCCAGATCGGCTGTCGGGATTTTTTCCACCAGCGATTCCGGTGCGCCGAAACTGCGGGCGATATTGCGGACCTGATTTTTAACCAGGCCGCTGAGTGGCGCCAGGTCGCAGGCGCCATCGCCGAACTTGGTGAAAAAACCCATCACGGCTTCTGCTGCGTGGTCGGTGCCGATCACCAGGCCGTGGGCTGCGCCCGCGATGGTGTACTGAGCGACCATGCGCATCCGCGCCTTGGTGTTGCCGAGCACGAAATCCACCGAGACCGCGTGCTTGCCTTCGAAGGCGGCGACTTCGTTGGCCAGCGATTTGACCGCGGGGCCGATGTTCACGGTGTGGCGCTCGTCCGGGGCAATGAAATCCACTGAGGCCTGAGCGTCATGTTCATCGAACTGAGTCTCGTACGGCAGGCGCACGGCGATGAATTTGTAGCCCTTGTCGCCGGTGCGCTCACGCAATTCACGCATGGCTCGTTGGGCCAACAGGCCGGCGGTCAGGGAATCGACGCCACCGCTGATGCCCAGCACCAGGGTCTTGAGACCGGAATTGACCAGGCAATCCTGAATGAAACTGACCCGCCGGGCGACTTCTGCCTCAAGGGCGGCCTCGTCGGCAAATGGCGGTTGAACCTTGAGCTGCTCAGCAATCTCACGCTGTACGGCTTGCATGAATTCACTCCTTGCTTGATGTGCTGGATAGGGCGGCAGGTACTTTGAACACGTGTCGCAAATAGGCGACAAAATTCGGGTCTTTGCAGTGAGTCTTGCCAGGCTCATCGGAAATTTTCGCGACGGGCTGGCCGTTGCAGGCTGCCATTTTAAGCACGATGCTCATGGGTTCGACACCTGGAATATCACACGTCAGGTTAGTGCCGATCCCAAAGCTGACATGGATCCGACCACGCAGCGCGCGGAATATCTCCAGCGCCTTGGGCAGTGTCAGGCTGTCGGAGAATGTCAGCGTCTTGCTCATCGGGTCGATGCCGAGCTTGTGATAATGGGCGATGGCTTTTTCGGCCCATAGCACCGGATCACCCGAGTCGTGGCGTAGGCCATCGAAGAGCTTGGCGAAAAACAGATCGAAGTCGCCGAGGAAGGCATCCATGGTGATGCAATCGGTCAGGGCGATACCTAGCAGGCCGCGGTACTCGCGTACCCAGCAATCGAGCGCGGCAATCTGGCTGTCGATCAGTCGTGGGCCGAGTTGTTGATGGGCCATGATCCACTCGTGGGCCATAGTGCCCAGCGGTTTCATGTCCAGCTCCCTGGACAGGTGCACGTTGCTGGTACCGACGAAGCGTCCGGGGAAATCGTGCTTGAGCACGTTCACCACTTCCTCCTGCACGCGGTATGAAAAGCGACGGCGCGTGCCGAAATCGGCGACCTGCAACTCGGACAATTCGTCACTGCTGGCGTTGGCGGTCAGCCAGTCGAACTTGCGATAGAGTTGTTCGCGTGCCTGTTCCAGGACTATTTCCCGGTAGCGATAGCGGTTGCGCACTTCGCTGACAATCGCCAGCAGCGGCACTTCGAACAGGATTACGTGCAACCACGGCCCGCGCAGACGGATGAACAGTTCGTCGTTTTCAATGCCGGTGTGGATGTAACGCAGGTTGAAGCGAAACAATCCGAGAAACCGCAGGAAATCCGGTTTCAGGAAGCTGATTCGCTCCAGAAAACTCAATTGATCAGGGCTCAGGCTCAACTCGGCCAGGCGCTCGATCTGAAAACGGATCTCCGCCAGGTACGGGCGCAAATCTTCACTGTTGCGGCAACGAAACTCCCATTCGACTTCGACGTTCGGGTAGTTGTGCAGCACGGCCTGCATCATCGTCAGTTTGTAGAAGTCGGTGTCGAGCAGGTTCTGCACGATGCGATCGCCAAACACGCTCTCGCTCATAACGGGGTTCTCCGCATTGAATGGGGATAGTGGCGCATATCGGTGGTGGGTATTGCCAGCAATTTCTGTGTCAGTCGGGGGAGGTGGGGTTGTCGACTTGCTCCAGCATCCATTTCACAAAATCGCGCACCTTGGGCACTTCTGCCGAATGCTCGGGATACGCCAGGTAATAGGCATCCGTGCTGGGCATTGCATGCTGCCAGGGAATGACCAGTTTGCCGTCGGCCAATTCCTCTTCCACCAGAAACCGTGGCAACAGTGCCACGCCGCAGCCGACTTGCGCTGCACGGATGCACATATAAAAGGTTTCAAAACGCGGGCCGTGGTAGCTGTGCTCGGTGTGGTAGCCCTGACTGTCGAACCAGTCGTGCCACGCCTGGGGGCGGGAGGCGTTTTGCAGCAGGACCAGGTCGGTGAGTTGCGTCGGATCGGTGAACGGCGTGTCCGGCAGGCTGCCCGGTGCGCAGACCGGCACCAGTTCCTCGCCAAACAGCTTCAGGCATTCAGTGCCGGGCCGTGAACCCTGGCCGAAGTAAAACGCCAGGTCGCTGCGACCTTGCAGCAAATCGTCGGCTTCCTGCTCGCTGCACAGGTCCAGATGGATCGACGGATGGCGCAGGCGCCAGCCTTTCAGGCGTGGGACCAGCCAGCGCGCACCGAAGGTCGGTGGGGTGGAGACGCGCAAGACTTCGGTTTCACCGCCGTAGGAGCGCAGGTAATGGGTCGACATTTCGACCTGGGTGAGGATTTTTCGTACTTCCACCAGGTACAAATCACCGGCCGGGGTCATTTGCAGGCGTCGGCGCACACGACGGAACAACAAGTGCTGCAACAACTCTTCGAGTTGCGCGACCTGTTTACTGACGGCGCTCTGGGTCAGGTTCAGCTCTTCGGCGGCGCGTGTGAAGCTCAAATGCCGGGTCACGGCCTCGAAACACTGCAGTGCTGTGATCGACGGCAGGTAGCGTTTATTCAGCATGGGTAGTCCTTTTTCTTGTTTCTTACTGACCAGCAATTCGCAGCATGAATAAACGGAATGATATCTCTCTTAAAGGTCGTTTGTTGGGTAGCCTTCGGGAAGCTAAAACTACAGGTCTGATCAGCCGTGATTATTTCGGCTGCACCCTTTGTGTTTTTCGCTTGAGGAGTGACCCATGGTTGCCGCATTGCTTGATCGTCTTGGTGTGAACCCGGCCCTGTACCAGAACGGCAAAGTGCCGGTGCATTCGCCGATTGATGGCAGCCGGATTGCCGCCGTGAACTGGGAAGGCGCCGCTGAAGTCGAGCAGCACATCAGTCGTGCCGATCATGCGTTCGAATTGTGGCGCAAGGTCCCGGCGCCGCGCCGTGGCGAACTGGTGCGCCAACTGGGCGACATTCTGCGTGAATATAAGGCTGACCTCGGTGAGTTGGTCTCCTGGGAAGCTGGCAAGATTACTCAGGAAGGCCTGGGTGAAGTTCAGGAAATGATCGACATCTGCGATTTCGCGGTCGGTCTGTCCCGTCAGTTGTACGGTTTGACTATTGCGTCCGAGCGTCCTGGCCACCACATGCGCGAAACCTGGCACCCGCTGGGCGTCGTCGGCGTGATCAGTGCGTTCAACTTCCCGGTCGCGGTCTGGGCCTGGAACACCACGCTGGCGCTGGTCTGCGGCAACCCGGTGATCTGGAAACCTTCGGAAAAAACCCCGCTGACCGCGCTGGCCTGCCAGGCGCTGTTCGATCGCGTACTGAAAAATTTCAGCGACGCGCCACCCCACTTGAGCCAAGTGATCATTGGCGGTCGTGATGCCGGCGAAGCGCTGGTTGATGACCCGCGTGTCGCGCTGATCAGCGCCACCGGCAGCACCCGCATGGGCCGCGAAGTGGCGCCGAAAATTGCCGCGCGTTTTGCTCGCAGCATTCTGGAACTGGGCGGCAACAACGCGATGATCCTCGGCCCAAGCGCCGACCTGGACATGGCCGTTCGCGCCATCCTGTTCAGCGCCGTCGGTACCGCCGGTCAGCGTTGCACCACCCTGCGTCGTTTGATCGCGCACGAATCGGTGAAGGAAGAGATCGTCACTCGCCTCAAGGCGGCGTACTCCAAAGTGCGCATCGGCCATCCACTGGAAGGCAATCTGATCGGCCCGTTGATCGATAAACACAGCTTCGACAGCATGCAGGACGCGCTGGAGCAGGCCTTGAGCGAAGGCGGCCGTGTGTTTGGCGGCAAGCGCCAACTGGAAGACAAATTCCCGAATGCCTACTACGTTGCACCGGCCATTGTTGAAATGCCGGAGCAAAGTGACGTCGTGTGCCATGAAACCTTTGCACCGATTCTGTACGTGATCGGTTACAACGATTTCAACGAAGCCTTGCGCTTGAACAATGCCGTGCCACAGGGCCTGTCGTCCTGCATCTTCACCACCGACGTGCGTGAAGCCGAGCAATTCATGTCGGCGGTGGGCAGCGATTGCGGGATTGCCAACGTCAACATCGGCCCGAGCGGCGCAGAAATCGGTGGCGCGTTTGGTGGCGAAAAAGAAACTGGCGGTGGTCGTGAGTCGGGCTCCGACGCATGGCGCGGCTACATGCGCCGTCAGACCAACACTGTGAACTACTCGCTGGAGTTGCCGTTGGCGCAGGGCATCACGTTCGACTAAGCGCAGCTTTTGAGCTCATGTTGATCGTTCCCACGCTCTGCGTGGGAATGCCTCAATGGACACTCTGCGTCCGCTCTTGGGACGCGGAGCGTCCCGGGCTGCATTCCCACGCCGAGCGTGGGAACGATCGGGTTGGTTAGGTTTCTGTTGGAGTCTGGCAATGCCGTTACGCGAAGAGTGTCTGTGGGAAAAACTGACGCCGCAAAGGCCCGACAACGCGGCGCTCAAGGGTGAAGTAACAGTCGATGTCTGCGTCATCGGTGCCGGTTTCACCGGTCTGTCGGCGGCGGTGCATCTGCTGGAACAAGGTAAATCGGTTTGTGTGCTGGAAGCGCATCGCGTTGGCCACGGTGGCTCGGGGCGCAATGTCGGCCTGGTCAACGCTGGCATGTGGATTCCACCGGACGACATCGAAGCCGGGTTCGGCGAAGCGGTGGGCAGTCAGCTCAATCGCATGCTTGGCGCGGCACCTGCCCTGGTGTTCAGCCTTGTGGACAAATACAACATCGATTGCCAGTTACGCCGCGAAGGCACGCTGCACATGGCGCACAACGCCCGTGGCGAAGCGGATTTGCGCAGTCGTGAAGAACAATGGAAACGTCGCGGGGCGCCCGTCGAACTATTGACGGGCCAAGCCTGCGAGCAGGCGACGGGCACTAAAAAAATCGCTGCCGCACTGCTTGATCGCCGTGCTGGCACCCTCAACCCGATGGCCTACACCACCGGACTGGCCAAGGCGGCCATCGGCCTCGGTGGCCAATTGTTCGACCATTCTCCGGTCACCCGGTTAGAACGTCAGGGCCAGCGTTGGTCGGTGCAAACCGCCCAGGGTTCGGTTATGGCCGAGAAAGTCGTAATCGCCTCCAACGCCTACACCGAAGGCGACTGGACCGAACTGCGGCGCAATTTCTTTCCCGGTTACTACTATCAAGTGGCCTCGGTCCCGCTGACCGAAGACGCCGCGCAACAGATTCTGCCCGGCGGCCAGGGCTCCTGGGACACCCGCCAGGTACTCAGCAGCATTCGTCGTGACAAAGACGGGCGCCTGTTGCTCGGCAGCCTCGGCAATGGCAACCAGAAACCCGCCTGGTTCCTGAAAGCCTGGGCCGATCGTGTTCAGCAACACTATTTTCCCTACCTTAAACCGGTGGAGTGGGAATGCACCTGGACCGGTTGCATCGCCTTCACGCCGGATCATTTGATGCGCCTGTTCGAGCCGGCGCCCGGTTTAGTGGCAGTCACCGGTTACAACGGTCGGGGCGTGACGACAGGTACGGTCGTCGGCAAAGCCTTTGCCGATTACTTGTGTAACGGAAATCCTCACGCTTTGCCGATTCCCTTCGCGCCCATGCAGCCATTGGCCGGGGTCGGATTGCGCAGTTGTCTATACGAGGCGGGGTTCTCGCTGTATCACGCAGGCCAGTGCTTGCGGATCGTTATCTGATTGTTGAAATTTGTTGCTGAAAGCGGCGCTTTTCGGCTTTGCGTCTAGCCTGTAATGGTGCGGGTTGTAGCAGTCCCGCACCAGCAGTGTGCACTTCGGTGACGCACGTTGTTACAGGCTGGTTGCACGTCGTTTGACGCCGCGGTTGCAATGATGGCGCATGCGGGTTGCGCCTTTAAAAATAAATGGTTTCACCTTCCGCGGTTTAGACGGTTGCACGCCCAATGAAAATGGGAACAAAACAGTCGTAAAAACAATAATGCAGCGACTTTTTTCAGAATAAAAAACCGATGGCACGGCCCTTGCTCTGAGCATTCAGTGAAGTCGCAGTGCCAACTAAAAAAAAACCTTGGAGCACCACCTCATGTCCCAGACGTTTTACAAGAAAGGCTTTCTGGCCCTCGCAGTGGCAGCTGCGTTGGGTGTTTCTGCGTTTGCTCAAGCTGATGTGAAAATCGGTGTGGCGGGCCCGATGACAGGCGCCAACGCGGCATTTGGCGAGCAGTACATGAAGGGTGCACAGGCTGCAGCCGACGCGGTCAACGCGGCGGGCGGCGTTAACGGGGAAAAAATCGTGCTGGTCAAGGGCGATGACGCCTGCGAACCGAAACAGGCTGTGACGGTCGCCAAGGACCTGACCAACCAGAAGGTCGCTGGCGTGGTCGGTCACTTCTGCTCCTCGTCGACTATCCCGGCCTCCGAGATTTACGACGAAGCGGGCATCATCGTAATGACTCCAGGTTCCACCAACCCGGCCGTTACCGAGCGCGGCCTGAGCGCCATGTTCCGTATGTGCGGGCGTGACGATCAGCAAGGCATCGTGGCCGGCGACTACATCGTCGACGTGCTCAAGGGCAAGAAAGTTGCTGTCATCCACGACAAAGACACCTACGGCCAAGGTCTGGCTGATGCCACCAAGGCTCAGTTGGTCAAGCGTGGCGTGACTCCGGTCATCTACGAAGGCCTGACCCGCGGCGAAAAAGACTTCAGCGCCCTGGTCACCAAAATTCGCGCTGCTGGCGCCGACGTCGTCTACTTCGGCGGTCTGCACCCTGAAGCCGGTCCATTGGTTAAACAACTGCGTACCGAAGGCCTGAAAGACGTGAAATTCATGTCCGATGACGGCATCGTGACCGACGAACTGGTGACCACCGCTGGTGGCGCGCAGTATGTCGATGGCGTGCTGATGACCTTCGGCGCCGACCCACGCCTGCTGCCAGACAGCAAGACCGTGGTAGATGCATTCCGCAAGGCCGGCACCGAGCCTGAAGGCTACACCCTCTACGCTTACGCAACGGTCCAGGCCCTGGCCGCTGGCTTCAATGGCGCCAAGTCCAACAAGGGCGAAGACGCCGCTGCTTGGCTGAAAAAGAACCCGGTCAAAACCGTGATGGGCGAGAAGACCTGGGACGCCAAAGGCGACCTGAAAGTCTCCGACTACGTGGTTTACCAGTGGGACAAGGACGGCAAATACCATCAGCTGGAAAAACAGAAGTAAGGGCTGACCCAATCGGCTGACCCCACAGTTTCCCTGTAGGCGCGAGCCCGCTCGCGATGACGGACTGACAGGCAACACATTTGTTGAATGTTAAACCGTCATCGCGAGCAGGCTCGCTCCTACAGGGAGCGGTGGTGTCGGCTGATCGTGGCTGACATTGCTCCGACGTAAATCTGTATTTTCCTTAGAAGAGCCGCACACCCACAGGTGTACAGGTTCTCATTGCGTGAGATTGCGTTATGGATGGTATTTTCCTGCAGCAACTGGTCAACGGCCTGACCCTCGGGTCGGTCTATGGCCTGATCGCCATCGGCTACACAATGGTCTATGGCATCATCGGCATGATCAACTTCGCCCACGGCGAGGTTTACATGATTTCCGCTTACCTCGCGGCAATCAGTCTGGCTCTGCTGGCTTACTTCGGTATCGAATCCTTCCCTCTGCTGATGCTCGGCACACTGATCTTCACCATCGTCGTTACAGCGGTGTATGGCTGGGTCATCGAGCGAGTCGCTTACAAACCGCTGCGTAACTCCACCCGACTGGCACCGCTGATCAGCGCCATCGGTATTTCCCTGATTCTGCAAAACTATGCACAGATCGCTCAGGGCGCCCGCCAACAAGGCGTTCCGACACTGCTGACCGGTGCATGGCGAGTTGATGTCGGGACTGGTTTCGTCCAGCTCACCTACACCAAGATCTTCATTCTGGTCGCCGCGTTTGTCGGGATGGGCCTGCTGACCTACATCATCAAGTACACCAAGCTCGGCCGTATGTGCCGCGCGACCCAGCAAGACCGCAAGATGGCCTCAATCCTGGGGATCAACACCGACCGCGTCATTTCCTACGTGTTCATCATCGGTGCAGCGATGGCGGCCCTGGCCGGCGTGCTGATCACCATGAACTACGGCACGTTCGACTTCTACGCAGGTTTCGTCATCGGCATCAAAGCGTTCACCGCAGCGGTACTGGGCGGGATCGGCTCGCTGCCGGGTGCGATGCTTGGCGGGATCATTCTGGGGATCTCCGAGTCGCTGTTTTCCGGTCTGGTCAACTCCGACTACAAAGACGTTTTCAGCTTCTCGCTGCTTGTTCTCGTTCTGGTCTTTCGGCCTCAAGGCCTGCTCGGCCGTCCTCTTGTGTCGAAGGTGTAAGCGATGTCTTCAACCACTAAAAAAACCATTGATATCAAAAGAAGCCTGGTTGACGCGATTCTTGCCGGCCTTGTAGCGCTCATCGTGTTTGGTCCGATTGTTGGCATTGTCCTCGACGGCTATGGCTTCAACCTGCAACCAACACGAGTGGCGTGGATTGTCGCCATCGTCATGGCTGGCCGCTTTGCTTTGAGCCTGTTCCTGCAAACACCCAAGGGTTTGAGAATTCTCGAAGGGTTTGAAACCACGGGCTCCGGGGTTCATGTACTGCCACCCGATTACAAATCACGGTTGCGCTGGATCATCCCGCTGATGGTCGTCATTGCCGTGGTGTTTCCGTTTTTCTCCAACTCCTACCTGCTGGGCGTGGTCATCCTCGGGTTGATCTACGTGTTGCTCGGTCTGGGGCTGAACATCGTGGTCGGCCTGGCCGGCCTGCTCGACCTGGGTTACGTGGCGTTCTACGCCATCGGTGCCTACGGTTTGGCGCTCGGTTACCAGTACCTCGGCCTGGGCTTCTGGACGGTGCTGCCACTGGCGGCAATTACGGCAGGCCTTGCCGGTTGCATCCTGGGCTTCCCGGTGTTGCGTCTGCACGGTGACTACCTGGCAATCGTGACGTTGGGCTTCGGTGAAATCATCCGCTTGATCCTCAACAACTGGCTGTCGCTGACCGGTGGCCCGAACGGCATGCCGGCACCGCTGCCGACGTTCTTCGGTCTGGAGTTCGGCAAACGGGCGAAAGACGGCGGGGTACCGTTCCACGAGTTCTTCGGCATCGCCTACAACCCCGACGTGAAGTACTACTTCATCTATGCGGTGTTGTTCATGGTCGTGCTGGCCGTGTTGTACATCAAGCACCGCTTGACCCGCATGCCGGTCGGCCGCGCCTGGGAAGCCCTGCGTGAAGACGAAATCGCCTGCCGCTCCATGGGCCTGAACCACGTGCTGGTGAAGCTCTCGGCCTTCACCATCGGTGCATCGACGGCCGGTCTGGCCGGTGTGTTCTTCGCCACCTACCAGGGTTTCGTCAACCCGACTTCATTCACCTTCTTCGAATCGGCCCTGATCCTCGCCATTGTGGTACTGGGCGGTATGGGTTCGACCATCGGCGTGGTGATTGCAGCCTTCGTGCTGACCGTCGCCCCGGAACTGCTGCGTGGTTTCGCGGAGTATCGCGTGCTGCTGTTCGGCATCCTGATGGTGTTGATGATGATCTGGCGACCGCGCGGCCTGATCCGGATCAGCCGTACCGGTGTGACCCCGCGTAAAGGAG
This sequence comes from Pseudomonas sp. B21-040, assembly GCF_024748695.1. Lineage (NCBI taxonomy): Bacteria > Pseudomonadati > Pseudomonadota > Gammaproteobacteria > Pseudomonadales > Pseudomonadaceae > Pseudomonas > Pseudomonas sp. B21-040. Next base: position 608,196 of record NZ_CP087176.1, read on the forward strand.
TAGCGCCATGAGCGAAGTCGTACTCTCGGTCGAGAAGCTGATGATGCACTTTGGCGGCATCAAGGCGCTGAACGATGTCAGCCTGAAGGTGCACCGCAACTCGATCTTCGCCCTGATCGGCCCCAACGGCGCCGGCAAAACCACCGTGTTCAACTGCCTGACCGGTTTCTACAAGGCCTCCGGCGGCAAGATCGAACTCAACGTGCGTGGGCAACAGACCAACGTCATCAAATTGCTCGGCGAATCATTCAAACCGACGGATTTCGTCTCACCTAGATCGTTTGCCAGTCGGCTGTTCTACAAGGCGTTCGGCGGCACCCACTTGGTGAACCGTGCCGGTCTGGCGCGGACCTTCCAGAACATTCGCCTGTTCAAGGAAATGTCGGTGCTGGAAAACCTGCTGGTGGCCCAGCACATGTGGGTCAACCGCAGCATGCTGGCCGGCATCCTCAATACCAAGGGCTACCGCAAGGCTGAAAGCGATGCGCTGGACCACGCCTTCTACTGGCTGGAAGTGGTGGATCTGGTGGATTGCGCCAACCGTCTGGCCGGTGAACTGTCGTACGGTCAGCAACGTCGCCTGGAAATTGCCCGGGCCATGTGCACCCGTCCGCAAATTATCTGCCTCGACGAACCGGCCGCCGGCCTCAACCCTCAGGAAACCGAAGCGCTGAGCGCGATGATCCGGCTGCTGCGTGACGAGCACGATCTGACCGTGGTGCTGATTGAACACGACATGGGCATGGTGATGAGTATTTCCGACCACATCGTGGTGCTGGACCACGGTGTCGTGATCGCCGAGGGCGGTCCCGACGCGATCCGTAATGATCCGAAAGTGATTGCGGCCTATCTGGGCGCCGACGAAGAGGAAGTGGCATGACGCAACCCATCCTCGAACTCAAGGAACTGGACGTGTTTTACGGGCCGATCCAGGCCCTGAAAAAAGTCTCGCTGCACATCAATGAAGGTGAAACGGTCAGCCTGATCGGCTCCAACGGTGCCGGCAAGTCGACGCTGCTGATGTCGATCTTCGGCCAGCCGCGGGCGGCTGACGGGCAGATCATCTACCAGGGCGTGGACATTACCCACAAGTCGTCCCACTACATTGCGTCGAACGGCATCGCTCAATCGCCGGAAGGCCGGCGGGTATTCCCCGACATGACCGTCGAGGAAAACCTGCTGATGGGCACCATCCCGATCGGTGACAAGTACGCCAAGGAAGACATGCAACGCATGTTCGAGTTGTTTCCGCGACTCGAAGAACGGCGCACTCAGCGGGCGATGACCATGTCTGGCGGCGAGCAGCAAATGCTCGCCATCGCGCGCGCATTGATGAGTCGGCCGAAACTGCTGTTGCTCGACGAGCCAAGCCTGGGGTTGGCGCCGATTGTGGTGAAACAGATCTTCGCCACCCTTCGGGAACTGGCCAAAACCGGCATGACGATCTTCCTGGTCGAGCAGAACGCCAACCATGCGCTTCGGTTGTCAGACCGGGCGTACGTGATGGTCAACGGTGAGATTCGCATGACCGGCACCGGCAAGGAGCTGCTGGTTAACGAGGATGTGCGTAACGCCTACCTCGGCGGTCACTGAGTCTGCGTGGTTATGCACAAGCCCCGGCGCGCAATCGCCGGGGCTTTTTTACATCCTTGATTCGGCACCAAGCTCGATGGGCGGTGGGGTGAGTTGAAATTGTGGAAAACAATCTTCACAAGCTCGCAAAGCGCGACATAAAGCCGCTGCAAATAGTTGTTTTGTCACGGTTTTGACTTGTCCCCGTTTGCTGTGGAGCTGGCTGTGAATAACGTGGGAGTAGCTGACTGGACGCCTTTAAAGCCGTGGCTTGTGGCGTGGTGGTTGTTTTTTGATCAGGCGTTTTTGCGCGACTCTGAACCGCAGTTGTCAACCTTTTTATTGGCGATAGAACTAGCACAAAACGGACAGGGCGAGCCTGTGGATAAGTCTGTGATTAAACTCTGGAAAGACTCGGCTGAGGGCCGTAGTTACTGGCTTGGCGCCACTGCTGGTCTGTAGGAGAAATCGTGCAAAATGCATGGGGCTACACTGCGAGCATCCGAGGGTCAAGCAAAAAACTTTCAAAACTCCCCGCAAAGCCTTGTACACAGCGGCTTTCAACCTTTCCACTTGCCCCCGGAAACTGTGGACCGGCCTGTGGATAACATGCGCGCACATGGCTACAAGCCGCGGCGGACATGGTGTTGCCAGGGTTGAGCGTTTTTTGAGCAGATTTGCGGTGGTTGCCGCTGTGTGCAAGGCCGGGCATGCTGCCAGCTGATTTTCTATTCCAAGGGCTGCCCGTCAGCCGAAGCAAGGAGAACACGATGTCCAACACCCTGTTTATTACCGGCGCGACGTCCGGTTTTGGTGAAGCCTGTGCCCGCCGTTTTGCCGAGGCAGGCTGGAAGCTGGTACTGACAGGCCGTCGTGAAGAGCGCCTCAATGCCCTGTGCGCCGAATTGTCGAAGCAGACCGAGGTGCACGGCCTGGTGCTCGACGTGCGTGACCGCAAAGCCATGGAGGACGCGATTGCCAACCTGCCACCATCCTTCGCCAAGCTGCGCGGGCTGATCAACAATGCTGGCCTGGCGCTCGGTGTGGACCCGGCGCCCAAGTGCGATCTCGACGATTGGGACACCATGGTCGACACCAACATCAAGGGCCTGATGTACAGCACTCGTTTGCTGTTACCGCGCCTGATTGCTCATGGTCGTGGTGCCGGCATCGTTAACCTCGGCTCCATCGCCGGCAATTATCCGTACCCGGGCAGCCACGTGTATGGCGCGAGCAAGGCGTTCGTCAAACAGTTCTCCCTGAACCTGCGCTGCGACCTGCAAGGCACCGGCGTGCGCGTCAGCAACATCGAGCCGGGTCTGTGTGAGAGTGAGTTCTCGCTGGTGCGTTTTGCCGGTGACCAGGAGCGTTACAACGCGACGTACGCCGGTGCCGAGCCGATCCAGCCGCAAGACATCGCCGAGACCATTTTCTGGGTGCTCAACGCGCCGGCGCACATCAACATCAACAGCCTGGAACTGATGCCAGTGAGCCAGACCTGGAGCGGGTTTGCGATTGAGCGGAACGCGAAGGTTTAAGACCGCGTAACGGCCAATCGCGGGCAAGCCCGGCTCCTACAGGTAACGTGTTGGATCGCCAATTGGCGAACGCTACAAGCCCTGTGGGAGCCGGGCTTGCCCGCGATAGCTATCGGTCAGTCAGCGCAGATAGTCGGCCAACCCTCGATAGCAGGTTGCCAAGTGATAAGGCGTGGTCGACGGCATGTCTTTGCGGCTGACTTCGCCCAGCTCATCCCGACACTCATACCAGCCGCCCGCATGCAGAAAGCGCTGTTGCAGCGCTTGTAGCTGGCGTTGCACCGCCGCTTCGGCGTTCGGGCGCAACGTCAGCGCCCTCAAGTATTCCGCCTGAGCCCAGATGCGTTGGGTGGCATCTTTGGCGTTGCCCTCCAGATCAAGCATCGCCTGTGCTGCACCGGTCTGCGCATCGACGCCTTGTTGTTCGGTGAATGCGAACGCACGGTCCAGCGATGCATGAAGTGGCGAACCGCGCAGCAGCGACGAAGATTCGAGCAAAAAATACCACTCGAACTGATGCCCGGGTTCGAACCAGTTATCCACAGCTCCCAGCGGTTTCTCCATCAACACGCTGTGTTGCGGGTCAATGAAGCGCTTGTGCATGGCTGTGCATAACGCGACGAGTGCACGTTGCACCGCGATGTCTTCGCGCACCGACAGGGTCGCGAGGAAGGCTTCGGCCAGGTGCATCAGAGGGTTTTGCAGCGGCCCGGAGTCGAGCGAAGACCAGTCGCGATCGAGGCTGGCGTCGTACAGACCGTCGCCTGTGGCGAAGCGCTGACCGATCACTTCCAGTGCCGCGTTGAGCGCGGATTCCACCAGCGGTTCGCGCGACCTGTCCCAGTAATGGGCGCAGGCGAACAGAATGAACGCGTGGGTATAAAGGTCTTTGCGCTGATCCAGCGGCGTGCCGTGCGGGTCGATGCTGTAGAACCAGCCACCGTGTTCGGCGTCGTGGAAGTGCTGTTGCAAGGAGCGGAACAGCTTGGCGCAGCGCTCCTGCGCGCCTGGCACCTGGCCGATCTGGCTGGAAAACAGATACAACTGCCGTGCGCATGCCATGGCCCGATAACGTTGAGGCGGCAGCGGTTGATGCTCGGCGTCCAGTGCTTCATAGGGCAACGCCATGTCGGCATTCCAGCCGGGGCCTTGCCAGAGCGGCACGATCACGTCCTGGAAGTGCTGTTGCACCGAGGCGAACAGGGCGGTCAATTCAGGCAGGGAGGCGGAGCGGGAAACAGGTGGCATTGGCTGGCGTCGTCACGGCAGGGTCGATTGCGCGACATGTTAGCAGGCCTGAGAGATGCGGTGTCTGTCAGGCCGCCATCGCGAGCAAGCTCGGCTCCTACAAGAGCACGCATTCCACTGTAGGAGCCGAGCTTGCTCGCGATGAGGCCTTCACCGGCGATAAAAAAATCAGCCCGCCAACAACCACACGCCAGTCGCCGCCGAAGCCGCGCCCGCCAATCGAACCAATGGCGCAGCCGCTTGCGGCAGCAAGCGAACGACCGCATACCCGGTCGCATGCAACGCCGCCGTTGCCGCCACAAAACCTGCCGCATAGGCCCAAGGGCTCGACATGTCCGGCAACTCCAACCCATGCGCCACACCGTGGAATAGCGCAAACAGCGCCGTCGCCCCCACCGCTACGCTCAATGGCGGACGAACGGCCAACGCCACCGCCAGCCCCAGCGCCAGCACCGACGCGGCAATCGCGCCTTCCAGCGCCGGCAGGTTCAGCCCTTCAAAGCCCAGCAGGCCGCCGATCAGCATAGTACCGACGAAGGTGCCGGGCAGCGCCCAGCGCGCCGCACCTTTTTGCTGAGCGGCCCACAAGCCGACCGCAACCATTGCCAGCAAGTGGTCGAGGCCGCCAATCGGGTGGCTGATGCCGTCGATCAAGCCGTTGTCACCATGACCCGGATGGGCGAAGGCGATGGCCGGGGTCAACAGCAGGGCCATGGCGCCCAGAATGCGTTTCAGTGTCATGGATAAGCTTCCTTGTTGATAAGTCGTGATCAGGCGGCTGTCAGCAGGCCCTGGCGTTCGATAAAGGCGATGATCTCTTCAAGGCCCAGTCCGGTTTTCTGGTTGCTGAACACAAACGGTTTGCCGTTGCGCATGCGTTTTGTGTCGCTGTCCATCATCTCCAGCGAGGCACCCACCAGCGGCGCGAGGTCGACCTTGTTGATTACCAGCAGATCGGATTTGCAGATCCCCGGCCCGCCCTTGCGCGGGAGTTTGTCGCCGGCCGACACGTCGATCACGTAGATGGTCAGGTCGGACAATTCCGGGCTGAACGTTGCCGACAGGTTGTCGCCACCGGACTCCACCAGAATCAGGTCCAGCCCCGGAAAGCGGCGGTTGAGTTGATCCACGGCTTCGAGGTTGATCGAGGCGTCTTCGCGGATCGCCGTGTGCGGGCAGCCGCCGGTTTCCACGCCGATGATTCGCTCGGGTGCCAGGGCTTCGTTGCGCACCAGAAAATCGGCGTCTTCGCGGGTGTAGATGTCGTTGGTGACGACCGCCAGGTTGTAGCGCTCGCGCAGGGTCAGGCACAGGGCCAGGGTCAGGGCGGTTTTGCCGGAACCGACCGGGCCGCCGATACCGACACGTAGAGGTTGTGTGTTCATGTGATTCTCCAAGCTAAAAGGCCCTAGGAACGGAACAGACGGCTGTACTGGCGCTCATGGGCCATGCACGCCAGGGACAGGCCAAAAGCGGCGCTGCCATAGTGTTCGGGGTTGATTCGGGTGGCGTCCTGCTGGGCTTGTTGCAGCAGCGGCAGCAATTCACTGGTCAGGCTTTGGGCGGCTTGCTGGCCCAGCGGCAGGGTTTTCATCAGTACGGCCAATTGGTTTTCCAGCCAGCTCCAGAGCCACGCGGCCAGCGCATCCTGGGGACAGATTCCCCAGGCCCGTGCCGCCAGCGCCCAACCGAGGGCCAGATGCGGTTCGGGGCGTTGGTCGAGGAAGGCGCGAGCCGGCGCGTCCAGCTCCGGTAAACCGTTGAGCAGTTGCTGCAAGGAATAGCCCATCTGTCGGCTCTCTTGATGCAGCTCGCGGGTTTCCCGACTGGCACGGTGTTGTTCACAGCGTCGGAGCAATTCGGGCCAGTTCTCTTCGGCCGCCGCCGTGCAATGGGCAAGCAGCAGCGGCGCCTCGAACCGTGCCAGGTTGAGCAGCAATTGATCACTGATCCAGCGTCGTGCGCCGTCCGCATTGCTTACGCGACCGTTTTCCACCGCCATTTCCAGACCCTGGGAATAGCTGTAGCCGCCAATCGGCAGCTGCGGGCTGGCCAGGCGCAGCAGCGCCCAGGCCGGGTTCATAAGCGGACGCCGAACTGGTGCAGTTTCGGCGGATAGTTGAAATCTTCGTCACCGTGCCGGGAGTGGTGGTGGCCTCCGCCATAGGCGCCGTGTTCCGGCTGGAAAGGTGCTTCGAGGCTTTCGACCTTGGCATCCAGCTGTTCGAGCATGGCTTTGAGCACGTAATCGTCGAGCAGGCGCAGCCAGCCATCACCGACCTGCAGGGCGACATGGCGATTGCCGAGGTGATAGGCGGCGCGAGTCAGCTCGAAGGCATTGGCGCAGGTAACGTGCAGCAATTGTTCGGGGCGGGCGCAGACACGCACGATGCGCCCGTCTTCGGCTTGCAGGCATTCGCCGTCATACAGGGGCGGCTGTCCGCGCTCCAAAAACAACCCGACGTCTTCACCTTCGGCACTGAAACAGCGCAAACGGCTTTTGCTCCGGGCTTCGAAGGTCAGGTGCAATTCGGCGGCCCAGACGGGTTGAGGGTCGATTCTGCGATGAATCACCAGCATCGGAAGGCTTCCAGCAATGGACATTGCTGAGGCTAGAGCAAGGGGCTTGCCAATCGGGCAATACGTAGGAAATACCTGTCGGAGTGCAGGGGGTGGTGTGCAAAGTTGGTTGAAGTTGGTGCGAGGAGGGGTGTGGTGCACCAATTTGCGGCGCACAAAAAAAGATCGCCATTGAGGCGATCAATTCAGGCGGTCATTCGGTGCTGCCGAGTCCTTGCCAATGCTTCAAACCGATAAAGATAAAGCGCAGTTGCTGAGTGATTTTCGCTTGAGGTGTCAAATGTTCAGGCAGCGCCTCGGCCGGCGGATCAATGATCTCGGGCAAGGTCGCAAACACACTTTTGACGATCAGATCAGCCATGACGCTCAGGCCGCCAATGTCGAGGTGTTGCAGCTTGGGCATCAAGGACAGGTCGGCTGCCAGGTCCGAGCTGATGTCTTCGCGCAAACGTGCGATGGCCTGGCGTACCGGCAGTGATCCGCCGTACTGCTCGCGGGCCAGAAACAGGAATTGCGAGCGATTGGCGCTGACCACGTCGAGAAAGATCCGTACCGACGCATCAATAATGCCGCCCATGACGAATTCGTTATGGCGCACCAGGCGAATGGTTTCACGGAAGGTCTGACCGACTTCGCTCACCAGCACCAGCCCCAGTTCGTCCATATCGGCGAAATGCCGGTAGAAACCGGTGGGCACGATGCCGGCGGTTCTCGCTACTTCGCGCAGGCTGAGACTGCCGAATCCTCGGCCGCATTCCATCAGGTGGCGTGCAGCGTCCATCAGGGCGTTGCGGGTCTGTTGTTTCTGTTCGGCGCGGGGCAGCATCGCAAGGGTGTTTTCTGGACAAGACAGCGGCGCACTCTAGCAAATCGGCTTCGCTGGCGTCGAACGACTATCGGGGGATCAAGCGGGGAAACATGGCTTCACTATAAGTCAAAAGCCCAATCCGGGGATTGGGCTTTTTTTCAGGGCCGCCATGGGCTTAGCTCACAGCGCTGTTGCGTTCGATCACACGGTCACCACCGCCTTCAGCCAGGGTTTGGCCTTGTGGGGTGCGGTCGGAACCGCCTTCAGCCAGGGTCTGGCCTTGTGGGGTACGGTCGGAGCCACCTTCAGCCAGGGTTTGGCCTTGTGGAGTACGGTCCGAACCATCTTGGGTGATCAAGCCTTTTTCTTTCAGGCGATCGTTACCGCCTTCGGCAAGTGTCTGGCCTTGTGGGGTGCGGCTGGAACCATCGGCGGCAACGGTTTGGCTGAACACCGATTGGTTGTCTTTGACTTGCGGAGTGGCCTGATCCGCGGCTGGCAAAGCGAAAGCGGTGCTGGCTAGCATCGAGAGGGTCAGGCTAAGCAGTAATTGGCGTTTCATGATGGGTTGCTCCTTGGGGGGGCGATAAAGTGGGTACGAGGGCAATGCTACTCTCGATAAATCGATATGAAAGTTCATAACCGCAATGGTAATAATCAACAGAATTGATTGTTCTGCTGAGAGCCTCTAAACCGGGCGTTTTCGGCGAGTGTTTTTGCACCGAGGTGGGTATTTCCGACTCACTCGCGCCGCACAAAAGTGCGGGTGGGGTAACGCCGTTTAGAGCGCGCAGGTTGATCGCGCCCGATTATTTGAACGTTAATTGGCTTTTCGGTTAAACCTGCGCACCTTTTCCCAGTCCTAGATTTCATGGCAGGCCGGTTCTGGCCTAACGTTTCACACGTGCGTCGCGGTCAGGACGCTCAGTCGTTTCAAGGAGCCCTGTGCAATGACGCGCCCCCCTAAAATTGTTGCCTGGATCTTTGCCAGCCTGGTTGTTCTGCTGGCGATACTCGTACTGGTCATCGTGTTCTTCGATTGGAACCGGATCAAACCCGCGATAAACAACAAAGTCACCGAAGAACTGCACCGAGCATTCGCCATCAATGGCAACCTCGCGGTGGTCTGGCAGCGCGAGCTCGACGAGGCTGGCTGGCGGGCCTGGGTGCCGTGGCCGCATGTGGTCGCCGAAGACTTGAGCCTGGGCAACCCGGACTGGTTGAAGCAGCCGCAGATGGTCACCCTCAAACGCGTAGAGCTACGTATTTCACCGCTCGCCTTGCTGGCGCAGCGGGTGGTGATCCCGCGAATCGACCTGACCGAGCCGAACGCCAACCTGCAGCGCCTGGCCGATGGTCGCGCCAACTGGACGTTCAAATTCGACCCCAAGGACCCGAACGCCGAACCTTCGAACTGGGGGGTGGACATCGGCGCGATCGGCTTCGACAAAGGCCATGTCACCCTCGACGATCAGAGCTTGAAGACTCAACTGGATGTGCTGATCGACCCGCTGGGCAAACCCGTTCCGTTCAGTGACATCGTCGGTGACAAAGCGGCGAAAACCGCACAGGAAAAGGGGGCCGCGCCACAGGACTACGCCTTCGCGCTCAAGGTCAAAGGCCAGTACCACGCGCAGAAACTCGAAGGCTCCGGCAAGATCGGTGGGTTGCTGGCCCTGCAGGATGCGGCCAAGCCGTTTCCCCTGCAGGCCCAGGTGAAAATTGCCGATACCAGCGTCGAGTTGGCCGGCACGTTGACCGATCCCCTGAACCTCGGCGCGCTGGATCTGCGACTGAAATTGGCTGGCACCAGCCTGGGCAATTTGTATCCGCTGACCGGCGTGACGCTGCCGGATACATCGCCTTACGCCACCGACGGGCACTTGATCGCCAGGCTGCATGAGCCCAGCGGCGCAGTGTTCCGCTATGAAGAATTCAACGGCAAGATCGGTGAGAGCGACATCCATGGCAGCCTGGCTTATGTCGCCAGCCAGCCTCGGCCGAAACTCAGCGGTTCATTGCTCTCCAATCAATTGCTGTTTGCCGACCTTGCACCGTTGATTGGCGCCGACTCCAACGCCAAACAAAAGGAGCGCGGTGGCGACAGTAAACAGCCGCCGGACAAAGTGCTGCCGGTCGAAGAGTTCAAGACCGAGCGCTGGCGTGACATGGACGCCGATGTCGAATTCACCGGCAAGCGCATCGTCCACAGCGAAAAACTGCCGTTCAACGACCTGTATACGCACCTGGTCCTGACCGACGGGGAGCTGCGACTTGAGCCCCTGCGTTTTGGCGTGGCCGGGGGCAACCTGGAGGCGCAGATTCGCTTGAATGGCCGGACCGAACCGTTGGAAGGCCAAGCGAAACTCACGGCCCGCAAGTTCAAACTCAAGCAACTGTTCCCGACGTTCGAGCCGATGAAAACCAGTTTCGGCGAGCTCAATGGCGATGCCGACATTTCGGGGCGCGGCAACTCGGTGGCCAAGCTGTTGGGCAGTGCCAACGGCAATCTGAAAATGCTCATCAATGACGGGGCGATCAGCCGCGAGTTGATGGAATTGGCCGGGCTGAACGTCGGTAACTATGTGGTCGGCAAAATCTTTGGCGACAAGGAAGTGAAGATCAATTGCGCGGCGGCCGACTTCGATATCAAGACCGGGTTGGCGACCACGCGGCTGTTCGTCTTCGATACCGAGAACGCAATCATCTATATCGATGGCACCGCGAACATGGCCACGGAACAACTGGACCTGACCATCACGCCGGAGTCGAAGGGCTGGCGCCTGATTTCGTTGCGCTCGCCACTGTATGTGCGGGGCCCGTTCATCAAGCCGGATGCCGGGGTGAAAGCGGTGCCGCTGATGCTGCGCGGGGCGGGAATGGTCGCCCTGGGCGTGATCGCCGCTCCGGCGGCGGGGTTGCTGGCGTTGGTGGCACCCAGTGGTGACGCGCCAAACCAGTGTGCGCCGTTGCTGGAACAGATGAAGGCGGGGAAAGCGCCGGTGACCGTCAAACCCACCAAGTGAATTGCGGCGTCTGTAAAGACGTCATCGCGGGCAAGCCATGCTCCCACAGGGATTTGAGTCGATCACAGCAGTCGATTTCACCGCGCAACCTGTGGGAGCCGGGCTTGCCCGCGATGGCGGTATGTCAGGCGCTACAGGTCCTTCAGTATGCCCGCATGCCCGGACAACAACGCTTCCTCACGCAACCATGCAAAAAATGCCCGTACCGGCGGATGACGCTCGCGACCCGGCACACACAGTGCGCTATACCCGGCCCCGTCGACTTGAATGTCGCCCTTGTAGGGCACCAGCAAACCGCTGGCCACGCTTTCTGACACCAGAATATTGCTCGCGAGCACCAGCCCTTGCCCGGCAATCGCCGCTTGCAGGGCGTAATGCTCTTCGTCGTATTCACGCACCGCAGGTTGTTCCTTCAGCCAGGTTTCGCCGGACTTGGCGCACCAGGCCTCCCAGCCATGGGCATACAACTTGGAATTGTGCCAACGCACGCTGATCAGCGCGGGTGTCCGCTGGGCCGCCAGCGCCACTTGCTCGGGTGAGCCATACACGCCGAAGGACTCATCAAACAGGCACAAGCCATACAGGTTGGGGTAGTCGTCGAGGCTGTAGCGCAGGACCAGATCGACACTGGCGTCCTGATGCAAATCGATGACTTCGCAATGGGTGTCCAGGCGCAGGCTGATGCCGGGGTGGCGCGCGTAAAAGCGTCCGAGGCGCGGCACCAGCCACAACGCGGCGAAGGCGGCGGTGGTGGAGAGGGTCAGGTGTGTGCCGCTGTGTTGCGGGCGCAAGGTGTCGACGCTTTGCGCCACGTCCAGAAAAGCACCGTGCAGGCTGTGGAACAACCGCTCACCGCCGTCGGTCAAGCGCACCTGCCGTGGCAGGCGTTCAAACAGCGGCACGCCGAGCCAGGTTTCCAGCGAGCGAATTTGATGGGACACCGCCGTCGGCGTCACCGAGAGTTCTTGTGCGGCCGCCTTGAAGCTCAGCAAGCGGGAGGCGGATTCGAAGGCGCGCAGGGCGGTCAACGGCAGCGAAGCAAACATTGAGAAACTCCATAGATGAAATGGATTCATCCAGACTGATTTCTGCTCATTTGAAGCGGTTGGCTGGGAGCATCAAGCTGCAAGCCACAAGCCGTTTGAGTGTAATCCCAAGGAGATTCAGATGAGTACAATTCTTGCCGTTCACGCCAGCCCCCGTGGCGATCGTTCGCACTCCCGGCGTTTGGCCGAAGTGTTTCTTGCAGCTTGGCAGGCGCACCATCCGCAGGCCCGGTTGACCCGACGTGAAGTCGGGCGGGCGCTGATTCCGCCGGTCAATGAAGCCTTTGTGGCCGCCGCGTTTTACCCCGAACCCCAGGCACGACCGCTGTCGATGCAGGCCGACCTCGCGTTCAGCGATGAACTGGTCGGCGAATTGCTCGGGCACGACCTGCTGGTGATTTCCACGCCGATGCACAACTTCAGCGTACCCAGTGGCCTCAAGGCCTGGATCGATCAAATTGTGCGGCTCGGGTTGACGTTCAATCACACGCTGGACAATGGCGTGGCCCAATACGAACCGCTGGTTCAAGGCAAAAAAGCCTTGATCGTCACCAGTCGCGGCGGCTTCGGGTTCGGCCCGGGCGGTGAGCTGGAAGCCATGAACCATGCCGATCCGTTGTTGCGCACGGCGCTGGGATTCATCGGTATTACCGACATCACCGTGGTCGCCGCCGAGGGCGAAGAGTCCGAGGCGCGTACGTTCCAGGTCTCTGCCGCCGAGGCCGAGCAGCGTTTGCTGGCGCTGGCCAGGGAGTTTTAGATGGCCTGGCTGTTTCTGCTGATCGCCGCCGGGTTCGAAGTCACCTTCGCGATGGGCATGAAGTACGCCGAAGGTTTCACCCGGCTCTGGCCGTCGCTGATCACAGTGGTGGCGGCGGTGGGCGGGATTTACTTCCTGACCCTGGCCATGCGCGAGTTGCCAGTGAGCATCGCGTATCCGATCTGGACCGCCATCGGTTCACTGGGCACGGTGTTTCTCGGGTTTGCGCTGCTGGGCGAAAGCCTGACGGCGATCAAAGTGGTGTCGGTCGGGCTGATCGTGGCGGGCGTGGTGGGGTTGAAGTAGGGTGGATGTCATAAACTGGTCGTCGAGTTGTCATGTTCGGTGACGATGCTTGGCTGACGTCTTGCCTCGCGCCTTGCTTCATCTCCTCGACCACAAGGACGTTCGCCCATGTCGCAAGGTTCCGCTACACGCTACCCGCTGGTGTTGGTCCCGGGAATGCTCGGGTTTATCCGACTTGTGCTCTATCCGTATTGGTACGGCATCGTCTCGGCCCTGCGCCAGGGTGGGGCGACCGTGTTTGCGGTGCAGGTCTCGCCGCTCAATTCCAATGAGGTGCGCGGCGAGCAACTGCTGGCGCGTATCGAACAAATCCTGCACGAGACCGGGGCCGCGAAGGTCAACCTGATCGGCCACAGCCAGGGTTCGCTCACCGCGCGTTACGCTGCTGCCAAACGACCGGACCTGGTGGCGTCGGTGACCTCGGTGGCCGGGCCGAATCACGGTTCGGAACTGGCCGATTACCTGCACAAGCACTACCCGCACGACAGCGTAAAGGGCCGCCTGTTGAGCGGTCTGTTGCGGTTGATCAATGCCTTGATGTGCCTGCTCGACACCGGCTATCGCGGGCCGAAACTGCCGGTGGATATCCATGCGTCCCATCACTCACTCACCTGCGAAGGCGTGGCGCTGTTCAATCAGCGTTATCCACAAGGCCTGCCTGAAACCTGGGGCGGGCATGGACCGGAGGAGGTCTACGGCGTGCGTTATTACTCGTGGTCCGGGACGTTACAGCCGGGCAAGACCGATCGTGGGCGCAATCTGTTTGACGGGACCAATCGCAGTTGCCGGCTATTTGCCCAAACGTTTGTGAACGAGGCCGGGTATTGCGACGGGATGGTCGGGCGGTACAGTTCGCACCTGGGCACGGTGATTGGCGATGAGTATCCGCTGGACCACTTCGACATCGTCAATCAATCGCTGGGATGGGTGGGCAAGGGCGCCGAGCCGATCCGGTTGTTTGTCGAGCATGCGGCACGGCTAAAAGCAGCCGGCGTGTAAGCCGCCCTCTGGCGAGGGAGCTTGCTCCCTCACCACAAAGGACTATGCGCGGCCCAAAACGGTGGTCCAACGCTCCGAAACAATCACCCCGCCCAGCGTCAACACCCCGCCCACCAAGTGATACAGCGCCAACTGTTCATGCAGCACCACCGCCGCAATCAGTGCGGTAATCAACGGCAAAAGATTGAAAAACAGCGTGGTCCGGCTCGGCCCCAGGCGCACCACCGCTTGCATCCACGCCAGCGGTGCAACCATCGAGGCCAGCAGGCAGGCATACAACACCAGCGGAATGTTCTGCAGCGTCGGGCCGATCTTCGGTGAGGCGAGGAACATCGGAAACAGCACCAGCACCGCGACCAGTACCTGCAAATACAGCAACACCAATGGTGGCAGCCGCAACTGCCATTTTTTCAACAAGGTGCTGTAGATCGCGTAGGCCAACGTGGCGATCAGCATCATCGCATCGCCCAGGTTCATCCCATGCTCCAGCAGCGCGCCAAGGCTGCCGGACGAGACCACCACCGCCACCCCGGCAAACGACAGCACCGCACCGGCCAGGGCCCCCAGGGTCAGGCGCTGGCCGAGGCTGATTATCGCCATGGCCAAGGACATCAATGGCATCAGCGACAGAATGATGCCCATGTTGGTGGCCGAGGTCAGGGAGGCGGCGAAGTAGGCGAGGCTCTGATAGACCGCCATGCCCAGCACGCCGAGGACGAAAATCTTGCCCAGGTTCGGGCGGATCTGCGGCCAATGTGAGATCACCGGTTTGAGCATGAATGGCGTGAACAGGATGGCGGCCAGCAGCCAGCGGTAGAAACCGATCTCGGCGGGGAAGATCGCCCCGGCTGACATTTTGGTGATCACAGTGTTGCCAGCCCAAATGAAAATGGCCAGCAGGGGATAAGCGTATTGCATCAGGAAAAACCAGAACGTTAATGAAGCGCAATTATCCTCTGTCTGGATGCAAGCCTATACTTCGATCCAGACAACACACGGCGGATTCCGGACAGCATGAGCAGTAAACACATCGACCTGCTGGCATTCAGCGAACTGCCGGCCCCGGTCTATTTTCGCTACGCCGATTTCAACACCCATGAATACGCCTCGGCCCACCGTCATCCGTGGGGCACGCTGGAGTATTCGGCCAACGGTGTCTTGCACATGGAAATCGGCAGCAGCCGTTTCATGTCGCCGCCGCAATACGCGGTGTGGGTGCCGCCGCACACCGAGCACAGTTTCTACAGCAACCAGCCGATCAACTATCGTGCGGTCTGTCTCGCGCCGTCGCTGTGCCAGGATTTGCCTGCGCAGGCCTGCACCCTGGCCATCAGCGACATTCTTAAAGCCATCCTCAAGGACTTCGCCGCGCGCGATGTGAAGATCCCCGAACAAGAGGCAGACAAGCGCCTGGCCCAAGTGCTGGTGGATCAACTGCAACAGGCGCCGGTGCAAGAGTGTTACTTGCCCTACGCCAGCAGCCCGGGCTTGCTTGGAATACTGGACGCCTTGCAAGCCGCGCCTGGGGATAACCGGCCACTGGCCCACTGGGCGGAACAAATCCATGTCAGCGAGCGCACGCTGGCGCGCCAGTGTGTCCGCGAGCTGGGGATGAGCTTTGGGGAGTGGCGGCAGCGCTTGCGGTTTCTGGCCGCGATCGAAGCGCTGGACAGTCACCGCAGCGTTCAGGACATCGCCTTCGACATGGGGTACAGCACCGGCTCGGCTTTTATCGCGATGTTTCAACGCCAGGCCGGGTGTACGCCGGAGCAATACCGGCGCAGTCACCTCGAGAGTCGGTGAAGGTGTAACAGGCATTGTCTACACTGCAAAACATGGCCGTGCCCATCGGTACGGCAACAAGGAGAAAACTCCATGACAATGTTGCGTGTCCCTTTTTTGATGATCGGT
Source organism: Pseudomonas sp. B21-040 (assembly GCF_024748695.1). Classification (NCBI taxonomy): domain Bacteria; kingdom Pseudomonadati; phylum Pseudomonadota; class Gammaproteobacteria; order Pseudomonadales; family Pseudomonadaceae; genus Pseudomonas; species Pseudomonas sp. B21-040. Next base: position 623,990 of record NZ_CP087176.1, read on the forward strand.
TTGCTGCTCTGCTCCCAAGGCTTCGCTGCCACTGCGCAGCAGGACAAAATGACCACCTGCAATGCCGACGCTACGGCCAAAAGCCTCAAGGGCGATGAACGCAATGCATTCATGAGCACCTGCCTGTCGGCTAAGCCGGCGACCGATGCGGTCGATGTGACCAAACCCAAGACCCCTCAGCAAGAGAAGATGACCCGTTGCAATGCTGACGCTACGACCAAAAGCCTCAAGGGCGATGAACGCAAAGCATTTATGAGCAATTGCCTGAAAGCTGAACCGGCCGCCCCGGCCGCCGAAGCCGCCAAACCGATGACCTCCCAGCAAGAGAAGATGAAAACCTGCAATGAAACAGCCACCACTCAGGCTATGAAGGGTGATGCGCGTAAAGTGTTTATGAGCAATTGCCTGAAGAAATAACAAGCAATGAACCGGGTAGGGGCTCAGCAAAAAAAATGGCCGGTGCCCCCACTAAGGTCGACCTACACAATCCCTAGTGCTGACATCGGAACGCTGGCAGACTGCCAATCCTTTTTACGTCGTTCGTTTTGAGGCTGTATGCCAACGTTTTCTCAACGCCACTTGCTGTTCACCAGTTGGATCATCATTTTTGGTGGTTTGCTGTTGGTGCTCCCTCTGCGACTGCTGCCGAGCCTGTTGGCCGGTTTGTTGGTGTTCGAGCTGGTCAACATGCTCACGCCACAATTGCAGCGTCTGATCGAAGGACGGCGTGCGCGCTGGTTGGCGGTCGCACTGTTGGGCACTTTGGTGGTCAGCGTGTTGACTCTGATTTTTGCCGGTGCTTTCAGTTTTCTGCTGCACGAAGCGGAAAACCCCGGGGCTTCCCTCGACAAGTTCATGGGCGTGGTTGATCGGGCGCGAGGGCAATTGCCGCCGTTCATCGACGCCTATTTGCCCGCCAGTGCCGCCGAGTTTCGTGTGGCGATCGGCGAGTGGGTGAGTAAACACCTGAGTGATCTGCAACTGGTGGGCAAGGACGCGGCGCACATGTTCGTGACGCTGCTGATCGGCATGGTGCTGGGGGCGATCATCGCCTTGCAACGCATCCCCGACCTGACCAAGCGCAAACCGCTTGCCGCCGCACTGTTCGACCGGTTGCACCTGCTGGTCCAGGCCTTTCGCAACATCGTGTTCGCACAGATCAAGATTTCCCTGCTCAACACCTTCTTCACCGGGATATTCCTGGCGGTGGTGCTGCCGATGTTCGGGATCAAGTTGCCGCTGACCAAAACCCTGATCGTGCTGACCTTTCTGCTCGGCCTGTTGCCGGTGATCGGCAACCTGATGTCGAACACCCTGATCACGATTGTCGGTTTGTCACTGTCGATCTGGGTCGCCTTGGCAGCGCTGGGTTATCTGATTTTTATCCACAAGCTCGAATACTTCCTCAACGCGCGCATTGTCGGCGGGCAGATCAGTGCCAAGTCGTGGGAGTTGCTGCTGGCGATGCTGGTGTTCGAAGCCGCGTTCGGCCTGCCGGGGGTAGTGGCGGGGCCGATTTACTACGCGTATTTGAAGAGTGAGTTGAAGCAGATCGGGATGGTTTAACTACCACCCGATCATTCCCACGCTCTGCGTGGGAATGCATCCCGTGACGCTCCGCGTCACAGCTTCAACAGCGGACGCAGAGCGTCCATGGCGGCATTCCCACGCAGAGCGTGGGAACGATCATCGGGAGCTTGCTCCCTCGCCACAGGGTTTTCGGATCAGTCCATCATGCCGTAACGCTTGGACGCTTCAATCGCCAAACCGCTGCCAATGCTGCCGAAAATGTTCCCTTCGACATGCCGCGCATTGGGCAACATCGCCGAAACGCTGTTACGCAGCGCCGGAATCCCGCTCGAACCGCCGGTGAAGAACACCGTATCCACCTGATCGACTCGCACATCGGCGTCGTTGAGCATCTGGCTCACGCTGGTGCGCACGCGCTCCAGCAGTGCTTCGATGGCGGATTCAAACAGCGCGCGGCTCAATTCCACACTCAGCCCCGGCTCGATACGGTCCAGCGGCACGTGACGGCTGTCGGCGTGGGTCAGCTGGATCTTGGTTTCTTCCACTTCCATGGCCAGCCAGTGCCCGGCGCGCTGGTCGATCAGCTTGAACAGGCGATCGATGCCGCCGGTGTCTTCGATGTCGTAACGCATGCTGCCCAAGGCCAGGGTCGACTTTTGCGAGTACACCGAGTTGATGGTGTGCCAGGTCGCCAGGTTCATGTGGTGACTGGTCGGCATATAGGCGCCACTCTTCATGCGGCTGCCGTAGCCGAACAGTGGCATCAGGCCTTGCAGGCTCAACTGCTTGTCGAAATCGGTACCGCCGATGTGCACGCCGCCGGTGGCGAGGATGTCGTCGTGACGGTTGTCGTGGTTGCGGCGCTCAGGCGACAGGCGCACCAGCGAGAAGTCAGACGTACCACCGCCGATGTCGACGATCAGTACCAGCTCTTCTTTTTCGATGGTCGACTCATAGTCGAATGCCGCTGCAATCGGTTCGTACTGGAACGAGACATCCTTGAAGCCAATGGCGCGAGCCACGTCGACCAAGGTGTTTTCCGCTTCCTGGTCGGCCAGTTCATCGTCATCGACGAAAAACACCGGACGGCCCAGCACGACTTCGTCGAATTCCCGACCGGCGGTGGTTTCAGCACGCTTCTTCAACTGCCCGATAAACAGCCCGAGCAGGTCCTTGAACGGCATCGCCGTGCCCAGGACGCTGGTGTCGTGCTTGATCAGCTTGGAACCCAGCAGGCTCTTGAGCGAGCGCATCAGCCGGCCTTCGTAGCCTTCCAGGTACTCGTGCAGCGCCAGCCGGCCGTACACCGGGCGGCGTTCTTCCATATTGAAGAAGACCACCGAGGGCAGGGTAATCTTGTCGTCCTCCAGCGCGATCAGCGTTTCCATGCCGGGGCGCAGCCAGCCGACGGTGGAGTTGGACGTGCCGAAGTCGATACCGCAGGCACGGGCTGGAGATGCGTTTTTCATGTCTTTCAAGTTCCGGTTAAAAAACGGCCGCGCAGTGTATGTCAGGAAGGCGAATATTCGAAGGCCGACTATCTGCTAAATCTCGCTCGCCTGTGTCTTGAAAGACGCCCCATCACCCCCAAACTACCCTGCATCAACCGGACAGCCGCGGGGCCGTCGCAAGAAGCCCCGCCCGCTGCCGATAAACTTCTGATGCGACGCCCGGTCACAACCTTGAGATCGGTCAACCTCAATGCTGCGAACAAGCGCATGCTGTGGCGGGTGGCGCGACTTTGATAACGGATGGTGATTCCCGCGATGGACTTCAAAGACTATTACAAGATTCTCGGTGTGGAGCCGACGGCTGACGATAAGGCAATCAAGGCCGCCTATCGCAAGCTGGCGCGCAAATACCACCCTGATGTCAGCAAGGAAAAGGACGCCGAGTCCAAGTTCAAGGACGCCTCGGAAGCCTATGAAGCACTGAAAAGCGCCGACAAACGCGCCGAATATGACGACTTGCGCAAGTACGGCCAGCACGGCCAGCCGTTCCAGGGCCCGCCAGGGTGGCAAGGGCGTGGCGCAGGCGGTTTCGGTGGTGGTCAGGACTCGGGCGATTTTTCGGACTTTTTCAGTTCGATCTTCGGCAACCGTGGCCCTGGTTTTGGTGGTGGACAGTCGCGTCGCAGTACCGGACGTCGAGGGCAAGACGTGGAAATGGAACTCGGGGTATTTCTGGAAGAAACCCTCTCGAACGAATCGAAGAAGGTCACCTTCCAGGTGCCGCAGTACAACGCTGCCGGCCAGCACGTCAGCAATACCAGCAAAAGCCTGAACGTGAAGATCCCCGCCGGCGTGACCGACGGCGAGCGCATCCGCCTCAAGGGCCAAGGGGCGCCGGGCGTAGGTGGCGGTGCCAATGGCGACCTGTACCTGACCATCCGCTTTGCGCCGCACCCTAAATTCGATGTCGAAGGCGAGAACCTGATCATCACCTTGCCACTGGCACCGTGGGAGTTGGCGCTGGGCGCCGAAGTCGCCGTACCGACCTTGACCGGCAAGATCAACCTCAAGGTGCCGGCAGGCAGCCAGAACGGCCAGCGCATGCGCGCCAAGGGCCATGGTTTGCTAAACAAGGCCGGTGAGCGCGGTTATCTGTTTGTTCAACTGAAGGCGGTCATGCCGAAGAAATCGGACGATGACGTCAAGGCTCTGTGGCAGGAACTGGCAAAAAAAGCGGCATTTGATCCCAGAGAACATTTTTGATCGCTTGGCACCAAGGAGTTACTGACGATGAGCAGTCCCCTGATCGTTCAACTGGACCTGGCAGAATTCTGTGAGGCGACCGACCTGTCGGACGTCTACGTGATCGAAATCGTCGAACACGGCATCCTCGAACCTCAGGGCCAGCAGCCCAAGGATTGGCGTTTCAACGATTACGAACTGGCCCTGGCCAAGCGCGCCGCCAAGCTGCGGCGCGACCTGGAACTGGAATGGGAAGGCGTCGCTTTGGCGCTGGACCTGCTGGAAGAAGTCCAGCAACTGCGGGCCGAGAATCGCATGCTCAAGCAGCGGTTGGGACGGTTGGTGGTCGAGTAGTTTTCTGAGGTTTTTGTGTTGCCTGGCAAGGCCTCTTCGCGAGCAAGCCCGCTCCCACATTCGACTGCATTCCAACTGGAAGAACTCGGTCGAATGTGGGAGCGGGCTTGCTCGCGAAGAACGATAACGCGGTTTCCAGATCTACCGCCTACGAGGCAACATCACCGTAAACAGCGTCCCATCCGTCTCATTCGAGCTGACCTCGATCATCCCGCCGTGCGCGTCAACTACCTCCTTGACGATAAACAAACCCAATCCCAGGCTGGTCGACGGCTGGCCGAGTTCTTCATCGGCGCTGCGCACCAGTGGATCGAAGATTGTGCCGATCGCCTCTTCGGGAATAGGCACGCCAAAGTTATGCACCGTCAGGCGAACCGCATCGGGCTCGCCACTGAGGACGACGGTCACATCCCGTTTATTCGCCCCGTGCTGCAACGCATTGCCAATCAGGTTCTGTAATAGCTGATCAAGCCTTGCGCCATCCCAAACGCCTTGCGTATCGCCCTCGACCCTTAAGGTCGGATCACATTCAGGGTTCCCGACGCACGCCTGAGTGATGGCTTCCTGCACGGCATCGGCCAGGTTCATCGGCTTGGGTTCAATCGGCAGGCTTTTACCCAGGCGACTTCGAACCAGTTCCAGTAAATCGCTGACCATCACCGCCATGTGCCGTGCACCGCGCTTGATATTGATCGCGCAGGCCAATGCGTCGCCCTCCAGCCTGGTTTTGCGCAGCAGTAACTCGGTGGACATGGTCACGGCTTGCAAGGGGGCGCGCAGGTCATGGCCGAGTATCGCCAGAAAAAGATCGCGCGAGTGATTGACCTGTTCGGCATAGGCTGCAGTCGACTCGGCAAGCGCTTCGTCGATGGCTTCATTGAAGCGGATCATGTCCTGGAAGTAGGCCAGGTCCGGCGAATCCAGGCTGTTGACCCACAACCGAATCACACAGGCGCGCAAATGGCGAAACTCACTGGTCATCTGCACCAGATCAAACCCTACGGTATGGCGCAGCTCGCCATGGCTGGCGCCGGCCTCATCGAGACTCGGGGTTTTTTCCGCGCCTTCACCCTTCGCCTTCGCGACCTGTTCGGTGGCGGTTTGCGTCGTGGTCATGTCCCGAGCGGCCGCCAGCAGAATCGCTTTGGCGTGATCGCGCAGGGTGATGCTGTCCATGTGGTCGGCAGCCGGGGTAATCGTGCTGGCGAACTGCTCCCATTCATCGACGATGCGGTCCACGTTTTGCCTGATGAATTCGGGGAGGCGCATGTCCAGTGTCCTGCCAGGAATGTCAGGGGATCTTAGCCTCTTTAGCGGTGGGGTAAACACTACCGCCGGGAATCCGGATCAGGTGTTGCGTGGGGGCGGGTGGTATTTAATTATTTTTCAGGTTCTTAAGTTGAATGCTGTTTGCGGTTTTATTGCGATTTTTCAGCAGTTTTACTGAGTTTTTGTTTTAGCCGGGGGTGAATAAGCTGAGGGTCCAAATAAGTCGTACATAAGGATATGTACCTTGCGAAACCCAAACGCGTCTCCCCAAGAAACGGCAGCGCCATTGACCGCCGCCGATCAACCCGGTGTTCACGCCGAATTCATTGCCGGGTCCATCCCGGCCTGGCTGGTGGATGCCTTGCCCGAACGGCGAGAGGCCATCAAACAGGCGCCGTTCAGGCTTTCCGACTGGTATCTGACGGCATCTGCGGCGCAGCGCCAGTCTATAAACAAAAGCTATGAGGCCAGCCTGGCGTCCCAGACCCTGCTGGATAAAACCATGGCGCGCCTGCAGGACATCGATGTTTTTGCAGCGCCCTTGCTGGTCAAGGCACTCAGGGATCGATTCGCCGTGGACCTGGACGTCAACAAGACATTTGTGCAGCTTAAAAAGCCTCTGGCGTTGGGGGTTTTTGAAGTCGAGGTCAGTACCTTCGAAGTGTTGAAACTGCCGCTGCTGCAAGCCGCATTGCACAACTTCGAGGAGGACGAGTGCGCGATCGGCCACTTTCATTCCTCGTCGGGCTTCGTTGTTGAATCGGCGCCGGGTCAATTTAGCAAAGTGACCACGGCGTTGACCGTGGTGAAATTTTTGAAGCTGTGCCGAGAGCTGGACATCGGTGCGCAGTATCAGGTTTACCTCAAGGACTTTTTGCGACCGGCGAATCCGGTTGCGGTGGCCATGCTGCGTCACCGGTTTGTAGTCAGTCAAAAAGCTGCAATGCGCGCGGCGGCCGAGCAGGCCTTGTTGCAAAAAGACATCGAGCCGAACGACTACGCGATGATTCTGTCGGTGATCGGCGGGGAGATGAATCCCAAGGTCGATGGCAAGCCGGTCTGGTTTCGTGACCTGGGTCTGATGAAAAAAAGAATGACGGGCTGTGTGCTGTTTCTTATTGGCGAAAAGTATCGTTACTCCGACGAGATCATTCTTTATGTTCCCAATGATCCGCAGCACCCGTTCAAACGCTACAGGGGGCAGGCGATGGACGAGGAGCTCAAGCGCCAGTTCACCGCCAGGGAGGCTGCGAAACCCGCAGATGGCCGCCCGACGGCGTACCAACGCTTTTTCAGTCAGTTTGTGGCCTATGCCGATCGTCCCTATTATTTCAGCCAGTTCACCCGTGCCGCGGCGGACTCGCCTTCGGACCCGTTTGCCACATTGCGTTCCCCCGGGGCGAAAGTATTTGAAGCCCTCAACCCGTTTTCGGCGTTGATTACGCCCCAGGAACTGCCACCCGAACAGCCGCCAAAACTGGAGCCGGTCGACGATCCGTACGTGAGCACCTCAAGCTTCAGCGACCATGGGCTTTGGGCGCCGAACCCCGACCTGTGGGCGCATCTGTTTGAGAAGAGCCTCGATAAGATCATCAAGGATGCCCGGGCCCATGCGGTGCCCACGGCGGATGTGGATGCGAAGGTTCGCGCGCAGAAAATCGCCGTGTTAATGAGTGTCGGGATGCTGGTGCTCAATGGTGTCTCGATGTTCGTGCCGGTGCTGGGTGAAATCATGATCGGTGTCATGGCCGGTCAGCTTTTGAGCGAGGCATTCGAAGGCGCGATCGAATGGAGCGAGGGGGATCGAAGGGCGGCCCTGTCGCACCTGGTCGATGTTGCGGAAAACCTGGCACTGATTGCCGTCATGCATGGCGTGGGCAAGGGCGTCGCCGGGCTGAGGGCTGTCAAACCCGAACCGGTGATCGAGGCCTTGAAACCCGTCACGCTACCGACAGGCAAGCAGCGCCTGTGGAAACCGGATATCGAACCGTACAAAAGCGCGGTCCGGCTGCCGGCGGACTCACCGCCCAATGAGCTGGGGCTGCACCGTTTCAACGGTCAGGACATCCTGACGCTGGACAACAATGATTATGTCGTCAGACAAGACCCGGCCAGCGGGGAGCACCGTATCCAGCATCCGACCCGTCCAGAGGCTTATGCACCGAAACTGGAGCACAACGGTGCGGGTGCCTGGAGCCACGAGGGTGAAGAACCCTTGAGTTGGGACGGGCCGATCCTGATGCGCAGGTTGGGCTATCGCACCGATGCGTTCACCGATGCCGAGCTGGAACAGGTACGAATTGCCAGCGGCATGGAACCCGACCAGTTGCGGCAGCTGCATGTTGACCAACAGCCCCCCGCGGCGCAGTTGACCGACACCCTGACCCGGTTTCGACTCAACCGGAACCTCGAAACCTTCAAGGCACAGATCAGCAGCCCGGACCCGCAGGTCTACGCCAGGGCTGATGTGTCCATGCAGTTCAGGGTCATGCGCAGCCAGGAACTGTTGCCGGCCAATCCGGCGATCAATGTTCTGGACAGCAAGGCGAAGCTCATCTGGAAAGATCCCGAAGCCGTCGGCAATCAGTCTTCCAGGGTGGCGTTCGTCATGAGTGAACAGGACGGCGCAAACGGCACGATGCTCAAGTCACTGCTGGACATTTACCAGGCCCCCCCGTTCTCTCTCGACAATGTGCCGGGTACATCGGACATGACGCTGGAGCAACGCGCCAGCGAGTTGCGCAAGGAAATCGCTCGAACCGTAACGATCAAACAGCGCTCGTTGTTCGAATCCTTGTACCGGGAACAGGACGGCGGTACCGACGGTGCCGTAGGCCGAATCAAGGTATTTTCCCCTTCGCTGCCCAGCGTGGTGGTGGAGCAAATTCTGGCAGGCGCGACACAATCGGAACGGTTGGCACTGGGTAAACCCGGGCCATTGCCCCAGCGCGTTTACGAGCAGGCCGAATGGGCCCGCCAGGAACGACGGCTGACCCACGCCTACGAAGGGCTCTATCTGGAGAACTCATCGGGTATCGACAGCGAACGCCTGGCCCTGCGCAGTCTTGAAACGTTGCCTGGCTGGCCGAAGGATGTGCGCCTGGAACTGCGCGAATACGGGCCGCAAGGCAAATTGCTGGAGGCGATCGGCCCGTCGCAGACCCCGGCGCGTGCGGTGCTGGTGGTGGATGAAAACTCGGGGTTCACCGGGGCATCGTCCTCCAGTCTCTATACATCCGTCCTGCAAGCGCTGTCGTCCGGGGAGCGCCAGGCGATGGGCTTCACACTCGAAGAGGCCGAGCGAATGAAGCAAACGGTGCAACAGCGGCCGCTGTCGCGAGGGGTGTTCCGGGCCGTACTGCAGCGGCATCGAGTGCTCAAGCCCAGCCTCGAGCCAGGCATGAAACTGCTCGGTGGTGTTGGCCCTTCACTGCCCGCGGGCCAACAGGTAGCGAATTTTTTCCGAACGCCGCGCGCACGGGTACTCAAGCTGTATCCCGACTTCAGCGAAGCCGAGGTTGAAGTGTTCCTGCGTTCATTGGGTGACGATGTACGCGGCGGATTGACCCGCACCGAAGCCGAGTACACGACGCTCAAAAACGAGTTGAATTCCTGGGTGCAAGGCCGCGTCACCGCCGAAAGCAGCCAGGTTGTCGCGGGGCAAATTCCGGGCGCGCGCGAACGTCAGATAGCCGACACCCTCAAGCGCTGCTGGCGCCGGCAGAGCGGCTCGGAGCTGAGCATAGATTCGCCCGTTGAGCTGCCAGTGCTCAGTGCACAGTTCAGTCATGTCCAGACATTGGCGCTGACGTGGTCGGGCGTACGCAATCTCAATGCCTTCCTCAAGTGTTTCACCGGGTTAAAAACGCTCAGCCTGGAGGGGATGTCCCGGCTGAGTCAGGTGCCTGAGGCATTCGCCGATATGCAGACCCTGACTTGCCTGAGCCTGCGGGGCAGTCGTATCGGGTTTAACGCTCACAATGGCGCACTGCTCGAAAAGTTGAGTGCCCTTGAGGAACTCAACTTGCTGAATACTCCGTTGGGGATCACGCCGGACTTCAGCGCGATGACTCGACTGAAAAAAATCAACCTCAGCGGCACGGGCATAGACGAGTGGCCACTCGGCACCGACCGTCTTCCTGATCTGCAATTGCTGGACTTGCGCGATAACGCGCTGACCGAAGTGCCTCAGGCATTACTCTCTACGGAGGCCGATCAGCTCGAATCGAACGCCAGGGTCAATCGGGTCACGCTTCTGGAGGGTAATCCGTTTACCCGTCAGGGCAGGCAGCGGCTGATGGATTACCGAGAGCGACTGCAAGCGATCAGGCCCGACCTGCTGGAAGGAAGTCTGCCGGGGGCGTTCAAGGGGCAGGACACGTTGAGCACCCGGGTTCGCTACCTCTACCCGGCCTTCGACGAGTTTGAAGTGGCCGAATTCCTGCAAACCCATGGGAGCGGGGTCGAAGTGGAGCTTGAACGCCTTGAGCGCGAGTATGAGTCGCTGAATCGGCAATTGTCGGCGTGGGCTTTTTCGGGAGGCGGCGCGCGTCAACGCTACGTTCGGGCGGGCCAGATTTCGGAGGGGGTATCGGAGCGGGGAGAGCGATACACCGCCGCTGACCGCATCCGCGAATGCTGGCGACGCCAAGCTCCGCAAAGAAATGCCGTCGACGGCAGCCCGATCGGGTTTGAGCTCGATTTAAGTGGCCAGACACTCGACAGCGTGCCGGATCTGGAAGCCGACTTCAGCCATGTGGGTTCGCTCAAGCTCAGCGGCATGGGGCTGAGTGTTTCGCCAGAGGGATTTCTTGCGCATTTCAGGGGCGTGCGCTGGCTGGATATGTCGAACAACCAACTGACCGCCATACCGCCAGCGCTGGACGAAATGAACGGCCTGACGCGTCTGTTTCTGCAACGCAACCGCATTCGCCTGACGGCTGAAACGGCCGGGATACTGGCACGACGCACGACGCTGCGGGCGATGAACCTGTCTCAGAACCCGCTGGGTATGACGCCGGACTTCTCTCAGATTGCAGATATGCGCTCGCTCCAATTGAACACCATCGGCATTGATACCTGGCCACAAGGGCTGGATGCGCAACCTCTGCTGGACGTCATCGATTTGCGTAGTAACCAGATCACAACGTTTCCGGAATCCGTTATCACGCCTTCCGCCGAACGTCTGGAGCATGTGGCCCGCCGCAACAATTTCACGATTATCAGCGGCAACCCGTTGTCCGAGGCCGCGCAACAACAGCTGAGCGCTTACTGGAGTCGCCTTGAGCAAGAGCGTCCGGATGTGTGGGGGCTCAGGCGGCCGGGTTTCTTCGAGTATCAAGCCCCGGCCATGCCTACTGAACGGGTCAGGCTCGGAATCGCCCAACGACAATCGGGCGTGCAGCGCTGGGTCACGGACCTGCCCCCTGACCAGGCTGTGTCCCGGCAATCACAGTGGCAGGCCCTGTCCGCGCAAGAGGGGGCCAATGGCTTTTTCCAGGTGCTCAACGACCTCGAAGCTGCCGGTGCCGGTCACGCCGACCTGCAACGTCGCGTCTGGGACGTCATCGACACCATCACCGAAGGCAGCCCCGAGTCCGAAGCCCTGCGAGGGGAGATGTTCGAGTGGGCAGGAAGACCGGCCTGTTGTGATCGTGCGGCATTGTCATTCAGTAATCTGGAGATCATGGCGCTGGTCTACCGGGCCCGCACGCTGGCACTGGACGCCGAGCAGGGCGCGGCCCTGCTGAAACTGTCCAGAGGCTTGTTCCGCCTGGACGAGGTCGAAAAAATCGCCCTGGCCGATATCAACAAACGAGTCGCTGCGATCAATGCCAGGAGGGATCTGTCGGCGGCGCAAAAAACCGATCTGATCGACCGGCTGGAAGATGTCGAAATAAAACTGGCCTACCGGTTTGGTCTCAAGGACCGGCTCGATCTGCCAGGGCAACCTCGCCAAGTCAGGTTCATTGGCTTGGGTAACGTCACGCCAACAATGCTGAACAAGGCCTACGATAGCGTCGTCAAACTCAATGACTCTGCCGCGGAATTCCAGTCACTGGTGGCGAAAGATTTCTGGAAAGACTACGTGACCAACACCTACCGGCCGCAATTCGAAGCGCAGCGTGAACCCTATCAGGACCGCCTGGCCAGTCTGCGTGAAAGCCAGCAGAAGGGCCTGCTGTCCGAGGCGCAATACAAGACGCAGTCCGAAGACCTGGGTGCTCAACTGCAAATTGAAGAGGCTGCACTGATCGAGCAATTCACTCGTGAGGCGTTGGCCAAACACCCGTACTGACGGACAGTAATGTCTGACAAACCATAAAAAGAAAGGCCTGGATCTGCGCGAGCATCCAGGCCTTTTTTGTGCGGCTCAACTCATCAGAACAGGAAATACCGCTGGGCCATCGGCAGCACATCGGCGGGTTCGCACCACAGCAAAACGCCGTCGGCCTTGACCTGATACGTCTGCGGATCGACATCAATGTTCGGCAGATAGTCGTTGTGGATCAGGTCGGTTTTCTGCACCTCGCGACAGCCTTTGACCACGGCTATTTTCTTCTTCAGGCCCAAGGCTTCGGGCAACCCGGCGTCCGAAGCAGCCTGGCTGATGAAGGTCAGGCTGGTGGCGTGCAGCGAGCCGCCATAACTGGCGAACATTGGACGGTAGTGCACCGGTTGCGGTGTCGGGATCGAGGCATTGGCATCGCCCATCAGGCTGGCCGCGATGGCGCCGCCCTTGAGGATCAGCGTCGGCTTGACCCCGAAAAACGCCGGGCGCCACAGCACCAGGTCGGCCCATTTACCCACTTCGACCGAGCCCACTTCATGGCTGATGCCATGGGTGATCGCCGGGTTGATGGTGTACTTGGCGATGTAGCGTTTGGCGCGGAAGTTGTCGTTGCCCTCGCCATCACCGGGCAACGGGCCACGTTGCTTTTTCATCTTGTCGGCGGTCTGCCAGGTGCGCGTGATGACTTCGCCAACGCGGCCCATGGCCTGGCTGTCGGAGCTGATCATCGAGAACGCACCGAGGTCGTGGAGGATGTCTTCGGCGGCAATCGTTTCGCGACGGATGCGGCTTTCGGCGAAGGCCACGTCTTCGGCAATGCTCGGGTCCAGGTGGTGGCAGACCATCAGCATGTCGAGGTGTTCGTCGATGGTGTTGCGGGTGAACGGCCGGGTCGGGTTGGTCGAACTCGGCAGCACGTTGGCAAAGCCGCAGGCCTTGATGATGTCCGGGGCATGTCCGCCACCCGCGCCTTCGGTGTGATAGGTGTGGATGGTGCGGCCCTTGAACGCGGCGAGGGTGGTCTCGACGAAGCCGGATTCGTTGAGCGTGTCGGTGTGGATCGCCACCTGGACGTCGTATTGGTCGGCAACGCTCAGGCAGTTGTCGATGCTCGCCGGGGTCGTGCCCCAGTCTTCGTGCAGCTTGAGGCCGATGGCGCCGGCCTTGACCTGCTCGATCAAGGGCTCCGGCAGGCTGGCGTTGCCCTTGCCGGTGAGGCCGATGTTCATCGGGAACGCGTCGGCGGCCTGAAGCATGCGCGCCAGGTGCCACGGCCCGGAGGTGCAGGTTGTCGCGTTGGTGCCCGTTGCCGGGCCGGTGCCGCCGCCGATCATGGTGGTGACGCCGCTCATCAGGGCTTCTTCGATTTGCTGCGGGCAGATGAAGTGGATGTGCGTGTCGATGCCGCCAGCGGTGAGGATCATGCCTTCACCGGCGATGACTTCGGTGCCGGCGCCGATGGCGATGGTGACGTTGGGTTGCACGTCCGGGTTGCCGGCCTTGCCGATGCCCGCGACGCGGCCGTCCTTGAGGCCGACGTCGGCTTTGACGATGCCCCAGTGGTCGATGATTAGTGCGTTGGTGATCACGGTGTCGACGACGTCCGCGGCCAGCAGTTGGCTCTGGCCCTGACCGTCACGGATGACTTTGCCGCCACCGAACTTCACTTCTTCGCCGTAGGTGGTGAAGTCTATTTCGACCTCGATCCACAGTTCGGTATCGGCCAGGCGGACCTTGTCGCCAACGGTGGGGCCGAACATGTCGGCGTAGGCCTGTTTAGAAATTTTCATGGGCTTGCCTTGGGATTCAATTGTTTTTGAGACCGCTCGCATAGCTCGCTATCGCAGCCTCGCTGCGCTCGACAGCTCCTACAGGTGTTCACGCAGCCTGTGCGCACGCGGTCCCTGTAGGAGCTGTCGAGCGAAGCGAGGCTGCGATCTTTTGAAAGCACTGCAAATGTCAGTCGAGATCACCCATGATCCGCCCGGCAAACCCGAACACCCGGCGATGCCCGGCCAGGTCGACCAGTTCGACGTCGCGACTCTGCCCCGGTTCGAAGCGCACGGCGGTGCCGGCCGGGATGTTCAGGCGCATGCCGCGACTGGCGGCGCGATCAAAGGTCAGGGCGTCGTTGGTTTCGAAAAAATGGTAATGCGAGCCGACCTGGATCGGCCGGTCACCGCTGTTAGCCACTTTCAAACTGACGGTGCGACGACCCGCGTTGAGTTCGATGTCGCCGGACTGGATCTGGTATTCACCGGGGATCATCAATGGGCTCCTTGGAGAATCTTGTAGTAGAGGGCGGTGGGTTTGTAGCGCCCGCTCGGATCGCAGGCGTAGTCGGGGATTTCCCCCGCCCGGGTGTAACCCAGCGCCTTGTAGAAATCTTCCGCCGGCGACCCCGCTTCGGTGTCGAGGTAAAGCATGCCGCGCTTGTGCTGCAAGGCCGCCGCCTCTAGCGCGCTCATCAATTGCTGACCCAAGCCGCGACGGCGCGCGTGCTCACGCACCAGCAGTTTTTGCACTTCGGCGCGGTTCAGGCCATTGGCTTTCTGACACAAGGTCAGCTGCACGCTGGCCTGCACTTGTTCGTCCTTGACCACCACCCACAGCAGCACGTTGCCCTTGTTCAGGTTCTCCTGAACGTCATCGAAATAGGCGCGTGCCTGGGTGGCATCCAGATTCGCCATGAAGCCGACGCTGGCGCCATAACCGACGGCGTCGAGCAGCAGATCAATCAAACCCTGGCGGTAGTGCGCAAAGCTTTCAACATTGACGCGTCGCAGTTGGGCGGCGTTCATCGGGCGTTACTCCTTGCTGGCGACAGGCGGCTCCGCGCCAGGGTTGAGGGTCAGTTGCATGAAGGTCAGGTCCAGCCAGCGACCGAACTTGGTGCCAACTTGCGGCATCTGCCCGGTGGTGATGAAACCGGCGCGTTCGTGCAGGCGAATGGACGCCGCGTTACCGCTTTCGATGGCCGCGACCATCACGTGTTTGTCGCAGCCCTTGGCGCGCTCGATCAGTACGCTCATCAATTGCGGACCGAGGCCGTTACCGCGCTGGTCGCTGCGTACATAAACCGAGTGCTCGACGGTGTGGCGGAAGCCGTCGAATGGCCGCCAGTCACCAAAGGAAGCGTAGCCGAGCACGTTGTTTTCAGCGTCGACGACCACCAG
The DNA here is from genome assembly GCF_024748695.1 of Pseudomonas sp. B21-040. Taxonomy (NCBI): domain Bacteria; kingdom Pseudomonadati; phylum Pseudomonadota; class Gammaproteobacteria; order Pseudomonadales; family Pseudomonadaceae; genus Pseudomonas; species Pseudomonas sp. B21-040. The sequence continues at coordinate 639,304 of NZ_CP087176.1, forward strand.
GATCGGGTAATTCTGGACTTGCCGGGCGCTGAACCAGGTCTGACGGTTGCCCAGGTCGACGGCTTGTTCGTTCCAGATCGCCGTGGTGTTGAGCACGGCATCGTTGTAGATGTCGCGGATCGCCGGCAGGTCGGCGTGCACCGCATCGCGGATGTGGTAAGTCATGGCGGCTCCTCAGGCGATGGGTTGGTGGACGGTGACCAGTTTGGTGCCGTCGGGGAACGTCGCTTCCACCTGGATTTCCGGAATCATTTCCGGGATGCCTTCCATGACTTGTTCGCGGCTGAGCAGCGTGGTGCCGAAGTGCATCAGCTCGGCCACGGTCTGGCCGTCACGGGCGCCTTCGAGCAGGGCCGCGGAGATGTAGGCCATGGCTTCCGGGTAATTGAGTTTCACGCCGCGCGCCAAACGCCGCTCGGCCACGAGGCCGGCGGTGAAGATCAGCAGCTTGTCTTTTTCGCGTGGGGTCAGGTCCATCGTTGGAATCCATATCGGCAGTTAAAAGGTCACTCAACCTGTAGGAGCAAGGCTTGCCCGCGATTGATACGCTGCGGTGTATCAGATGCACCGCGTTATCGTTCATCGCGGGCAAGCCATGCTCCTACAGGGGGATTGTGTTTCAGGTGCTCCATATTCTCGGTGGGACCGCTTCCCGGCCAAGCAAGGCAGGCCGGAGCAGTCGCCATAATTCGATCAACCAACCGCGCGCCAACAGCGCTTCACTGGCCAGGCACCGAGCCACCAACAGCCCTGGCAACTGGGTCAAATCCCCGCGCACGGCATTGGGCAGCGAGCGACAGGTTTCCAGCAGCTCACTGTCGATCTCCCCCGTCACCAGCAACGTCGCAAACACCGGTTGCCCGTCCAGCCCGATCGGTGAATCCAGCAAGCCGTCATTGCCGACAATGCGCTGGCGTTCGTGCCAGAGCAACTGACCGTCGCGACGGATGTCCAGCTGTGCCTGGAAATGCCCAAGGTCAAAACGCTCGCCGCTGGCCGGACGGCCCAGCGCCACCACGTCCCAGTAGAACAACCGGGCGTCGCCTTGCAGGTCAATCGAGGTGCTGAGTTCGGCCTGTGCATCGCTGAAGATAATCGTCTCTTGCGGCAACCATTCCAGTGTCGCGCCAGCGCCTACCTTCAAGTCGAGCGTCTGATAGGCGGGCCCCGCCGCGCGATACCACTTGGCCGCGCCGGGGCTGGTGATTTGCGCCCAGGCATCGGTGCCGACACTGGCCGAAATGTCCAGCCGATCACCGCCGGCAATCCCGCCCGGCGGATGAACGATAATGTGCTGGCACACCTCGGGACCTTCGGCATACAGGTGCTTTTGCACCCGCAGCGGGCCTTTGTGGCGGCGCTGGACCGGGCGCGTGCTGTCACCGAATCGGGCGTAACCCAACTCCAGTTCGGCGTGCCAGCTCGGGGTAAACAGGGCAGTGGGAAGAGGTGAATTCATGATTTCTAATTATCGTTAGGACGCTACAGATTAGATTGTAACCAGACCGCGTACACCCTCGGCTTCCATATTTTCGCCGCGACCTTGCTGCACGATCTCGCCCCGGGACATCACCAAATATTGATCGGCCAGTTCAGCGGCGAAATCGTAAAACTGCTCCACCAGCAAAATCGCCATGTCGCCGCGGGCCGCGAGTTTCTTGATCACCGCGCCAATCTCCTTGATCACCGACGGCTGGATGCCTTCGGTGGGCTCGTCGAGAATCAGCAACCGTGGGCGGCTGGCCAAGGCCCTGCCGATAGCCAGCTGCTGCTGTTGCCCGCCGGACAAGTCGCCGCCGCGCCGCTGTTTCATTTGCAGCAGCACCGGGAACAGCTCGTAGATGAACGCCGGGACTTCCTTGGCTTCGCTGCCGGGAAAACGCGACAGCCCCATCAACAGGTTTTCTTCCACGGTCAGCCGGCCGAAGATTTCACGGCCCTGCGGCACGTAGGCGATGCCGGCATGCACGCGTTGGTGCGGCTTGAAGGAGGTGATCGGTTTGCCTTCCCAATTCACCGCACCTTCCTTGGCTGGCAGCAGACCCATCAGGCACTTGAGCAGCGTGGTCTTGCCCACCCCGTTGCGGCCGAGCAGGCAGGTGACTTCGCCGACCTTCACCTCAAACGTCAGGCCCCGCAGGATGTGACTACCGCCGTAATACTGGTGCAGCTTGTCGACTTGCAGCATTCTCAAATTCCCCTCAGTGATCGTTCCCACGCTCTGCGTGGGAATGCATCCCGTGACGCTCCGCGTCACATAACGGCGGACGCGGAGCGTCCATGGCGGCATTCCCACGCGGAGCGTGGGAACGATCAAGGTGTTTGCAGGTTCAGCGACCGAGATACACTTCAATCACCCGCTCATTCTCCTGCACCTGTTCCAGCGACCCTTCGGCCAGCACGCTGCCCTGGTGCAACACGGTGACGTGGTCGGCAATCGAGCCGACGAAACCCATGTCGTGCTCCACCACCATCAGCGAATGCTTGCCGGCCAGGCTTTTGAACAACTCGGCGGTGAATTCGGTTTCGGCGTCGGTCATGCCCGCCACCGGTTCGTCGAGCAGCAGCAGTTGCGGGTCTTGCATCAGCAGCATGCCGATTTCCAGAAACTGCTTCTGACCATGGGACAACAAACCCGCCGGACGATTGACCGACGTCGTCAGGCGAATGGTTTCCAGCACGTCAGTGATGCGATCTTTCTGTTCGCCACTCAGGCGCGCGCGCAGGCTGGCCCACACCGACTTGTCGGTTTTCTGCGCCAGCTCCAGGTTTTCGAACACGCTCAAGGCTTCGAACACCGTTGGCTTCTGAAACTTGCGCCCGATGCCGGCCTGGGCGATCTGCACTTCGCTCATCTGCGTCAGGTCCAGGGTTTCACCAAACCAGGCCTTGCCATGACTCGGGCGAGTCTTGCCGGTGATCACGTCCATCAGCGTGGTCTTGCCCGCGCCGTTGGGGCCGATGATGCAGCGCAGTTCGCCGACGCCGATGTACAGGTTCAGCGCGTTCAGCGCTTTAAAGCCGTCGAAGCTGACGCTGATGTCTTCCAGGGTCAGGATCGTGCCGTGGCGGGTATCGAGGCCCGGACCGACGCGTTGGCCAAGACCAATGGAATCGCGGCTGGTGCCGGCATCCTTATTCGGTTCCACAGGAAAAAAAGCAGGTTCGAGCATGAATTCCGCCGTCGGTGTGATTCTCATTGTTCGCCCCTTTTCTTCAGCAGACCGATCACGCCTTTAGGCAGATACAAGGTCACGACGATGAACAGCGCGCCGAGGAAAAACAGCCAGTATTCCGGGAACGCCACGGTGAACCAGCTCTTCATACCGTTGACCACGCCGGCGCCCAGCAGCGGGCCGATCAAGGTTCCGCGACCACCCAAAGCGACCCACACCGCTGCTTCGATGGAGTTGGTCGGCGACATTTCACTCGGGTTGATGATCCCGACCTGCGGCACGTACAGCGCCCCGGCCAAGCCGCACAACACTGCGCTCAACACCCAGACAAACAACTTGAAACCGCGCGGGTCGTAGCCGCAGAACATCAGGCGGTTTTCCGCATCGCGCAGCGCCGTCAGCACCCGGCCGAACTTGCTCTGCGCCAGGCGCCAGCCGATGAACAAACTGGCGACCAGCAACACCACCGTGGCGAAAAACAACACGGCGCGGGTGCCCGGTTCAGTAATGCCGAAGCCGAGAATGGTGCGGAAATTGGTGAAGCCGTTGTTGCCGCCAAACCCGGTTTCGTTGCGGAAGAACAGCAGCATCCCGGCGAAGGTCAGGGCCTGGGTCATGATCGAGAAATACACGCCCTTGATCCGCGAGCGGAAGGCGAAGAAGCCGAACACCAACGCCAGCAACCCGGGGCCAACACCACCAGGCACATCGCCCAGAGGAAGCTGCTGGTGCCGGTCCAGTACCACGGCAATTCAGTCCACGACAGGAACGTCATGAACGCCGGCAAACCATCGCCCGAGGCCTGGCGCATCAGGTACATGCCCATCGCGTAACCGCCGAGGGCGAAGAACAGGCCGTGGCCGAGGGACAGCAGTCCGGCGTATCCCCAGACCAGATCGAGTGCGAGGGCGACGATGGCGTAGCAGAGGATTTTGCCCACCAGCGTCAGCGTGTAAGCCGACACGTGAAATGCACTGTCCGCCGGCAACAACGACAGCAGTGGCAATGCCAGCAACAGAACGAGGACGACCGCACCGACGGCAATCGTGGCGGTGGGGCCGGCTTTTTGTGTGGCAGTAACGAGCAGGGGCTGGTTCATCAGTCGATCACCCGTCCTTTCAGTGCGAAGAGGCCTTGCGGACGCTTCTGGATGAACAAAATGATCAGCGCGAGGATGAGGATTTTGCCGAGTACGGCGCCGATTTGCGGTTCGAGAATCTTGTTGGCAATCCCCAGGCCGAACGCGGCCAATACGCTACCGGCCAACTGACCGACACCGCCGAGCACCACCACCAGGAACGAGTCGATGATGTAGCTCTGGCCGAGGTCCGGGCCGACGTTGCCGATCTGGCTGAGGGCCACGCCACCAAGGCCTGCAATGCCCGAGCCGAGGCCGAAGGCGAGCATGTCCACGCGCCCGGTGGGTACGCCGCAGCACGCGGCCATGTTGCGATTCTGGGTGACGGCGCGCACGTTCAGGCCCAGTCGTGTCTTGTTCAACAACAGCCAGGTCAGCACCACCACAAACAGCGCGAAGGCGATGATGACGATGCGGTTGTACGGCAGCACCAGATTCGGCAGCACTTGAATCCCGCCCGACAACCACGCCGGGTTGGCCACTTCAACGTTCTGCGCACCGAACACCAGGCGCACCAGTTGAATCAACATCAGGCTGATGCCCCACGTGGCGAGTAGCGTTTCCAATGGGCGGCCGTAGAGGTGACGAATCACCGTACGCTCCAGCGCCATGCCGATGGCGGCGGTGACGAAAAACGCCACCGGCAAGGCAATCAACGGGTAGAACTCGATGGCCTGCGGAGCGAAGCGCTGGAACAGCATCTGCACGACGTACGTCGAGTACGCGCCGAGCATCAGCATCTCGCCGTGCGCCATGTTGATCACGCCGAGCAGGCCGAAGGTGATCGCCAGGCCCAGGGCGGCGAGCAGCAAAATCGAACCGAGGGACATGCCGCTGAACGCCTGACCGAGCATCTCGCCGATCAGCAGTTTGCGTTTGACTTGGGCGAGGCTGGTTTCGGCGGCGGTGCGCACCGTGGCGTCGGCTTCGACACCCGGTTCCAGCAGGCTTTCGAGGCGAGTGCGGGCCAACGGGTCGCCGGTTTCACCCAGCAGCCGGATGGCGGCGAGGCGTACAGCCGGGTCGGTGTCGACCAGTTGAAGGTTGGCCAGCGCCAGGCTGAGAGCGGCATGGACGCTTTCGTCCTGTTCGCCCGCCAGTTGCTGACCGAGGAATTTCAGCTGTGCGGGTTTGGCACTTTTCTGCAGTTGTTGCGCAGCGGTCAGACGGGTTTTGGCGTCGGCGGCGAGCAATTGGTGGCTGGCCAGTGCGGTGTCGATCAGACCCCGCAGGCGATTATTCAGGCGCAGGGTTTTGGCTTGGCCGTCGACGGTCAACTCACCTTGTTGCAGGGCGTTGATCAGTTCGATACGGGCCGAATCGGGCTGCGCGGCCCAGGCTTCCAGCAGTTTGGCTTGCTGCACGGGGTTGGCGGCGACGAAGTCTTCGGCGTCGCTGGCGTGGGAAACCATCGGCAACAGCAAAAAAGTTATGGTGAGAAGCAGGCGATAAAGGGACATAGCTACGTCCTGAAAGGCGACGATGGACCCTGTAGGAGCCGAGATTGCTCGCGATGGCGGTGTGTCTGACGTACCGCAATCGCGAGCAAGCTCGGCTCCTACAGGGTTAGGGGCTTATTCCCGGGAATCAGTTGCTCTTCATCGCATAGTCAGGCTTTTTGTCGTTGCCATCGATAAACGGGCTCCACGGCTGGGCGCGGATCGGCCCTTCGGTCTGCCACACCACGTTGAACTGACCGTCGGCCTGGATCTCGCCGATCATCACCGGCTTGTGCAGGTGGTGATTGGTCTTGTCCATGGTCAGGGTGTAGCCGGACGGCGCGGCAAAAGTCTGGCCGGCCAAGGCTTCGCGGACTTTGTCGACGTCGGTGGACTTGGCTTTCTCAGCCGCTTGCGCCCACATATGAATGCCGACGTAGGTGGCTTCCATCGGGTCGTTGGTCACCGCTTTGTCCGCGCCCGGCAGGTTGTGTTTCTTGGCGTAGGCTTTCCAGTCGGCGACGAATTTCTTGTTCTGCGGGTTCTCGACGGACTCGAAGTAGTTCCACGCCGCGAGGTTGCCCACCAACGGCTTGGTGTCGATGCCGCGCAGTTCTTCTTCTCCCACCGAGAACGCCACGACCGGCACGTCGGTGGCTTTCAGGCCCTGGTTGGCCAGTTCTTTATAGAACGGCACGTTGGAGTCGCCGTTGACGGTCGAGATGACGGCAGTCTTGCCACCGGCCGAGAATTTTTTGATGTTGGCAACGATGGTCTGGTAATCGGCGTGGCCGAACGGGGTGTAGACCTCTTCGATGTCCTTGTCGGCCACACCTTTGGAGTGCAGGAACGAACGCAGGATTTTGTTGGTGGTGCGCGGGTAGACGTAGTCAGTGCCCAGCAAGAAGTAGCGCTTGGCGCTGCCGCCTTCTTCGCTCATCAGGTATTCAACGGCGGGATCGCCTGCTGGTTCGGTGCGGCGCCGGTGTAGAACACGTTCGGCGACATCTCTTCGCCTTCGTATTGCACCGGGTAGAACAGCAAGCCGTTGAGTTCTTCGAACACTGGCAATACCGATTTACGCGACACGGACGTCCAGCAACCAAACACCACGGCCACTTTGTCTTGAGTCAGCAACTGCCGGCCCTTTTCGGCAAACAGCGGCCAGTTCGACGCCGGGTCCACGACCACGGGCTCCAGCATCTTGCCGTTCACGCCGCCCTTGGCGTTGATCTCGTCGATGGTCATCAACGCCATGTCTTTGAGCGATGTTTCAGAGATCGCCATGGTGCCGGACAACGAATGCAGAATACCGACCTTGATGGTCTCGGCGGCCTGGACGGTCCAGGTCATGCCCATCGCGGCAATGGATGCCGAGAGTGTGAAAGCCTTGATCAAGCTACGACGCTTCATTGTGCGATCTCCATGAACTTATGAATTTTCTTGGTGGGCAGATGCGGACTACTGAAGGGTGTTTTGCAAGGGCTGTGCCCGGTCGGCGAAAGGCAGGGAAATGTCGGTTTAGAGCGGTTGCGCGGGTTGGAGGCGCACCAGTAAGGGACGAGGGCGGGGCGGTGGTGCGACGAGGTGCGCCACATTGGGGCGTAGTCCTTGCAAGCAACATCGATCAAATGTGGGAGCGGGCTTGCTCGCGAAAGCGGTGTGTCAGTCACATTGATGCTGGATGTGCCGCCGTCATCGCGAGCAGGCTCGCTCCTACATTTTTTTGCGGTGTTTCTAAGTGGGGACGACGTTATCCACCGCGCGGTTCACGGCCAGTTCCGCGAGCATGATGATCTGCTGGATCGCCATCGCCTTGTGGCGTTGCGGGCCGATCAGGTCGGTGGCGAAATCGCTGGCCATGACGCTGGCGGATGCCAGGGATTCACAGGCGTTGACCAACAGGCTTTCGGTGTCGTTGTTCGGGGCGATCATGAACATGGTGCTGGGGCGGCGGGGTTTTTCGGTGTAGTGCGCCGGGGGATCGAGGTAGTAGTCGAGGGCGCGTTTGATGGCGTCGCGGTCCCTGAGCAGATCTTCGTCGCGAGATGTTTCGGGATCGGAGATGGTGGTGTCGATGGGTGGATCTGGTACGAGCTTCTTATTCATGTGAATACCTTGGTTTCAAGTTGGAGCCACCAATTGCCGTTTCTCACGCGGCGAAGAGGGAGGCAGCTATGTGCAGGGTGAGAAACCGGGAAGCCAAGAAACCGGCCGGACCGAAGTCCGCCCACACACAGCCGCCATAACGCATTTGCAGGCAGCGGATAAGCTGACGGCAATTATGCTGATACGAGTACTGCGTGGCTATATTTCCCGGGTTCTCACGCCCGATCACTGATGTGCAGTGACGGCCCCAGACTAGACAGCTCACGTCCGACGAACAACCTGAAAAACCCGTGGGAAACGTCCTGACTTTTTGCGTCCGTATAAACACACATAAACAAGCCCAGAATCACAACTCCCCTGCGAGAGCGGGTTTGTGCGTATTTGCATGGACTTGAGCACCCATTTGCATTGCCCCTGACCGGTCAATTGCATCCGTGCTGACCAATTGTTTGTATTCGACTTGACCAGCACACGCCGTAGTGACGACCGGCAGAGAGCGCCCCATTGCTGCCCTCCGCTAAGGGCAGCCAGGGACTGTGGATTCAGCAGGTCGATGCAACACAACTAAATTCTGTGTAAGTAGAAGGCGTGTTGCAGATGAAAGAGATCTCGGATCTATTACACCGAAAGCCAGAAAAAACTGATGTGGGATCACTGGCAGTAAGGCGACTGCTCTCCAGCAGATCGCCCAACTATTTGATCGAAACCATTCATCGATACAGCGCATCTTGGCGCAAACAGGGGGTGTCAGTTCAACTAAGCCCCTCCGGTACGCAGGACATGCTGGTTAGCGACTGAGCTTGGTAATTTTTGAACCCTGCAATCCCAGCCCGGCCATTAAGCCCTTTTGATCAAAGATGAACGCATAGACATCGGACTGAGCCGTTGAGGTAGTCATCGACTTGGCCATGCCTGAATCTACGACCACGATGCTTGGGCCCACGCCGACCTCAAATCCATTAACATTTTTCAGATCGTTCATCGCTGAATAGGTCATGAAGAACATCACGTAACCAAACCTCTGCACGCCCGCCTGAAGGCCGTATGAGGCTGCTGTGGTGGCGTAGTATCCCGTGACTTTTCCGTTCTCGATCAATTCGCCTTCGCCATGATGTGCGCCGGCGATGAGGCCCGCTTTCAGCACATCAGGGAAAACGAGGATACCCTTGGCTCGCTGCGCGAGGGCGCGCGCTTGCGGCGTTTTGGTATACAAACTCTGTAACGCCGCCTTCGCGTCGCGGTCCATTTCCGCGTTAGCAGCCTTCGCACTAGAGGCGGAAGTTGATTGATTCATTTGGCAGCCCGCAGCGATCGCGAAGATTGAAATCATTGCGATCATTCGAAGGTATTTGATCATGAGCAATACTCCGTTTTTGTACCTGCCGTTGAGGAACCTGCGTGGCGACAGCCGTTGCGGCTCAAAGACCGACGGGGTCGACCTTTCACTTAGACTGTAATCCTATTAAGCGGTTGGTCAAATGCTATGCGAATTGATAACAGGGCCATCCGGTGGACTGATGGCTTTTTATTGCTTGATGCAAAAAAACACCGGTAAACGAAACTGAGGTGCCGGTGGTTTTCAGCGCTGTAAACAGCTGTCGCCCCATGCCGGGATGACTCCGATGGCGCTCGGACAGCGCGGGTTGAACCGGTGACGAGGCCAACACCAAACAACATTCAAACCCGCAAACCGACGAGACCCGCCTTAGTGGCGTTGTGGTCAATGGCGAACTAGGCTCAGCCAGCAGTCATGTGAATAGGGTGTTGTTTCACATCAACGTCGAGCCAGGAGTGGGATGTATGAAAGCCAGCACGCGTGTTTTCTGCCTGATGTTCTCCGTGGCCCTGGCATCCGTGGCCCATGCAGAGGATCCGCCCGCGACGCCGAGCAACCCGCTAATCAACACGCGTGTTGTCGACAAGCTCATTGATATGGGCAATTACCTGCGCAGTTTGCCGAAGTTTCAGGTGGACGCCGAAGTGACGCGGGACTCGGTTCTTGAGTCTGGGCAGAAGATCAAAACCCAATCCACCAATACGCTGAAAGTCCTCGACCACAATCGGTTTTACGCTAAGGCAGACGGCGACGTGCGCAACCGGGAGCTGTTCTACAACGGCAAGCAGCTGACCCAATACGCCCCGTTCCTCAAGTACTACACAACAGTAGACGCGCCGCCAACACTGTCCGAAGCCCTGCACCTGTTCGAGGAACATTACGGTATTCAAGTGCCCATGGAGGACCTGTTCCTGTTCGGCAGCGATCAGTCGCAAATTGATGCACTCAAGGAAGCGGCCTACGTTGGGCCTTCGACGATCGACGGCAAGCTGTGTGACCATTTGGCGTTCAGGCAGGAGGGCGTCGACTGGCAGCTGTGGATCACTCGTTCGCAAACACCGCTACCGTGCAAGCTGGTGATTACCACCACCGATGCACCCAGTTTTCCGGAATACAGCGCGGTATATCGCTGGAATCTGAAACCGCAGTTGAAGGAGTCAATGTTCACCTTCAAACCGGGCAAAGGCGATGCAGCTATTCCGTTGAAAAAAGTGGCTGAGCAGGGAGGGCAATGACATGAAACGCACATTGGCGTGGAACCTGTTGTTTGCGTTCGCAACCGCATCGGTACTCACCGTCGGTACAATCCCCATGGCCGATGCCAGACCTCAACGTGCCCAAGGGCAGGCCAAGACTTCGGTGAACCGGCCACCGCCAGCCAACGCGCAAAGGGCTCAACGGGTCAATCCGCCACAGCAACGCGCGAACACTGCCAAACCGAGTAATCGCGCCAACGCAGGGGACAAAGCCAATACGGGTCAACGCGCCAATGCGGGGAAAAACGTTAACGCCGAGAACCGTGCCAATGCGGGGAAAAACGTTAACGCCGAGAACCGTGCCAATGCGGGGAAAAACGTTAACGCCGAGAACCGTGCCAATGCGGGGAAAAACGTTAACGCCGAGAACCGTGCCAATGCGGGGAAAAACGTTAACGCCGAGAACCGTGCCAATGCGGGGGAAAACGTTAACGCCGAGAACCGCGCCAATACGGCGAACAACCTCAATGCGACCAACCGTACTGGCAATAATGTGAATGCCGGCAACCGCACCGCTGCCGGGAACAACGTGGGCAACCGGGCCAACGTCAACAATGGCAACATCAACCGTAACGTCAACGTCAATGCGGATGGTTACGGCCACTATGACGACGATGATGACTTCGATAATCCGCTCGCGGCGGCATTAGTGGTAGGCGCTACGGTAGCGGTTACCGCAGCGGCTATCGGGTCAATCATGGAGCCTGACGAAATGCCCAACGATTGCTCGCAGGTCATGCGCAACAACACGACGTATTTACAGTGCGGGTCAACCTGGTATCAGCCACAGTATCAAGGGAGCAACGTGAACTACGTTGTGGTTCCAGCGCCCTGAAGCAAAGCGCGGGCCGTTGGGGTACTGATTGTCGAGGAGGTTCTTGAGTGTCATCCGCTCGGCGAACATCGCATCGGCCTTGCCTTTGGCCGCCAGCTTGAGGCCTGCGGTGGTGGAGTCGACGGTGATCAAGGTGGCGACCACGCCCAGCAGTCGCATCTGCTGTCGGATCCACTCCTCGGTCACGCCTCCCGCTACGGAGACATACGTCTGGTTGGCCAGTCCCCGATTGATGTGCCGTCGTCTTCGCGAGCAGGCTCGCTCCCACAGAGTTCAGTGGTGTTCTTGTGAGCGTCAACGGCGGCGCATCAGGCCGATGAAGAACAACCCGCCAATCGCCGCCGTGGCCACGCCGATGGGCAAATCCTCGGGGGCGATCAGGGTGCGGGCGGCGACGTCGACCCAGACCAGAAACACGCTGCCGAGCAACACGCACACCGGCAACAATCGCCGGTGTTCGGCCCCGACCAGGCGCCGCGCAATGTGCGGCACCATCAGCCCGACAAAGCCGATGGACCCGCTGATCGACACCAGCACCCCGGTCATCAGCGACGCAATCAAAAACACCCGCAACCGCACGGTGCGCGCATTGAGCCCCAGGGTCACCGCCGTCTGTTCGCCGGCCATCAACGCATTCAGCGGTCGGGCCATGCCCAGCAGCAACACCAACCCCAGCAACACGCTGGCTGCCGGCACCGCCAGTAATTCCCAACGCGCCAGCCCGAGCCCGCCGAGCATCCAGAACATCACCGCGGAACTGGCACGGTGATCGCCGAGAAACAGCAGCAGATTGGCAATCGCCATCATCACGAACGACACCGCCACACCGCACAGCAGCAACCGGTCACTGTCCAGTCGCCCATTGCGGTTGGCGATCATCAGTACCAGCAACATGCTCACCAGCGCGCCGATAAACGCGGCCATCGGTAAGGTCAGCAGGCCGACGATTTCACCGACATGCAGCACCACGATCACCGCGCCGAGGGTGGCACCCGAGGTCACGCCGAGCAGGTGCGGGTCGGCCAGTGGATTGCGCGTCACCGCTTGCAACACCGCGCCAATCAACGCCAACCCAGCGCCGACCAATGCACCGAGCAACATGCGCGGCACGCGGATCAGCCACACAATGTGCTCCTGCCCGGCGCTCCAGTTCACGTCGCCAACACCGAATGCCTTGTGCAGCAAAATCCGCCACACCACGTCCACCGGCACCCGCGCCGGGCCGAAGCCCAGCGACACCACGCACGACACCAGTAACAACGCGCCGAGGGCCAGCAGCCACAACGCGTAACGATGGTTGATCATTCGCCGTGGAAACCTTTGGCCAGGGTTGCGACCGCCAACACGTTGTCGATGCCCGGCGTCGCCTGCACGTAGGGAATGATGATGAAGCGCTGGTGCTTGATCGCGTCCACTGATTGCAGCGCTTGATTGTTGAGCAGGAATTGCACCTTCTGTTCGGCGGTGACTTCGCCGTAGTCGACGATCACGATCACCTGCGGATTGCGCTCGACCACGTTCTCCCAGTTGACCCGGGTCCAGCTCGCGTCGACGTCTTCGAGAATGTTGCGCCCGCCCGCCGCATCGATCAGCGCTTGCGGCATGCCGAGGCGGCCGGAGGTCATGGCGCGGTCTTCACCGCTGTCGTAAAGGAACACGCGCGGTTTGTCCGCCGGCAGGTCCTGGCGCACCTCGTCGACTTGCGCCTGCATCTGCGCGATCAAGGCGTTGGCGCGGTCCTGCACGTCGAAGATTTTGCCGAGGTTGCGCAGGTCGTTGTAGATGTCTTCCAGGCTGGCGGCGGGGCGCCTCATCACGAACGCGCAGGACTCGGTCAGTTCATAGACGTTGATGCCCAGCGGTTGCAGGGTTTGCGGCGTCAGGTCTCCGCCCACGCGCATGCCGTAATCCCAACCGGCGAAGAAGAAATCGACGTTGGCGTTGAGCAGGGTTTCCACCGACGGGTACTTGGCCGCCAGCTCTGGCAAGCCGTCGAGGATGCTCTGCATCTCGGGCGTCACCGACTTCCAGCCAGTCACGCCGCTGTAACCGGCCATGCTCGGCTTGAGGCCGAGGGCGAGCATCATCTGGGTCATGTTGATGTCGTGGCTGACCGCGTGTTTCGGCGCGTGCTGGAAGGTGACTTCGCGATTGCAGCTTTGAATCGTCAACGGGTAATGAGTGGCCTCGGCCAATGCCTGGGCGCTGCCCAGCAACAGGGCGGCGCACAGCAGGGAACGCAAAGTCATGGTTGGGTTATCCAGGTGATTCGTGGGTAGCCGTGCAGGGGGTGTTCATCGATCAAGGCATCGACGCCGAAGACGTTGCGCAGCAATGCCTCGGTGAGCACTTCCCGGGGTGTGCCGCTGGCGACGATGCGGCCGTGATTGATCACGTACAACCGGTCACAGAAAGCGGCGGCGAGGTTGAGGTCGTGGATGCTCGCCAGGGTGCCGATTTGCAGGCGTTTGACCAGTTGCAGCAATTGGAGCTGATAGCGCGGGTCGAGGTGATTGGTCGGCTCGTCGAGGATCAGCAGTTGCGGTTGCTGGGCCAGGGCGCGGGCGAGGATCACGCGTTGTTTTTCGCCGCCGGAGAGGGTGGCGAAGGCGTGGTCTTCGAAGCCTTTTAGGCCCACCGATTCCAGCGCCTGGGTCACGAGGTTCCGGTCATCCAGGGTGTCGCCATCGAACAGGCCTTTGTGTGGCGTGCGGCCCATGGCGACGACTTCGTCGACGGTCAGGCCGAACGCGTCCGGGAATTCTTGCAGCACCACGGCGATGCGTTGCGCGCACCAGCGCGAGGACTGTTTCCAGACGTTTTGATGGTCGAGCCGGACCTCGCCGCTTTCGGGTTTGCTGAAGCGCCAGGCACACCGCAACAGGCTGGTCTTGCCGCTGCCATTGGGGCCGATCAACCCGACGAACTCACCGGCGGCCACGTGCAAGGAGGCATCACGCAGCTGGAACTGGTGATGACAATGGCCGTGGCCCAAGGGTGTCCAGGCGAGGTGGGAGAGGTTCAGCGAGGTCATGCGTTTGCTCGGAGATATTGGGTGTTGCTGATGGCCCCATCGCGAGCAAGCTCGGCTCCTACAGGGTCACGCAGCGCCATCGCGATACGGGTTCATGCAATTCCTGTAGGAGCCGAGCTTGCTCGCGATGGGGTCTTAGGGTCAGAGCGTCATTTTGCGTTACACAGTAACACTAAAAATGACCGCAAGATAAGCGCGGGGAGTCTACAGACCTCTCTAATCCGCGCATCTCGCCTGTTTCATGATGAAGATGAGACCGATTCAGTTTGCTGGTTTGAGATTCATTCAATCGCCAAAAGTTATGCCGGACTGTCATTTGTGACAGTAGACCGTGGCCCTCGCGAGCGTTAGCGTTAAATCTCTTCATGGGCAGAGAGATACTGATCATGCCGATCTTCACCATCACAACATTGGCCTGTGTGCTGGTTCTATGGAGCGCTGCCGCGGCCACTGCCGGACAAGACTGCATCAGCGCCTGGAAGCAGAATCCTGTTAGCCAAAGCTGCAAGGAGTACTCAAATGCTACCTCGCCAGATCAGGTCGTGCCGATGGTCATCGACCTGCAGAATGGCCAGTGTCGAATGACCGTTACTTGCGAGAATCAGTACGGTGGTGGCGTACCCAATCTGTCCCGGGACATCGACATGGACGCATTGAGCAGTGTCCACAATTGCAACGGCTACCTTCAGGTTGATCCCTGCTGAGGCGGGTAACTTGAATGGGGCCAGAGCGAGCACCAGCCCCTATTCCTCATGTTGCTTGCACGGTTCGGTATCCGTTCATTACTCAGACAACCGGGCCCGTTTGAGTTTGTCGAGTCAGGCGTGCCAGCAGCACCCGGTCCAGCGCCCAGACCACCACCATGGAAGCCCCCACCAGCGGGAACATCACGCCCAGTGCGAGCATGATGACCGTCGCGGTTTTCCACTTCGGCAGGTCGTGGCGCAGCGGTGGAACGCCGAACTTGCCTTGCGGACGGCGCTTCCACCAGATCACCACGCCGCTGACGGCGCTGAGCAGAATCATCAGGCAAATCAGCAGGACGATGATCTGGTTGACCACGCCGAACATCTTGCCTTCATGCAGCATCACGCCGATTTCGGTGGCGCGGGCGACGGTGCCGTACTGTTCGAAACGCACATCGGCGAGGACTTCACCGCTGTATTGATCGACATGCAGCGTGGCGTCGTTGCGCGGGTCGTCGGCGAACACGGCGATGGTGAACACGCCCGTCGCGGTTTTCGGGAAGGTGATGCTGTAACCCGGCTCGACGTTGCGTTGCTCGGCGATGTCCTGCACGTCTTGCAGGCTGATGGTCGGTGCGGCGGGGCCGGCTTGCGTGCCGCCGTGGGCCATGTGTTGGGCGTGGTCGCCAGACATCGGCATCGGCGTGTTTTCCATCGCCCACGGCACGGTCTGGCGCGTGGCGGTGTTGAGGCTGCGGGCCTCTTCATCGGATTTGGGCACGTTGTCCCACATGGCGGCCGGGAACACGTTCCAGACGCCTGCGTATTTCTCTCCCCAGAAACCGGTCCAGGTCATGCCGCTGAGCAACATTACCAACAGCAACGACGCGCCCCAGAAACCGGTCACGGCGTGCAGGTCACGCCACAGCACACGACCGCGACTGCTCAGGCGCGGCCACAAAATGCCCGCTGCCTGGCCGCGCGGCCACCACAGGAACACACCGGACACCACCAGCACGATGCCCCAACCGGCGGCCATTTCGATCAGTCGATCACCGACGGTGCCGATCATCAGCTCGCCGTGAATCGCCCGTGCGATGGCTTGCAGGTTCTTCTTGGCGTCTTGCTCACCGAGGATGTCGCCGTGGTACGGATCAATGAACACGTTCAATTCGGTGCCGCCGTTGATCACGACGAACTGAGCGCTGCGTTCGGCGTTGACCGGCGGCAGGTACTGTTTGATCGTTGCCTGTGGATAAGCCTCTTTCACGCGCTTGAGCAGGTCATCGGCGGACACGGTGTGGTGGCCGGCCGGGACGTTCATCAGGCTGCCGTACATCAACGGATCAAGTTGCGGTTTGAACAGGTAGAGAGTGCCGGTCAGGGCCAGCATCACCATAAAAGGCGCCACGAACAGACCGGCATAGAAATGCCAGCGCCAGGCCAGGTTGTAGAAATTCACTTTGGGCTGTTTCATCGGTTGTGCTCCGCTTGGCGTTTTAATTGTTTGTGAAAGATCGCAGCCTCGTTTCACTCGACAGCTCCTACAGGGGGTGCGCGTGGCGTAGCCTGCGATCTTTTACTTTTCTTGTTAGAAGCTCATGTCCACCTTGGTCCAGAGCGTTCGCCCCGGTTCTTTAATGGCTTGCGGGTCATTGGCCGGGTAGCCAAAACCGGCGTTGCCGGCCAGGTTCAAATGCTCGGCGTAGGCCTTGCCGAACAGGTTGTCGACGCCCGTGCTGACCTTCCAGTTCTGGTTGATCCGGTAGGCACCGTTGAGCGAGAACACGCCAAAACCCGGGGTCTTGCCGAAGTCCTTGCCGACCACATTGCCCTTGTTCAGGTCGATGCGGTTTTGCGCCGCGACCACGCGCCACAAGGCCCCGGCGCTCCAGTTGTCTTCGCTGTAGGTCAGGCCGAAACGCGCATCCAGTGGCGGCATTTGCGGCAGCGCGTTGCCGTCGCTGCTGTTCTTGCCCCAGGCGTAGGCCAGGGTGGCGTCGGTTTTCCAGTTGGAGGTCAGTTGATACGCCGCACCGAGCTCGCCGCCCATGATTCGCGCGTCGATGTTCTGTGCCTGGGAGGTGGTGCCCATCATGGTCGGGGTGTAGTTGAACAGGATGTAGTCGTGCACTTTGCCGATGTAACCCGAGGCCCAGGCTTCGAGGTCTTGGTTTTTGTATTGCAGGCCGAAGTCGATCTGCGTGGTTTTCTCGGGCTTGATCGAATCGAAGGCATTCACCGAGCCGGCGGGGCCGTTCTTGGGTGAAAAGAGTTCCCAGTAATCCGGGAAACGCTCGGTGTGGCCGAGGCCCGCATACAGGGTGGTTGGGCTGTCAGCCAGGTCATGTTCATAACGCACGAAGCCGCTGGGCAGGGTGTCGGCGCGGATGTCGTCGGCAGTCGGGTTGGGGCGCGTCATCATCCCCGAGCCGATGGTTTGCCGGTAATCCTTGACCGTCGCGCGATCCAGGCGTGCGCCGGTAATCAGCCGGTCACGGTCGGCGGCGTACCAGGTCAGTTCGCCGAAGACGCCGTAGTTGTGGAAGTCGGCGTCCTCGGTGTATGGCAGGTTTTTGTAGGTGTCGATGCCCATGCTGCCGCGCTGGCGGTGTTCGCTGGTTTGCGCGTCGATGCCGCTGATCAACTGAATGTCGGCCCAGCGCCAGGTGCCTTTGATTCGTGCGCCGAGGGTTCGGCGGTCCACGTTCGACGCCATCGGCCCGGACATCATCCCGGTGCCGGAGGGCGTGCGCAGGGTGTAGTTGTCCATCACGTGGTCGGCGTAGTTGTAGTAAATCTGCGCCTCGACCTTGTCCAGCACGTCGCCGATGTTCGACTTCTCGAAACGCAGGCCCAGGCTTTCGCGCTTGAACTGCGAACCGTCCATGCCGCGCCCGGCGTAACGCGCTTCACCGTCGCCTTTGCCGGCGGTCAATTCCAGCAGGGTGTCGGCGTCCGGGGTCCAGCCGAGCACCACGTCACCGTTCCACTTGTCGTAGCGCGACGGCACGGTGTCGTTGTTGCCGTCGCGGTAGTCGTCGGAATGCGCGGTGTTGCCGATCACCCGTACGTAGCCAAGCTGTCCGCCGGCAGCGGCGTCCACCACTTTGTCGAAGCGACCGTTGGAGCCGCCCAATACGCTGGCGTTCACACGCGAGCCGAGTTCGCCGAAGCTTTCCGGTTCGCGGTCGAACAGGATGGTCCCGGCCGAAGCCCCCGGGCCCCAGAGCACGGTTTGCGGGCCTTTGATGACGGTGAGTTTGTCGTAGGTTTCCGGCGAAAGGTAGGAGGTGGGGGCATCCATCCGGCCGGGGCAGGCGCCGAGTAACTGGCCGCCGTTGGTGAGGATGTTCATCCGCGAGCCGAACATGCCGCGCAGCACCGGGTCGCCATTGGTGCCGCCGTTACGCACGAGGGCGAAGCCGGGGATGGTTTTCAGGTAGTCGGCACCGTCGCTGGCCGGCACGGGTTGGCGCGGGTCCTTGGGGTTGGTGACGATGGTCAGCGGTGAACTCGGGGCGATCGCGGTGATCACCGTCGGGCTCAGTTCTTCAGCGTGGCCGGCGTGTTCATTAGCCATCGCCATAGGGGTCAATAAAGCGCCACACAGCAATGCGGTGGCGTGCCTGAAACGAACACTGGATTCGTTCAGGGCGAAAGTTGCTTGGGCAGCGCTCAAGCGTGAGTCAGCAGAAAACCTGGACATGACAATTTCCATCGAACAGTCGTAAACGACACGGCCGGCAGCCTTTGGCTGTCTTCTAAACCGTGTGAAATCAGCGGTGGGGTGTTTACGCGACGACGGGTGGGGCGCGGGTTCGGGCGCCGGGGAAGACGGTTTGCCGGGCGTGGCCCAGGCGGGTGGACGGGGTGGTGAACGTGGGGGCTGGCGGGGTATCGAAGGCGGTAAACGAAACACCGCCGGTCAGCGCCGGGCAATTGAACAGCAGGCTGCAATAGCCGCATTTTTCCCAGATCGCGTGGTGCGACGTGGTAGGCGGGCAATGCTCGGCAGTGGGTTGCGCGCCGTGGTCGGCGTGCTCCATTGCCGACATATCCATGTCCATGCTCATGTCCATCGACATGTTCATGGTCATTGAAGAGGCGCGTTGATCCATCGGCATCGACTGAGAAATCAGCGGTCCGATAAAGATCATCAGCATGGCGAACAGGCTGATCCAGCTGCCGCGCGTCAGGCTCATGGACTGACGACGTGACGCGGATGACCTGGCGCTAAGCGGGCGCATGGGAGTGTTCAGCTCAGTCGATTACTGGGCGTGGGCGTGCATCTGCGTATCTTCCTGTGGCTTCTTCTGCACCGCGACTTCGACGGTCACGTCACCGGCTTTTTCGAAGTGCATTGTCAGCGGGAAGTGTTTGCCATCGCTCAGCAGGCTGCGGTCTTTCAGGTTTACCAGCATCACGTGATAGGCCATCGGCGCAAACGTGACGTTGCCGCCGGCAGGGATGTCGACGCTCGGCACCTGCTGCATTTTCATCAGATCCTTTTGCATGATGTGTTCATGCAACTGGGCTTCGCCGGCAATGGGCGAGTCAACGCTGAGCAGTCGGTCAGCCGTTTTGCCTTTGTTGTCGATCACAAAATACGCAGCAACGGTCGGCGCGTTGGGCGGCAATTCTTGCGACCACGGATGAGCGATTTCCAATTCGCCGACTTTATATTCGTGGGCATTAGCAAGGCAGGCAGGCAGCAGCAACGCGGCCAGAACGATGAGTTTGTTCAACATGGCAGTTCTCCAGAGCGATTCAAAACGCAGGTCAATTGCGAGAAGGAATCACACCAGAGGGGAAGCGCGGGGGTTGAGGCTGGGCCATTGCTGGCGCGGTGTAGGGGTATCGAGTGTGGCGGCGGGCAGGCTTCGATTGGATTCGAACTGCGCGAAGTACAACTGTGGTTCGTGCCCCGGCAACGCCACCAGTGGCGCGGAGCCCGAGCAGCACCAGCAATGCTGCATGTTGGAATGATCGTCGCCTTGTGGTGCTTTCTGCTCCAGCGTGCCCAGGGAAATCGCCACCATTTTGGTGCCGCTGGACGTGCAGAAACTGCCCCACAACAACTGCTCGGCCGGCGATTTCGCCGTTTGTGCCATCGCGTTGCTCATCGGCATGGCGAGCATGTTGAACAGCACTGCGAAGCAGGCGATCCAGGCAATTGCAAGCCGATGTCGGGACATGGGACAAATCCGGTTGAGTGGGCGATCAAGCGCGGCTATTTAGCCTGATCAGGGCCGATAAGTAAAAAAGCGGCGTGCGGTGTGGTGTCGCAGTGCCATGCATTTATAAATTTATGATAGTCGCGAATTTCAGATTGCCAGTGCCGTCCAGCGCCGATCACGCATTTTTTTGTAGCAGCTGCCGAAGGCTGCGTCCGGCTGCGAAGCAGTCGTAAAATCAGGCACCTCGATTTTTCAGGTTAACCGTGGATGCAGGATTTACGACTGCTTCGCAGCCGGACGCAGGCTTCGCCAGCTGCTACGGGTCATGTGTTGATCTCAGCTGTCAGGGCGGCCAGCACGTCTGCCACCGCCCCGAACTCCCGATCAACCCCCGGCAACACCGGCCGCTTCAACACAATCACCGGCACCCCGCGCTCCCGTGCCACGTCCAGCTTCGGCTCGGTGGCGGTGCTGCCGCTGTTTTTGCTGATCAGCACATCGATCTGCCGACGTTCGAACAGCTCGCGTTCATCGCCAAGCAGAAACGGCCCGCGTGCGCCGATCACTTCGCAGCGCTCGTTGCCGGGGTAAACGTCCAGCGCACGCAAGGTCCAGAATTGCTCCGGCGGGATTTCGTGCAGGTGCTGCAACGGTTCGCGGCCAAGGGTGAACAGCGGGCGGTGGAAGGGTTTCAGGGCGTCGATCAATTCGGCCCAGTCGCCGACTTCGCGCCAGTCATCCCCGGCCTGAGGTTGCCAGGCCGGACGGCGCAGTGCCCAGCAGGCGATGCCGGTCAACTGCGCGGCAGTGGCGGCGTTCTGGCTGATTTGCGCGGCGTAGGGATGGGTGGCGTCCAGCAGCAGGTCGATGCCTTCATCGCGAATGAACTGCGCCAGGCCCTCTGCGCCGCCGTAGCCGCCAACGCGCACCTGGCAGGTCAAATCGCTCGGCACGCGACCCACGCCGGCCAGGCTATAGAGGTGTTGCGCCCCGAGGGTTCGAGCGATGGCCAGGGCTTCCGTCACGCCGCCGAGCAGCAAAATGCGCTTCATTGAAAAGCCCCCGCATGACCGACGATCCCGCCCTGGCGGTCGATGGCAAACACTTCGACCTGAACCTGCGCCGGCACCACGCTGCGAGCAAAATCCAGGGCGTGCTGGCACACCGCATCACCCAGCGCGATGCCTGCCGCGCTGGCCATGGCCAAGGCTTGCTGGCTGGTGTTGGCCTCGCGAATGGCCTGTTGCAGCGCTTCATCGGCGCCAACCGCCGCTGCCCATTCCGCCAGTTGCGGCAGGTCGATGCTGGAGTGCCGGCTGTGCAAATCCATGTGCCCGGCCGCCAGTTTGCTGATCTTGCCGAAGCCGCCGCACAGGCTGAGTTTATCCACAGGCACTTTGCGCAGGTGTTTGAGCACGGCGCCCACGAAGTCGCCCATTTCGATCAGGGCGATTTCCGGCAGGTCGTAGACCCGGCGCATGGTGTCTTCGCTGGCGTTGCCGGTGCACGCGGCGATGTGCAGGTAACCATTGGTTTTGGCGACGTCGATGCCTTGGTGGATCGAGGCGATATACGCCGCACAGGAGAACGGCCGGACGATGCCGCTGGTACCGAGAATCGACAGCCCGCCAAGAATCCCCAGTCGTGGGTTCATGGTTTTCAGCGCCAGGGCTTCGCCGTCCTCGACATTAACGGTGACCTCGAAACCGCCGCTGTAACCGAACTCTTCGGCCAACAACCTCAGGTGATCGCTGATCATCTTGCGTGGCACCGGGTTGATCGCCGGCTCGCCGACGCCGAGCACCAGCCCAGGCCGAGTCACCGTGCCGACGCCGCGACCGGCGTTGAAGCGTATGCCCGGCTCGGCGCTCAGGCGCACTTGCGTAAACAGCAGGGCGCCGTGGGTCACGTCAGGGTCATCGCCGGCATCCTTGATCGTCCCGGCTTCGGCGCCGTCGTCCGTCAGGCGACAAAACTCCAGGCGCATCTGCACCTGCTTGCCCTTGGGCAAAACGATCTCTACCGCGTCAGCACTCATCCCGGCCAACAACAAGCGTGCGGCCGCCAGGCTGGTGGCGGTGGCGCAGCTGCCGGTGGTCAGGCCGCTGCGCAGCGGGGCGGGTTGCTCGGCGGTTTCGTCACGCATCGCAGGGCTTCGTCACGTCCAGCAAGGTAATCGGCAACGCCTGACGCCAGGTGTCGAACTCTCCCAGCGGCTGGGCCTGAGCAATGTGGATGCGGGTCAATTCACCGCCGTGCTGTTCGCGCCAGGCCATCAGGGTCATTTCACTTTGCAGCGTCACGGCGTTGGCAATCAGTCGCCCACCGGGTTTGAGTTGTGCCCAGCAGGTGTCGAGCACGCCTTCGCGGGTGACACCGCCACCGATGAAAATCGCGTCCGGGCGTTCGAGCCCGGCGAGCGCCTGTGGCGCACTGCCACGGATCAGCTGCAAGCCGGGAACGCCAAGGGCGTCGCGGTTCAATTCGATCAACTGTTGGCGGCCCGCATCGGCTTCGATCGCCAGTGCACGGCAACCGGGGTGCGCACGCATCCACTCGATGCCAATCGAGCCGCTGCCCGCGCCGACATCCCACAGCAGTTCACCGGGCACCGGCGCGAGGCGCGCGAGGGTGATGGCGCGAACGTCGCGCTTGGTCAGTTGCCCATCGTGCTTGAACGCTGAATCTGGCAGCCCGGCCAGACGCGAAAGGCGCGGAGTGTTCGGTTCGGCGATGCACTCGATGGCGATCAGGTTCAGATCGGCGACCGTCGGATCATTCCAGTCATTGGCAACGCCTTCGATGCGCCGCTCGGCCTCACCGCCCAGATGCTCCAGCACCGTGAGGTGGCTCGGACCGAAACCGCGTTCACGCAGTACCCGGGCAATTACGGCAGGGCTGTGGCCGTCGTTGCTCAAGACCAGCAGGCGCACGCCGCTGGACAGATGGGCGTTCAGTGCGGCGACCGGGCGGGCCACCACCGACAGCGTCACGACCTCTTGCAAGGGCCAGCCCATTCGCGCCGCCGCCAGCGAGCAGGAGGAGGGGGCGGGCAGAATCTGCATTTCAGCTGCCGGCACTTGCCGCGCCAGGCTGGCGCCGACGCCAAAGAACATCGGATCGCCGCTGGCCAGCACGCACACCGGCTCGCCTCGATGGGCCAACACCGGCTCCAGGGAAAAAGGACTCGGCCACAACTGCCGCTCGCCACGAATGCACACGGGCAACAAATCCAGTTGACGCTGACCGCCAATAATCCGCGAAGCACGCAGCAGCACGTGCCGGGCATTTCTGCCCAGGCCTTTGAAGCCGTCTTCACCGATTCCCACTACTGTCAGCCAGGGTGACATCTTCAGCCCTCAAAAATAGTTCGCAATCGGACAGTTCCGACGGGCAGGCTTTTCATGCCGCCTGACAAAGCAGGCATAATACCGCGCCTTCGCCCGCGAAGCGCCTTTCCCACAGAGCCGGTCGCCCCTTTGAACGAACGTCCGATGTCCACTGCCTTACGCCCCTCGGCTTGCCCGGGGTTGCTACGCATCGTTCAGGCATTGGATGGCGGTATCTGCCGGATCAAATTGAATGGCGGTTCGATCAGTGCCGATCAGGCTGAGGCGGTGGCTTGTGCAGCCGAGCGCTTTGCTGGCGGCGTGATCGAGGCGACCAACCGCGCCAACCTGCAAATTCGCGGGATCGGTACGCAGCACGGGGCGTTGATCGATAGCCTGATGGCGGCAGGGCTGGGCCCGAGCACTGTCGCTGGCGATGATGTGCGCAACCTGATGCTCAGCCCGAGCGCCGGGATCGATCAGCACATGTTGATCGACACACGTCCGTTGGCCGGGCAGATTCTCGCCTCCCTGCAAAACCACGAACCCTTCCATGACCTCAGCGCCAAATTCGCCGTGCAACTCGATGGCGGCGAAGCCTTGGCCATGCTCGAACATCCGCATGACCTGTGGCTTTCTGCGGTCGAGTGGAACGGCGAACAGCGCTGGGCGTTTGGTCTGGCCGGTTGCCCGACAGACGTGCCCGTCAGTTCGGTGGCGCTGGATCAGGGCCATGCGCTGGTCGTTGCGGTGCTTGAAGTGTTTCTGGAACGGGCGCGCCCGGATCAGACGCGCATGCGTCATTTGCTCGCTGAATGTCCGCTCGACGAGTTTCTCGCTGATCTGGCCGAACGCGTTCCGCTGATGCCCGTCACCGAGTGGCAGCGTGACGCGAGTGCCGGCATCCTGCACATCGGCGCTCATTCGCAGCGTGACGCCGGGCAGGTGTATGTCGGCGCCGTACCGCCGCTGGGACGCCTCGACCCCGCCAGGCTCCGGGGCGTCGCCCGACTGGCGCGGGAGAAGGGCGATGGCAGCGTGCGCTTTACCCCGTGGCAAAGCCTGTTGCTGCCCGCTGTCCAGCGCGTCGATGCGCCGTACGTTATCCACAGTCTTGAACAACTGGGCCTGCAATGCTCGGCCGATGATGCCTTGGCCCGACTGATTGCCTGCACCGGTTCGACCGGGTGCGGCAAAGGCCTGGCCGACACCAAGGGCGATGCCCGGCAACTGGCGGCGCTGCTGCAACGTCACGGGCATGCGTTGAACGTTCATCTGTCCGGTTGCATGCGTTCCTGCGCGGCGGCGCACCGGGCGCCGATCACCTTGCTGGCGGTTTCTGCCGGTCGCTACGACCTCTATTTTTGCGATGCAGCACAGCCCGGTTTCGGCGCGCTGCACGCCCGCAGTCTTACTATTGAAGCGGTCGCAGCCTTGCTCGACGACCGCTCACGGAGCCCCCTGGATGCTTGATTACATACGCGACGGTCAGGAGATCTATCGCAACTCCTTCGCGATCATTCGCGCCGAGGCCAACCTGGCACGAATCCCCGCCGACCTGGAGAAACTCGCAGTGCGCGTGATCCACGCCTGCGGCATGGTCGATGCCATCGACGGCTTGCAGTTTTCCGAAGGCGCGGGCAAGGCCGGGCGCGATGCGCTGGCGGCCGGTGCGCCGATTCTGTGCGACGCGCGGATGGTCAGCGAAGGCGTGACCCGCGCGCGCCTGCCAGCCAACAATCAGGTGATTTGCACACTGCGCGACGACAGCGTTCCTGCGCTTGCCCGCGAGTTGGGCAACACCCGTTCCGCCGCCGCGCTGGAACTGTGGCGCCCGCATCTGGAAGGCAGCGTCGTGGTCATCGGCAATGCGCCGACCGCGCTGTTCTACCTGCTGGAAATGCTCGACGCCGGCGCGCCGAAACCGGCCCTGATCCTCGGCTTCCCGGTGGGCTTCGTCGGCGCCGCCGAATCCAAGGCTGCGCTCGCCGCCGACAGTCGCGGCGTGCCGTTTGTCATCATGCAAGGCCGACTGGGTGGCAGTGCCATGGCCGCCGCCGCTGTTAATGCCCTCGCCACGGAGATCGAATGATGCAGCAACCTGGACGCTTGATTGGCCTGGGCGTCGGCCCCGGTGATCCGGAGTTGATTACCGTCAAAGCCCTGCGCCTGTTGCGCGAATCCCCGGTGGTGGCGTACTTCGTCGCCAAGGGTAAAAAGGGCAATGCCTTCGGCATCATCGAAGCGCATCTGCAAGACGCACAAACGCTGCTGCCGTTGGTGTACCCGGTAACCACCGAGGCATTGCCGGCACCGCTGTCCTATGAGCAAGTGATCAGCGATTTCTACGATGCGGCCGGCGAAGAACTCGCCGCGCATCTGGACGCGGGCCGTGACGTCGCGGTGATCTGCGAAGGTGATCCGTTCTTCTACGGCTCTTACATGTACCTGCACGATCGACTGGCCGAGCGCTATGAAGCCGAAGTCGTGCCGGGGGTCTGCTCGATGCTCGGCGGCGCTTCGGTGCTGGGCGCGCCGCTGGTGTACCGCAATCAGAGTTTGTCGGTGCTGTCCGGTGTGCTGCCTCACGACGACCTCAAGCGTCGGCTGGCCGATGCCGATGCGGCGGTGATCATGAAGCTGGGGCGCAATTTCCCCAAGGTCCGTCAGGTGCTCGAAGAACTCGGTCTGGCAGACCGCGCGCTGTACGTCGAACGTGCAACCATGGCCAATCAGAAAATAGTGCCGCTCAATGAGGTCGAGCCGATGTCCTCGCCGTACTTCTCGCTGATTATCGTGCCCGGCGAACGGTGGCAAGGCTGATGGCCCGTCCCGTTCCGGCGATTGTCATTCTGGGCAACGGCAGCCTTGCGACCGCGCGCAAGATTCAGCAGGTTTACCCCGGCGCATTGATCCACGGCCTGGCTGAACGGGTTGAAGGCGCAGACCGTGTCTATCACGAGTTCGGCGCAACCTTGCGTGAGTTCTATCAACAGGACACGCCGATCATCGCCCTGTGTGCGGCGGGCATTGTCATTCGCACGCTCGCACCGTTGTTGCTCGAAAAAGGCGCCGAGCCGCCGGTGCTGGCGGTGGCCGAAGACGGCAGCGCCGTGGTGCCGCTGCTCGGCGGGCTCGGTGGTGTGAACGTCATGGCCCGGGAGATCGCTGACGGTCTCGACGTTGCGGCAGCGATTACCACCAGCGGTGAATTGCGCTTTGGCACCTGCCTGCTCAATCCGCCAAGTGGTTACGCGTTGGGTGATCTGGAACTGGGTAAACGCTTTGTCTCGGATTTGCTCGCCGGCCAGAGCGTGCGCATCGAAGGCGCGGCGCCATGGTTGGCGCAGGCGCAATTGCCCGAGGATCCGCAGGCGCGGTTGTCGATTCACGTCGGCAGTGCCGAGCGCCTGCCTGCGGCTAATGAATTGCTGATCTACCCGCGCAGCGTTCTGGTGGCGGTGAATGGCGATGTGGCGGAGCTGCCGAATGCGATTCGCGCGGCGCTGCATCAGGCGAACATCGCCGTGCAATCGCTGGCGTGCCTGGTGGCCAGCGAGCGGCACATGGCCAACCCGGCCTTGCGTGAAGCGGCGCTTGAACTGGGCGTGCCGCTGCGTTTTGCGACGTTCAGCGGCAGCGTCGGCGAACTGGCCCGCCACAGCGTGCCGGACGCTGCCGTCGTTTCGGCGGACTTGGGTCTTGCTATTGCAGTGGCCAGCCAACCGCTGGACCCCGCCCGCATCGGTCGTGCGCGCGGTCGTCTGGCGGTGATCGGCCTGGGCCCTGGCGCCGCCGAACTGATGGTGCCGGCGGTCAAGGCCGAACTGGCGCGTGCCAATGATGTGCTCGGTTATGAAACCTACGTGCGCATGGCCGGCCCGTTTCGCGACGATCAGGTGCTGCACTGCACCGATAACCGTGAGGAAATGCAGCGCGCTCGCCATGCGTTTGAACTGGCAGCCCAGGGGCGTTCGGTGGTGGTCGTCTCGTCCGGCGATCCCGGCGTGTTCGCCATGGCGGCCGCGGTGCTCGAAGCGCTACACGAATCGAATGAGCCCACATGGCACAGCGTTGATCTGGAGATCCTTCCGGGTGTTTCTGCTTCCCTGGCAACCGCGGCTCAGGCCGGCGCGCCGTTGGGGCACGACTTCTGCGTGATGTCCCTGTCGGACAACCTCAAGCCTTGGGCAATCATCGAGAAACGTCTGGACCTGGCGTCTCAGGCGGACCTGGCGCTGGCGTTCTACAACCCGATCTCCCGTTCGCGTCCCTGGCAGTTGGGGCGGGCACTGGAGATCGTCGCGCAACACCGCACCGCGCAAACGCCGGTGGTGTTGGGACGAGACATCGGGCGTCCGGGCCAGACCTTGCGCGTCACCACGCTGGGGCTATTGACCCCGGATCAAGTGGACATGCGCACGATGGTGCTGATCGGCTCCTCCACCACCTGTGTGTTCCCGCGTGCCGAGGGTGGCGAGTGGGTGTATACGCCGCGCTGGTATGGCGACAAGCCAACTTCATAACAGTCAGCGGCCTCATCCTGAGGCCGCACTCTATCGGCTGCTGTTTAATCAATATCAATCTCTTGCAACACTGTTATTAAAAGTGCGGCTGTAAGTTAATGTTTTTAACTGCCGGTGCGGCGGGTTGTTGTTGCGGTTTTCGCATTTCTGAATGTTTTGTTGGTAATCAATTGTCTGTTTTGTTTTTTGAGGCGGAAAATCAATTCGGTTAGTGTTGATTTAACGTTTTAATAAAATCGTCAATTGTTACTCTACAAGGAAGTGTGTTTATGCATGAGCAAGATAAGCGTCGTACTGATGGGTATGTAAGTTTCATCGATCTTTTCAAGTTGTCTGATCTTGAACAGGCATTACATGATCATAAAGGGACTGATGAATACGACGCGGTATTTCGCTATTACTTCGGTTGTATTGGTCAACTCGATTTTCCACGGATGCGTGCGCCACTCGGGCTGCTGATCCAGGCATTGGGGTCGTTTGCAAAACCCTCGAGGCGACGCCGACGTTCGGCGGAAGTAAAGGTGCCGGCGGAACCTGGTGAAGGTCAGTCCCCCACCCTGACGAACATTCTCAACCGCGTTGAAAGTTTTCAGGCGCGTTTGTCCAACAGTGTTAAACAATTAACGGTCGCCGCCACCGAAGTGCCGAAAAACCTGCACTTTGTATGGCTAGGCGGTGGCATTGGGGATATTCAGCGCGATTACATCAATGTCTGGAAACAGGCCCTCGCGGGGGAAGGCTATAACCTCAAACTCTGGTATGACAGTGACGCGTTGCTGGCCTACGAGACCAACCGGATTATTGTCGAGGCCGCCAAGGCTGATGCGATGATTAAGGGTGGGGCGACCAGCGAGACCGCGCTTGAACTGGGTGACAAGTACGAAGAACGAGCGATTGTCCTCAAGCAACAGATGAGCGCGCATATCACCAACGCTGTAAGTCGCGGCGAGAAAGCCGACGATGCTCGCATTGATCTGCTGGTCCGCGCTTATGGGCAGCACGAAGCGCACTTGAAAGCCTTGAAGGTCAAAAACAGTGAGAGTCTTTCGGCACTGGGCGAGGGCGACCTGGAACTTCGTGACCTGGCCAGCAATGCCACGCCGCTGCGCTTGCAGGCCATCTACGAACGAGAAATCAGACTGCGCGGCAACTTTGCCGCGGCCTCCGATGTGGTACGCATCGAGGCTTTGATGGCTGAAGGAGGCCGTTACGCGGATGTCGATAACCTGCCGCCTCTTCCGAACATCCTGGGCGAGGTGGACATCAGCCAATTTGCCCCCGATGCGCGTCTGGGCGTCCTGCAATTGTTGCTGGATCACAATCCCGAATGGATGCCGGGTCGCCAGGCGCTGCGTAGCAGGTACACAAACTATGCCCAGGTGATTCCCGAGGAGCATCTTCCGGCGCTGGAACGTTTTGCCAAAAGTCATCCGGCGTTGAACAGCGTTTTTCGCCCGCCGGCAGAGCGTCTGGTGCGTCCGGACGGACTGCGAGCCGTCGCCGAACAAAGCAGTTTGAGTAATGCATTCATCATGGCTCATCCCGGGTCGGCGATGCTGAGCGCCGTGATCGAACGTTTCAGGCTCAACTATGAAATAGTCGATGCCACGACCCGGTTGGCCTTGCAGAGAAAGGTAGCGTTTATCGACGCCGAGACCATGAGCGGTGTTGCGCGAGAGGTCGTCGAGAACAGATTCGGTTCCTTGGGCGAACTTCCGATGGAAGAAGAGTTGTCGCTCGCTTTTCTGACAGAAGCAGCCGCCACCTATTACAGCGACGGGATTCGCCCCCAGAGCGAAGTGACGATCTACCTGACCGGGCCGGCTGCGATGCGTGATGCGGTCACCGCCTACGTCAGAATGCACTTCACCCCACAGGCGGCTGTAGCCTGGCGAGGCGACGTTGCCATTGCCCCCATCGCGACCGTCAACCGGTCGACCGAGGAGGAGCTGGATCACTCCTGGAAAGAGAACACGAGTGACACCTCCCAATGGCTCGCCAGTGAGCAAAAGCGCTGGCAGGAGGGGCGATTCAAAAACCGTTTCATGGGTGACATGGGGGAACTGCTCAAGTACCAGACCATTGATTTCGAGGAAGGCTGGCCGGTCATCGAGGGGCGCCATGTGTTGTCGACCGACCTGTTACAGCGCTTGGCTGATGAACTGGGTGAGCCGTTTCTGCAGGCGATGAATGAACAGCGCAGCGATGAGCTGACGTTTGAAAAGGCCGTGCCGTTGAGCTTTGATGACCGGCAATCGATCATCGCCCAGGACGGAAAAGCGCTGCCTCCGGCTTCGCTGAGCGACACAAAGACGCAACGTTTATCCATCGATGAAGCCTTGACCGCCATTGCCAGCGGCTCGCTCCTGACGGCGCAATTGAGCCCCGCGCAGCGACTCTTGCTCGGTGCTTTATTGGGCGCCAAGGCACTGGATAACCGTAGCTTCGAGGCGCTGAGTGCCGAACTCGATAACCTGGCCAACACCGTTCGCGAACTGGGCGTTTCGGGACGTTATGCGGCCATTGAGCGTCAACTCTTCAAACACAATTCGCCGGCCTTCCTGGCGGGAATGAATAGCGCTCCCGGCGAACCGCCAGCGTTCTTTGAGCACGCACTGGAACTCAAGAAAAATGCCCTCGCGCAACCGTTGACCTTGCGCCAATGGGGGCAGAACGTCGCCCGAATCCAAGAGGTCGCGAAGCTTGAATTTCGTGACCGGGTTGTCGAGCGAGTGGGGATTGTTCTGGAAAGTTTCCAGGCGGGTACGACGAAACTGGTGCCACAGGATTTGTTGTTACAGGGGGCCGGTGAGCGGGTGGGTGGCCGTTGTTATCCATTGGCACTGGCGATGGCCGCGGCGCTGCTACACAGCCCTGCCGCCGCCAATACCCTGCGCGAACGTTTCTACCTTGGGGTCATTGATCCAAAGGAAAACGACTCCGCGGTCTTTCTGAACGCGGTGGAAGAAATGCGCGGCGTGCAACTCAACGAGGTGGGTACCTCCCTCGCTCGTTCTGACGTGGCGCAGGTGGTGGCGCTACTGGAAACCAAGACGTCCCCCAGCACCTTGATGCTCAACTCCAATAACCACTCGATGCTGGTGGCGAAAACCTTTGTCGGCGAGCGCGGCCTCTATCACTTCTACGATCCGAACTTCGGTGTGTTCGAGTTTGAGCAACCACTGCTGTTTCGCGAAGCGTTGGAGCAGTTCTTTCTGGAACATGAAATGGCCAAACAGTACGCCGCCTATGGCGACGCCTTGCGGCCAACGTTTGACCTGATCGAGGTGGACGGTACACGCCTGTCCGAAACGGCGTTGCCTTCCGGTATTCGTGTGTCGGAATTGCTGCAACCCGGCCCGTTGAAGGAGCAGACATTGCCTGCACTCAGGCAGCGCCTGGCCAGTGCTCACGGCGACTCGCTGATGAGTAATCCGCGTCTGGGCAGCAGTCTGTTGGAACTCGACAGCTATGGCTGGAGCCAGCAGATACGCGAGGCGACCACTGAGCTTCTGGAAAAAAATCAGCTGGCGCAGAGGCTTGTCCCGTTATTCGAGACGTTGGAAATTACCCCGGTCGGCGAGTATCGCTTGAGCCTGATCGATCCCGAAAAGCCCGAGCACCTGGTACAAGTCATCACTAACGATCAGCGCTTGCTGCGCATCAAAACCTATTTGTCAGAGCAATTCTCGACGCTGGCGACAAAACCCCGGGCGCCGGTCAATGAGCTGGACCCGACGGGCGCCGGCAGCGTCCATACCTTGAACGCAGGGTTCACCATCCAGGCGCTGATGAACGCGTTGCGCAACCAGGAAGGTGCTGGAAAACCGTTGACGATGGCCGTTCGGTTGCACGCTTACGTCAATTACGCGCAGTTGGTACATGGCAATGCGGTCGATGTTCTTGGGCTGGTCAAACTGGTGCGACAAGCGCTGGCTGAAGAGAAGGTGATCGCTCAAACCTGTGCGCCGGTGGTGAGCGAGGCCTTGGGCCATGTCGCCAATGAAGGCGTGGGTGCGGTGTTGGGCCTGGCCAACGCAGGTTTCGATATCTATCAGTTATCCACGGCCGAAAACGACGTCGAGCGCGCGCAATACGGTACTCAACTGGCATTCGATTCCGCCAGCGTAATGCTGGCAGGGGCCGGAATTGGCGCCGGGGTGGTGGGGGCGAGTACAGCGGCCGCGGTGCTGGGTGGTGCCGGTGTGATTCTGGGTGGCCTGGCGATTGGTGCGGCAGCGCTCGCACAAGGTTTTGCCGTGATTGCCGAAGAGGTCAAACAAGTCGGATTGTTTTTTGACGGGTTGGAACGTGCGCATCGCGAAGGCGGTTATCGGTTCGATGAGGCCGCCAGCGCGTGGCTGCCTCAATCGGCCCTGGTCTTCCAGACGTTGGACCTGAAGGCCCGCACCCTGGCGTTCGGCAGCCCTGAACTGTTCCCCCTGCGTGATCATTTCGGGGTCCCTGACTTTGATGTGGATTACGAGCGAACGATTGATATTCGTCGTGAACTCGGTTTGCCAGGGCGCGCCGCGTTTGCACCCGCTGCGGGTCAGGCCATCGTGCTGCCGTGCACGCCTAAAACGGTTTACGGCTATGAATACAAATGGCTGCCCTTTTCGACACTGCGCCACAGCGTCGGGTTTGATACGGCGCGTCGCCTCGAGAAGAGGACACGGGATGGCACGCGTCTGTTTCTGTTCTCGTTCTATTCGTTTCCCGGTGACTACATTGTCTATCGCCTGAGCCCGGTCTATCAGCCCACGATGATCAATGTTCGGCTGGACGCAATCGCACGCACGCTGGTGGTGCCTGCGCTGCCGACATCGTGGCACGACAAGATCACTTATAAAATCGAAGGCGCAGGGGCGAACTGCTCGCTGGTGCTCAATCCCGGGGTGAAGATCGAACTGGAGTCGCCGAGCCAGGAGACCTCGCGTTGGTTGCTGCAAGCCTCGTGGGCGAAGGAAAGCGATGTTCGAGTGGAGCGTTTTGGCGAACTCTTTATTGGTTCAATCAACGTTGAGTTGAGCGGCAGGGGACGCAATGAAGTCCTGATAAAAATCGGCAAGGATCAAGTGTTCAAGGTCGACTTCACCCAGTTGACGTTGATGGTTATCGAGCAGGACGCGACCCCGGGCATGGATGCCCAGGCATTGCAGGATCACTTCAAGACGTTGGCCCGAGCGCATCGCCTGGGCATGCCCTACACGCCGGTACATCAGTTTCCGGTCCCGTTCGAAAAACCCGATGAACCCAGGTTTACGACCGCCTGGTATGACTCGGCTGTCGATCGCTTTCTGTATTTTCGTGACGATGATCCGGGGGAGGCCGATGGGGCATTATTGGGCGCGGTGGTCGATGGGTATGCGTATTTCTATCACCCGCTGAATTACCTTGTCTGGCAAGTCGACGCAGTGACTGGCCTGCTCCACCGACGTTATCGGCTGTTGCTCGCCGAGGCTGCCGATAGCCTCATTACCCACTGCCAGGAAGCGACGCACGGGGTGATCACTCTCGTGCAGAAGGTCACTCGTAAAGACCGGACGGTGGATGAGTTTGTCTACCAACTGCATGACGGCGAACTGTTCTTGAGTTCGATGACGCGCGACCTGGACCCGACGCTGGCAGCGGTCGTGAGCAAGCGCGAGACACTCGGCGACTGGGCTCAGGTATTGGGAGGGCATGTTGTGTTTGCGCCTGTGCCGGCAAACGGTGTGGTAACCACTGTCGACTGGCAGCCAGCGGCGTACGTCTCGATTTGCTGGAAGGTGGATTCGACGCTGCGCGACCTGGCCTGGATTCGCCGCAGTGACCGCCTGATTGTCCGCCCTGCCGCGCCGCGACACCGGGAGCGAGGCTGGCCGGATTCCATCAAAAATCTCAAAGAGCTCACGCTTGTCCCGCCCACGAATAATGAGGGGGATGTGTTCGTCGTCTACGACAAGGCTGCCGGGCATCTGTCACGCCAGCAACGAATCAACGGGGCCTGGTCTGTTGAACAGATTGAACCCGAAGGGCTGGTGAATGTGGTTGCCATTGAAGAGGAATATCTGGCGCTGACAGATAAAGGTCTGTTTTTCAATGTGACTACCGACGGTCGCCTGCAGTTGGGTGGGGTGACCGATGACTGGCTCAAGGATCGAGCACGTTGGTGGCTGGCGCTGGACAGCGTGGCCGACCAATACCCCGTCGCGAGTTTTGCCATCGTGGGCTTGAGCCACTTGCACGACCATGCCCGGTTAAGCGCCTGGTACGTGAACGATCGGCTGCTGTTATCCGATCTGGGACGTGGCGAGGAAGTACGCTTGCTGAGCGTTACGCCGGACAGCAGCGCAGCCTGGTTGCTGGCGCTGTCCACCGGTGAAATTTACCGTCAGGGCTTTATCGATCCTGTGCAACTCGACAGTGCATTTGGCCAGGGTTTGCAATTGTTGCAGGCCGGCGTGATACCGGCACCGGTGCGAGAGTGGGGGCCCTGGCGGTTTGCCGAAGTAACAGCAGCAGGCGCAGGACTTCGCGCTACGACGCTTGAAGGGATCAACGTGGAGTTGCGCTATCAGGAGTCGGTGTTGATCACGGGCGTTGATAGCCAATGGGTGGCTGTTCAGACCGCGCCGTTGCAAGACGGTCTCAAGAGGCTGGTCGAAAACCACCGGCACGCGGCGTTCCTTGCGGTTGAGGCACCCGACAGCCTGCAATGGTATGTGTCTGAAACCGGCCGATTGATTCGGGTTTCGAAAGCTTCGAATACCGACGACTTCGAACTGTTGGGGACACAGCAGCAAATCAATGTGTTGCTTCATGAGCGCAAGGACGGGCTGCTGCATACCTACCCGGGCAAGGAGCAGGCCGGCCCCGTGCGTTATGTTCAGCGCAATGCTGAAGTGCTGACCCTCGAAGGGCAGATGACCGTCAGTGACCTGATGCCGTTGATTCCCGACGACGTGCACACATTGGTCCTTCGACTGGGCCAGGGCGCCGTTACTTACTGCTTGTCGAAGGCCGTCTGGTTCAGGTTGGAGTCGGTCATTGTCGACTGCCGGGCAATACCGGGACGTGAGGCGTCAATTCCCGGCAAGTTGATCTGGGCGCTGGACAACACGGAGAAACTGACGCTGAGCAAGGTTCAGGAACACTTGGTCATTGTCGATCCCGACTGTGGGCACAGCCTGATCTTTCGCGACGTGTTCTCGGCGGACGTCACCTTGCAGGGCGAAGTGTTCCTGGCCGTAGAAGGGTATCGATCCTTTGCCGTGTCCGCGTTGGTGAAAGCGTTGCTGATCAAGCTCGGTAACGAGGACAACGTCTTGTTGAGCGAGGTTGTACCGGCGCAGCGCATCGATCTGCCGACCGCAGAGGAGGTTTCGGGCAACGGGTTGAGCTGAGTCCGGTTGACACAAGGCCGCAGGTTTTTTCGACTCTGCGGCCTTGAAGGTCAGGGCACCAGGTAGCCCTTCACCCCGGTAAAGATGATTTGCGCAGCCAATGCGCAGACGAACAACCCCATTAGCCGGCTGACGATCTGCAACCCCTGATCGCCAAGAATCCTCTCGATGTGGTTGGACAGATAAAGCACGACGCCCACGGTGAAACTGGCCAGGGCAATGCTGAGAATCGCCGTGAGTTTGTCGTCCCAATGCGGCTGGCCGATGCCCATCACCAGCAATGCACCGATGGTACCGGGGCCGACTGTCAGGGGAATGGTCAGCGGGACGATGGTCACGTCCTGCTGCACGTTGTCGGTTTGCACCGCCGACTTGCCTTGGGCCATGCCCAGCGCCGAAATGAACAACACGCTGCCGGCACCGATGCGGAACGCGTCCACGGTGATGCCGAACACAGTGAAAATCACCCGCCCGAACAAGTACAGCAAGACGCTCGACACCAGCGTGGCGATGGCCACTTTCCAGGCCAGGCGTCGTTGTTCTTTGCGCGAGTAACCGCGAGTCAAGCTGATGAAGCAGGACAATACGAAGAATGGGCTGTAGAGCACCAGCATCTTCAGGTAAACGCTGAATAACTCTTGGAGCATGGTCGGAGCTCACGGCGATTGAAATTGAAGTGGAGTCTATCAGGCGCGGGGGCGTCTGTCGGCTTGAGGCCACGATAGTTTTGCGTGCAGAAAACTACTTGGTTTGTACGGCGTATTAGTTTTTGTTAGTTGGTCTGCTGGCGTATTTTAGTTGTGGCATGGTTGTAAGCTATATGGCGTTACAGTTGTGATCTTGTTGTATTCAAGTGGTTTGTGTAACTTTGTCGCTCGGGCCCATGGAGGGCTTTTGTTAAATAAAGGAAGTGTTATGAGTATTGAATCTAATCCTGTAGTAACTTTGTCTGATCGTCTTGAGCGTTTGAACGCATATGACGTGATGCCAGAGAGTATCATTATTGTTCCGCGTGCCATGACCATCAATAGTGGCGATGTCGATCAACCGGATCGCGCCTCGATTGTGGGAGACGGCATCTTGTCTTTTGTATCGGGAATGAGCGAGCAAAATAAAACCGATATTCAACACACTTATCTCTTCGCTTCGTTGGTGGCTAATAAAAAATACCCGCGCGATGATCAAGGTAAAGAGTGGTATCAGCTTTTTCTGCAAGTAATGCAGGATTCGGGTTGGACCATCTTGCAGAAGTATTACGACACTGTTGCCGCTTCCGGCAAGAGCTTCAAGATGGATCAGTTGGTGCTGAAGATCCTCGGCTCTGCCGTCGCTGCCGCTGCCGTTCCGGGGCCGACCTCGGTTCTGATGCTGAAAGTCGCTGGTGATGCGCTGGCTGCGCTACAAACCAGTGGCAAGCCCCTTCAACTTTTCGACCAGAACATCAAGGATTCGGGGACGGGTGGGTTTGGTGTGGCCAGCTGTAAGGAAAGCCAGCACGGCGAAGTGATCATGGCGCTGGGTGCCGTCCGTTTCATTAAACGGACCAACCAGACCAAAGTCCTGTTTGTGGATTGGGACAGCAGTTCCGTCGATCTGTACAAAGGCGAAAGTCATATGACCATTGTGCCTTCCATTATTGAGCGCACTCGCGCCACCATCATCGCGAAGTTGGGTGATCGTGCACAAACCAAAATTGACGAATACGAAATCTGATCCTGTGTGATCGTTTGGCGACTACGTTGTAGTCGCCAATTTTGAATGAGTCAGGAGTTATTGATGGGTGCGCAGTATTCAGTTTTCGTTAATGCCGGTGCCGTTGTCTTACTGTCCTCCGCCCTGCTGGAGCAGGAGAGGCAGGATGTGTTGAATTCGGTGTTGTTCGCGCAATTGGTGGCTAATAAGAAATACCCGGAATTTACGCTTGGTGATGGGTGGTATGACACCTGTCAGGGGGTACTTAAGGATAGTTGGTTGCAGAGGGCGGTGGCGTGGGACAGTTTCGGAACCGATGCCGAATCGAAGCGTGCCATGGTGCAGTGGGTCGAGAGCCGACTGGAAGATCAAGCAGGTAACATTACGATTGCCGGGATCGCCGGGGTCTTTAACGATATCGCTCAATTGCCCTGCAATCATCCGGCAACTGAGCTACTGCGCGAGCAGATGTCCAGGCAAAAAAATATCGAGGTGTCGGGCACACCCGCAGAGGCAGTGAGTGACGTCAGGTTGCAAATCATTGTCGTCGGCCAAGGGGCTGTAATGAGCAGTCTCTTTATAGAGTTCGAAACCAATGTGCATACCTTAACTGATCCTTTGGGCCATTTGTTTTCCTCAGATAACGTGCTGGGCAATATCCGACTCAGATGGTTTCAAGCCAACTTGTCGTCTGTCCTTTATGTCTCCCTTCGCGATGCCATCGTAAAGAAACTGGGGGATAAGGCGGCGAAAAACATCCTGTACATTTCTGACATTAAGCCAGTTGGATTGCCATCGACAGCGGGGGCACCGTCATGACTGCAAAGGACTCCAGATTTGCCGCCGGTCAAGTGCTCAGTAGCAGTTATTCCCCACGTGCGGCGGTGGTGGGCAACAGTGTTGTTTCATTCAACGAAGGGATGTCGTCGCAGGACAGGGAAGATATCTATCTGAGTAATCTATATGCGCAGTTGGCCACTCGTTCAGCGCAAAAAGACGGCTTGGTCGGCAATTGGTTTGATTACTACAAAAACAAACTCAGGTTTCTGGGCTGGGATATGTCGCGCGCGGTCAGTCCAGGTCCTGCTGGACAGGGGCAGATGTCGGAAAGCGTTGCGCAGCAAATATCAGGGGCGGCCGGCGAGCGTTTTTCGAGTCCGGCAGAACATGCGCTCAAGTCGCTCAAGCGCAATGCCAATGCACTTGAGGTATTCGAAAGGCTTAGCCTGCAACGTGAAACGGGGCTCTTTCAAATGATTCCCTGTTGCCTGAAAGCCCCTGGAAAGATCGAAATCGCCCTGTACCACAAACAGTTCAGCACCCGCCGAAACGTCTCGCAGTTCCTGTTTTGGCCAATTGAAGAAATCGTGGAAAACAGTCGGGAAGAAATGGCGATCATTACGTTCAGCACGCTTCACTACGTGACCTTCAGAAAAAAAGTGGCGGCCGCGGTGGTGGCCGAAACCACCCGTCATTTGCATGAACTGGATATATAGGCAGCGTGTTACCTGATTGAGGTTCAGTCAGGAGGTCGGAGCGGCTGCCCGATTCTGCTGATCACGCTGGGCAACCCAATGCTCGATCAGGTCACGCAACTGCGACAGTTCGACCGGCTTGGCCATATGCCCGTCCATACCGGCCTGGCGCGCACGCTCTTTGTGCTCGGCGAGAATATGCGCGGTCAATGCCACCACGGGGGTGCGTGTGCGTTGATTGCCGACTTCCCAGGCGCGTAGTTGCTGGGTGGCAGAGAAACCATCGAGGATCGGCATTTCGCAGTCCATCAACACCAGGTCGTAGCGTTGGGCTTTCATCGCCTGCAACGCCTCTTCACCATTGCTGGCG
The DNA here is from genome assembly GCF_024748695.1 of Pseudomonas sp. B21-040. Classification (NCBI taxonomy): domain Bacteria; kingdom Pseudomonadati; phylum Pseudomonadota; class Gammaproteobacteria; order Pseudomonadales; family Pseudomonadaceae; genus Pseudomonas; species Pseudomonas sp. B21-040. Next base: position 678,273 of record NZ_CP087176.1, read on the forward strand.
GTGTCTGGTTGCAGGTTGAGCTTGCCGAGCATGCCGCGAATCACCTTGGTCGAGATCGTGTTGTCCTCGGCCACCAGGATGCGGAAATCGCTCGGAACCTTGACCGGAAGCGCCGAGCCGGGCGACAGGTGATGCGAAGCGGCCGGGCCTTTGTTGCGCTGACTCAGTTCGTCGGCGAGGGTGGTCTTGAGGGTATAGCCGGCCACGGGCTTGGCGAGGATGCGTTTGATCCCGCTGTTGCGTGCAATGATCTTGCTCGGTGCATTGCTGATGCCGGTCAGCATGATCAGCAGAATGTCGTGATTGAGGCTCGGGTCTTCCTTGATCTTGGCCGCCAGTTGCATGCCGGTCATGCCAGGCATGTTCTGATCCAGCAGGACCACGTCGAAGTAATCGCGCAAGTGAGCCTTGGTGCGCAGTAGTGCCAGGGCTTCCTTGCCGGACGGCACGGCGCTGACGTTCAGGCCCCAGGCACTGCATTGCTGCACCAGCACCTTGCGGCAGGTATCGTTATCGTCCACCACCAGCACGCGCGCGCCTTGCAGCGGTCCGTCGAGGTCAGAGGTCGGGTGTTCAAGCCGGTCCGGGTCCAGGGGCAGCGTCAGCCACAAGGTGCTGCCCTGGTTGGCGCCGGTCTTGATGCCGAACTCGCCCTGCATCAGGCGGATCAGTTGACGGGCGATCACCAGCCCCAAATTGCCGCCCAGACTCGTTGCCGAAAGGAAGTGCTTGCTGTGCAGTTCGGCGTGCATCAGGGCATCGCGCTCTTCTGCCTCCATCGGCACACCGCTGTCCTGCACCGCAATGCGCAGTCGCGGTTTTGCACTGCGTTCATCGAGGGCGACAACGATCAGGATTTCGCCTTCGTCGGTTTTCTTCAGCGCGTTTTCCAGCAGGCTCAGCAGGGTCTGACGCAGGCGTGTAGGGTCGCCACTGATGACGCGCGGTACTTGCGGCTGGATAAAGCTGATCAGCTCGACATTCTGCTGCTCGGCCTTGGCGCGGAAGATACTCATGCAGTCTTCGATCAAGGCGTTGAGGTCGAACTGCACGTCGTCCAGTTCGATCTGCCCTGACTCGAGCTTGGAGATGTCGAGTATCTCGTTGATCAAGGTCAGCAGCTCATTGCCGGCGCTGTGGATGGTTTGCACATAGTCGCGTTGCTTGACCGACAGGGGCGTGCCCAACAACAGTTCGGTCATGCCCAGTACACCGTTCATGGGGGTGCGGATTTCATGGCTGATTTTCGCCAGGAACTCGGCTTTTGCATTGATTTCGGCGTTGCTGGCGGCCAGGTCACGGCTGACGCTGAAGCGGTCTTCGGTGATGCGGCGCTGACGTTCACTCAGGGCGATGCTCATCAGCAGGCCGCTGATACAGATAACCACCAACAGGGTGATGATCAGATCTTGCGGTGCGAGCTGAGTCAGTCCCAGCAGCGCGGGCAGGATGACCAGTGCGCCAATGTTGAACACCACCATGGCCGCGACGAAAAAGCGTGCCGGGCGATAACCTTTTTGCCAGTGATAGGCGCTGACGAACAACATGCTCAAGCCGGCCAGAGCCACCAAGACGTAGGTGATGATGTTCAGCGGCAGTGTGTTGACGAACAACAGCAACAAGCCGCAGACGACAATGAACAGAATGTCCGCCAGCAACAATTTGTTCAGCGGGTGCGGGCCGAGCGGGGTAAAGAAGCGGTAGGCGAACATCAGGCCGCTCGGCGCGGTCAGCAGTAACGCGAGGTAGGCGCCCGGCGTCTGGATGGCGTGCCAGTCGGGTAACCATGGGCCGGCCAGGTTCAGCAGCAACAGCAGGCTGAGCATCAACAACCCTTCACACCAGGCCAGCCAAAGGCTGCTGCGCGAGCGTGTGTAGGCGTAGCGGACGAAGTTGTGCAGGATCAGCATGCTGATGCAGCCGAACAGCAGGCCGTAGATCAACGTCTGGTTCTGATCGGCCGCGGTCATGACCGCCGATTGCAGGGTGATATAAGGTCGTAACTGGTGTTCAGAGACCAGCCGCAGGTAGACGTCGAGGGTGTTGTCACTTTGCGGCAGCGGCAACATGAAGTCGCTGTTGGGCAGGGGGCGATTAGCCTGGGGTTGCCTGGTGCCGGTGTTCAATTGATCGATCAGCTTGTCGCCGTCGAGTACATACAGATTGAGTGCCGACAGATCGGGGGCGAACACCCGCAGCAATTGTTCATGCTTGCCGGGGGCCAGCCTGAAACGCAGCCACAACGCACCATCGGGCTCGGACGCCGTGAGGCGCTCGAGTTCGATGGGACTGAATTGATTGGTGTAGCGAGCGGAACGGATGTCGCTAAGCTGCAGGTCGCCCTGTTCGTCGAGCAATACCGCCCAACCACTGCCTTGCGCGGCCTGGGCCGGGAGCATGCAGAGCAGGGTCAGCAGCGTGACGGTAAGACTTATGGCAATCCTGAGCCAGCGCACGGCGAAATCCCTTCGTAGGTTGATGCCAGATTATAACTATGCGCGGTGCCGGAATAGTGCGGCAAGGACCAGCGGCCCTTGCCCGGCCAAATGAATGGCCTTATTCCTGGCTTTCGCCACGTTCACGGGCAATGGCTCGGTAGCCAATGTCCTTGCGGTAGAAGCAGCCTTCCCAATCGATTTTAGCCGCCAGTTTGTAAGCCTGCTGTTGAGCCGCATCGACGCTGGCGCCCATGGCGGTTGCGCAGAGCACCCGGCCACCGGCTGTCACGACTTGACCGTCCTTGAGTGCAGTGCCCGCGTGGAAGACTTTACCTTCCAGGGCGGCGGCTGCATCCAGACCGTTGATGGCCACGCCTTTGGCGTAATCACCCGGATAACCGCCAGCGGCGAGCACGATACCGACGCTCGGACGTGGATCCCACTGCGCTTCGACCTTGTCCAGCGCTTGTGCCAGAGCGGCCTCAACCAGCAAGACCAGGCTCGACTGCAAGCGCAGCATTACCGGCTGGGTCTCAGGATCGCCGAAACGGCAGTTGAACTCGATGACTTTTGGATTACCAGCCTTGTCGATCATCAGGCCTGCATACAGGAAGCCTGTGTAGACGTTGCCTTCATCGGCCATGCCGCGAACGGTCGGCCAGATCACCAGGTCCATGACGCGCTGATGCACCTCGCTGGTCACGACCGGGGCAGGGGAGTAAGCGCCCATGCCGCCGGTGTTCGGACCGGTGTCGCCGTCGCCGACGCGCTTGTGGTCCTGGCTGGTGGCCATTGGCAGTACGTTCTTGCCGTCGACCATGACGATGAAGCTGGCTTCTTCGCCATCCAGGAATTCTTCGATCACGACGCGCGAGCCCGCTTCGCCAAACGCGTTGCCTGCGAGCATGTCGCGCACGGCGTCTTCGGCTTCGGCCAGGGTCATGGCAACGATGACGCCTTTACCGGCGGCCAGGCCGTCGGCCTTGATCACGATCGGTGCGCCTTTTTCACGCAGATAAGCCAGGGCTGGCTCGATCTCGGTGAAGTTCTGGTAGTCGGCGGTCGGGATCTTGTGGCGCGCCAGGAAGTCTTTGGTGAAGGCTTTCGAACCTTCCAGCTGAGCGGCGCCAGCGGTCGGGCCGAAGCAGTCAAGGCCACGGCTGCGGAACAGATCGACCACGCCTGCCACCAGCGGCACTTCCGGGCCGACGATGGTCAGGGAAACGTTTTTCTCGGCAAAGTCGGCCAGTTGCTCAAGGGCCAGAACATCGATAGCGACGTTTTCGCACTTGGCTTCGATGGCGGTGCCGGCGTTGCCGGGCGCGACGAATACTTTCTGCACGCGCGGATCCTGAGCCACTTTCCAGGCCAGGGCGTGTTCACGGCCACCGCTGCCAATGATCAAAACATTCATTTCAAAAACCTCGGATGACGCTAATTCTGTGAAGGGTTGGCACTAGAGAGCGGCACAACCCCTGTAGCAGCTGCCGAAGGCTGCGTTAAGGTCGGAACGACCTTCCGGCGATAAATCGATTACGACCGTTTCGCGGCCGGACGCAGCCTGACGGCAGCTGCTACACCGACCGCGTTTCGCTTAGTGACGGAAGTGGCGCATGCCAGTAAAGACCATCGCGATGCCAGCCTCGTCGGCTGCTGCAATCACTTCGTTGTCACGCATCGAGCCGCCTGGCTGGATCACCGCAGTGATACCCACCTTGGCCGCGTTGTCCAGACCGTCGCGGAACGGGAAGAAAGCGTCCGATGCCATGACCGAACCGGCTACTTGCAGACCGGCATGTTCAGCCTTGATCGCAGCGATACGGGCGGAGTTCACACGGCTCATCTGGCCAGCGCCGACACCGATGGTCTGGCGGTTCTTGGCGTAGACGATGGCGTTGGACTTGACGTACTTGGCGACTTTCCAGGCGAAGATCAAGTCGTGGATTTCCTGTTCGGTCGGTGCGCGTTTGGTCACGACTTTCAGGTCGTCGGCACCGATCATGCCAATGTCGCGGCTCTGTACCAACAGGCCACCGTTGACGCGCTTGTAGTCCCAGGCAGCGGCGCGATCAGCCGACCATTCGCCGCAGGCCAGCAGGCGCACGTTGGCCTTGGCGGCGACAATGGCGCGAGCTTCTTCGCTGACGCTCGGGGCGATGATCACTTCGACGAACTGACGCTCGACGATGGCTTTGGCGGTCTCGGCATCCAGTTCACGGTTGAAGGCGATGATGCCGCCGAAGGCCGATTCGGTGTCGGTGGCGTAAGCCAGTTCGTAGGCCTGACGGATACCGCCTTCAGCGTCCGGGCTTACGGCAACGCCGCACGGGTTGGCGTGCTTGACGATCACGCAGGCTGGCTTGACGAAGCTCTTCACGCATTCCAGCGCGGCGTCGGTGTCGGCCACGTTGTTGTACGACAATTCTTTGCCTTGCAGTTGGGTCGCGGTGGCGATGCCCACTTCGGCAGGCTTGGCTTCCACGTAGAACGCCGCGCTCTGGTGCGGGTTCTCGCCGTAGCGCATTTCCTGAGCCTTGATGAACTGGCTGTTGAAGGTGCGCGGGAATTCGCTACGACCTTCTGTGCTGAGGGTGTCAGCCGCCTGGTTCACAGTGCCCATGTAGTTGGCGATCATGCCGTCGTAGGCGGCGGTGTGTTCGAACGCCTTGAGCATCAGGTCGAAACGCTGAGCGTAGGTCAGGCCGCCTGCTTTCAGGCTTTCCAGGACATTGGCGTAATCGCTGGCATTCACCACGATGGCCACGTCTTTGTGGTTTTTTGCTGCCGAGCGGACCATGGTCGGACCGCCGATGTCGATGTTCTCGATCGCCGTCGGCAGGTCGCAGCCTGGCTTGTTGATGGTGGCTTCGAACGGGTACAGGTTGACCGCGACCAGATCGATCGGCTTGATGCCGTGCTCGTTCATGATCGCGTCGTCGATACCGCGACGACCGAGGATCCCGCCGTGGATTTTCGGGTGCAGGGTTTTCACCCGACCGTCCATCATTTCTGCGAAACCGGTGTAGTCCGCGACTTCCACTGCGGCAACGCCGTTGTCACGCAGCAGCTTGAACGTCCCGCCGGTAGAAAGGATCTCAACGCCCAGGGCTTCAAGCTCTTTGGCGAATTCGAGGATCCCGGTCTTGTCGGAAACGCTGATCAAGGCGCGGCGGATCGGCAGGCGGGTAGTCTGGTCGGTCATTTCAATTTCCATCAAAAGCAAAGGAGTCAGCAAAAAAGGCGACCGGTTTTACGCGGGCGCCTTTCTGGTTTGATTGAATGCTTACAGCAAATCGTACTGCTTGAGTTTCTTGCGCAGCGTGCCTCGGTTGAGCCCGAGCAGCTCGCTGGCCTTGGTCTGGTTGCCCTTGACGTAGTTCATCACGCACTCGAGCAGGGGAGCCTCGACTTCGGAGAGCACCAGGTTGTACACATCCGTGACGGCAGCGCCCTCAAGGTGGGCGAAATAATTGTGCAGCGCCTTCTCGACACTCCCGCGAAGGGTCTGACCTTCTTCGCTGGGCGTATTGAGGTGCTGTTTCAAATTCACGTTGTCGCTCACGGGTGTTGTTCCACTCACTAAAGTCTCGGTCATCATCGTCATGCGGCCACCCCTTCTCCGTCCCCTGTCAGGCTCTTGTAACGTTCGGCGAAGAACTCCCGAACGTTGGCGCATTGTGTTTCCGTACCATCCAAACGATTGAAGTGGGCGCGAAACTCCCTGGCGCCCGGCAAGGTTGCGAGATACCAGCCCACATGCTTTCGAGCGATACGGACACCCATGACATCGCCATAGAAGACGTGCAGGGCAGCCAGATGCTCTAGCAGAATGCGTTCCACCTCGATCAATTCAAGCGCCGGGAGTTTCTCGCCGGTACGCAGGAAATGCTCGATCTCGCGAAAAATCCACGGCCGCCCCTGGGCAGCCCGACCAATCAACAAGCCATCGGCACCGGTCGCGTCGAGCACGTACCGGGCCTTCTCGGGCGAGTCGATATCGCCGTTGGCGAAGACCGGCATCGACACCGCCTGCTTGATCGCGGCAATGGTGTCGTACTCGGCTTCACCGGTGTACAAATCGGCACGGGTGCGGCCATGGACCGCCAGCGCCGTAATGCCTGCCTGTTCGGCAATCTTCGCCACCGTCAGGCCGTTCTTGTTGTCCCGGTCCCAGCCAGTGCGGATCTTCAGGGTCACCGGCACATCCACCGCAGCCACGACGGCCTGCAGGATCTCGGTAACCAATGCTTCATCCTTCAACAGCGCGGAACCGGCAGCCTTGTTGCAGACCTTCTTCGCCGGACAGCCCATGTTGATATCAATAATCTGCGCACCCAGCTCGACGTTGGCCCGGGCTGCGTCTGCCAGCATCTGCGCATCACCACCGGCGATCTGTACCGAGCGTGGCTCGGGATCACCTTCGTGGATCATGCGCATCCGCGACTTGCGGGTGTTCCACAAACTCATGTCGCTGGTGACCATTTCCGAGACTACTAGCCCCGCACCCAATCGCTTGCACAGCTGACGAAAGGGTTGGTCGGTGACTCCCGCCATCGGGGCGAGAATCAAGCCGTTTTGCAATGTGTATGGACCGATGCGTACCGCCGACATAGGACTTCCCTGTTGTGGGGCCGGATCATTAGAGTTCGAAAAAGGGTTGGCATGATACCCGCTCTCGATGACTGGATAAAGGCTGAATTGAACAAAATCTGAACAGTTATTTTGTTATTACCCGCAGTTTGGTGTGAGCGGTCCCAGTCAGAAATTTGCCGTCAAGCCTGTAGCGGTGATGCGATTCACTCGGGGGAGTGGAAACTCAGGCTGTAGTTCACCGCTTTGGCGCCTGGGTCGAGAATGTCCAGCGCGATGTGGATCGGTGTTTGCGGCGGCATTTCGGCCATGCCTTCGAGATCGCCGTTGAGGTATTCGCCGGGTTTGAAGCGACGGCTGGCGATCAAGTGGCCATTGAGGTCGGCAAAGCGCAACTCTAGCAGCGGGAAAGGCTGGGAGAACGGGGCGCGGTTGTAGATGATCGCGTCGACCACCAGTGCGCCGTTGAAGTCCGGGTGGCTGCGGACCACCAGGTTGCTGCTTTTGATTTTGGCGATGTCGACTTTGGAGGGCACCGTGCAGCCGATTTGCGGGCACAGTTGCTGGAACCAGGGGCGGTATTGGTCCTGACGCGCCAGTTCGTCGAAGTGGTAGGCAATGTATTGGCCCGCCAGCGCGGCGGCGCCGAGCAGGACCAGCAGCAACCAGAACAGCCGTCGGCCCCAGGGCGATCGACGTTTTTGCCAATCCAGTTGCAGCGGGTCGTCGGTCAGGTCCTGCAGGACTTCGGCGCGCACACCCGGTTCGCTGCGCTCACGACGTTTGCGCAACGGTTCGACTGAGGGCAGGTCGTCGTCGAGCGTCTCGGTCGCCGACAGGCGGTCGCGGTTAAGAGGGGAGTCGAGTGGGTCGTGCAGGCGCAGATGGGGCACCTGGTTCTCATCGTCCAGATCCACCGGTTCCAGCGAAAACGAAGGCTCGGTTCGCGAGTGTTTGCCCGGTTCGGCGTCTGTTTGTGGCTGTTCGGTTTCTACGGGTGGTGCTCGGTCGGCCGCCGACTCACTGAAGAGGCTGTCGGACCAGGGTTCTTCATCGTGCTCGATAGAATCGCGTCGAGCGCTGAGGCCGTCTTCGCGGTGCCGGCCAAATTCGGTGGTCGGCTGGATTTCCCGTTGTTCGAGCCGGGCGAGCTCTTCGTCGAGGTCCAGGCTGTCCAGGTCCAGGCTGTCCAGATCCAGTTCCGAGGCGGTCCATTGCTTTTGGCTGATGGCACGCTGTACCGGCGGCTCGACGATGGCTGGGGCTACCGGTTTGACGGCTTCTTTGTCGGCCCGTTGGTCCAGCAATTGTTTGGCGGCGTTGAACACCTGCAAGCAGGAGCCACAACGAACCACCCCTCGGGCCACGCTCAACTGAGCATGGCTGACGCGGAAGCTGGTTTGGCAATGCGGGCACTGGGTGACGAAGCTGTCGGTCATGCGGCGATCCGGTCTATGCAGGCGTTCATTCTAGCGCCGACGGCCGGTGATGCGCACCCAGCCATCGCGATTGGCAATCGGGTCCAGATCGAAGTCTTGAGCGTAGGCGGCGGCAACGTCCTCGCCTTGTTCGGCGAGAATGCCCGACAGCGCCAGGCGACCACCGGACTTGACCAGGCTGGACAACTGCGGCGCCAGGGAAACCAGCGGGCCGGCAAGGATGTTGGCGACCAGGACGTCAGCCTTCACCTGCGGCAGATCTTGCGGCAGGTACAGCGGGAACAGCGCGTCGTCGATGTTGTTGCGACCGGCGTTGTCGCGCGAGGCTTCCAGGGCCTGCACGTCGATGTCGGTACCAACGGCTTCCTTGGCGCCCAGCAGCAGGGCGGCAATCGCCAGAATCCCCGAGCCGCAGCCAAAGTCCAGCACGTTGCAGTCTTTGAGGTCCTGGCCATCGAGCCATTCCAGGCACAACGCGGTGGTCGGATGGGTGCCGGTGCCGAACGCCAGGCCCGGGTCCAGCAGCAGATTGACGGCGTCAGGCTCCGGCGCGGCATGCCAGCTTGGAACGATCCACAGGCGCTGGCCGAAACGCATTGGCTGGAAACCGTCCATCCAGCTGCGTTCCCAGTCCTGGTCTTCGATCACTTCGCTGTGATGCTCGGGCAGCGGGCTACCGGTCAGCAGCTCAAGGTGGGCCAGTACCGGGCCGGCTTCGGTGCCGCCTTCGAACAGGGCCAGCAGGTGCGTGTGCGACCACAACGGGGTGGTGTTGAGTTCTGGCTCGAAGATCGGCTGATCTTCGGCGTCCATGAAGGTCACCGAGACGGCGCCCACTTCAAGGAAAGCGTCTTCGTAGGTTTCGGCTTGTTCTGGGCTGATGGCGAGACGGACTTGCAGCCAAGGCATGGCGGGCACCTTTGAAAAATATTGATTGCAGCCTAGCGGGCTGCGAGAAGCGCGCAAGTTTACGCGAGCGCGGGGCTTTTGTGGGAGTGAGGTAGCTCCGAACGCAGCAGCGATGTTGCAACGCGCACCTGTAGCAGCTGACGGAGCCTGCGTTCGGCTGCGAAGCAGTCGTAAAACCTGAGTGCGCGGTCTTCCAGAAACACCGCATCGCTTGATTTCACGACTGCTTCGCCGTCGAACGCAGGCTTCGCCAGCTGCTACAGGGCTGTTGCAATGCCCAGAATCAACAAAGCCGCCCGAAGGCGGCTTTGTTGATCGGGTCGAAGCTTAGTGCTTCTCGCCAGCCAGCTTGTGCTCGAGGTAGTGAATGTTCACGCCCCCTTTGCAGAAGCCTTCATCACGGACCAGGTCGCGGTGCAGCGGGATGTTGGTCTTGATCCCGTCGACAACGATTTCGTCCAGCGCATTGCGCATCCGCGCCATGGCTTCGTCACGGGTTGCGCCGTAGGTGATCAGCTTGCCGATCAACGAATCGTAGTTCGGCGGAACGGCATAACCACTGTACAGGTGCGAATCGACGCGAACGCCGTTGCCGCCTGGTGCGTGGAAGTGCTTGACCGTGCCCGGGCTAGGCATGAACGTTTTCGGGTCTTCGGCGTTGATTCGGCATTCCAGGGCGTGACCGCGGATCACCACGTCGTCCTGGGTGTACGACAACTTGTTGCCAGCGGCGATGCTGAGCATCTCCTTGACGATGTCGATGCCGGTGACCATTTCCGAAACCGGGTGTTCTACCTGGACACGAGTGTTCATCTCGATGAAGTAGAAGTGGCCGTTCTCGTAAAGGAACTCGAAGGTGCCGGCGCCACGGTAGCCGATGTCGATGCAGGCCTTGACGCAGCGAGCGAGGACTTCCTGGCGTGCTTTCTCGTCGATGCCCGGTGCCGGCGCTTCTTCGAGAACCTTCTGGTGACGACGTTGCAGCGAGCAATCGCGGTCGCCCAGATGGATGGCGTGGCCCTGGCCGTCGGAAAGTACCTGGACTTCCACGTGACGTGGGTTGGTCAGGAATTTTTCCAGATAGACCATCGGGTTGCCGAACGCCGCGCCAGCTTCGGTGCGGGTCAGTTTTGCGAAAGAAATCAGGTCTTCTTCTTTATGCACAACGCGCATGCCGCGACCACCACCGCCGCCAGCGGCCTTGATGATCACCGGGTAACCGACTTCGCGACCAATGCGCAGAGCAGTTTCTTCGTCTTCAGGCAGTGGGCCATCGGAACCCGGAACGGTTGGAACGCCCGCAGCGATCATGGCGTGCTTGGCCGATACCTTGTCGCCCATCAGGCGAATGGTGTCGGCTTTCGGGCCAATGAAGGCGAAGCCGGAGTTCTCGACCTGTTCAGCAAAATCAGCGTTTTCCGCAAGGAAACCGTAGCCCGGGTGAATGGCGGTAGCGCCAGTCACTTCGGCCGCGGCGATGATTGCCGGAATGTGCAGGTAAGAGTGCGCGGCAGAGGCCGGACCGATGCAGACGGATTCGTCTGCCAGGCCCAGGTGCATCAATTCTTTGTCAGCCTTGGAGTAAACGGCGACAGTCTTGATGCCCATCTCTTTGCAGGCCCGCAGGATCCGCAGGGCAATCTCACCGCGGTTGGCGATCAGAACTTTTTCCAACTTCGCAGTCATCAAAGTTTCTCCGCGGTTCAAACGATGGTGAACAGCGGTTGGTCGTACTCAACCGGCTGGCCGTCTTCGACGAGGATGGATTCGATCACACCGCTGGTTTCAGCTTCGATGTGGTTCATCATCTTCATGGCTTCGACGATGCACAGGGTGTCGCCTTTCTTCACGGTCTGGCCGACTTCAACGAACGAAGGCGAGGATGGCGAAGATTTGCGATAGAAGGTGCCGACCATCGGCGAACGGGCAACGGTGCCGTTCAGGACGGGGGCGGCCGGTGCTGCCGGAGCAGCGGCTGCGGCAACCGGAGCAGCAGCGGCAGGCGCGGCAGGCGCGGCAGCCGGAGCGTGCATTGGAGCAGGTGCGTAGTACTGCTGAGCCGGCGTCTTGCTGTGACGGCTGATACGTACGGACTCTTCGCCTTCCTTGATCTCGAGCTCGTCGATGCCGGACTCTTCCAGCAGTTCGATCAGTTTCTTAACTTTACGGATATCCATGAATCATCAACTCCCAAGGGTCGGTCAGGGGCGTTTAACGCTTGTAGTTCAAGTCGTTGCCTGTGTTTCAAGCTGTTCTAGTGCAGCCTCCAGGGCCAGTCGATAACCGCTGGCGCCAAGGCCGCAGATCACTCCCACCGCTACGTCGGAGAAGTAAGAGTGATGGCGGAAAGGTTCGCGTTTGTGCACGTTAGACAAATGCACTTCGATGAATGGGATGCTCACCGCCAGCAGCGCGTCACGTAATGCGACACTTGTATGCGTAAAAGCTGCTGGATTGATCAGAATGAAGTCCACACCTTCGCCGCGGGCAGCGTGGATGCGGTCGATCAATTCGTACTCGGCGTTGCTTTGCAGGTGCAGCAAATGATGGCCGGCTTCACGGGCGCGGCGTTCCAGGTCCTGGTTGATCTGCGCCAGTGTCGTCGCGCCGTAGGTGCCCGGTTCACGGGTGCCGAGCAAGTTCAGGTTGGGGCCGTGCAGCACCAGTAGAGTCGCCATTTGCTGTTCCTTGGTTATCTGTGTGCAGTTGTCAGAACCCGGCGACTATGCCGCAAAGCCTTTGTGACTGTCCAGTTCTATGCAATAGCCAGCACGATAGCCGATGTTTGCGCGAAATATGTGACCAAGTAATTAAATCTGGTCATTTGCTTTCGCGGCACGTTCGGCGAAGTCTTTGGCGTTGATCTCTCCGATCACTCGAATGGAGGTGCGTTCAACGCCGTCCTTGCCAAAAAACATCAGGGCCGGAGGGCCGAACAGTGTGTAGCGGTCGAGCAGGGCGCGTTGTTCGGCATTGCTGGCGGTGATGTCGAAGCGGATCAGTCGATAACCTTTCAGGCGTTCAACGACGTTGGGGTCGTTGAGGACTTCGCGTTCGATGACTTTGCAGCTGATGCACCAGTCGGCATACCAGTCGAGCAGCAGGGGAGTGCCGGAGGATTTGGCGTCGGCGAGCGTGCGATCCAGTTCTGCGGGCGTACTGATTGTTTGCCAGCCATCGGTGAGCTGCGGTTGGCTGCTACTGGCCGCGACGGGCGTTCGAGCGAGGGGGTTCAACAGGTCGCCCTGGCCGCTGAAGGCGCCGTACCAGCAGGCCATGGCGTAAAACAGCAGAAACAGGCCGAGCAGTTGTGCCAGGCGTTTTCGAGGGGGTTTGTAGACGAACTCCAGCGCGCCAAGAAACAAGCCGACCCCGGCCCACAGCAAGCCCACCAGGACCAGCGTCATCGGCCCGGGGATCACGCGGCTCAGCAGGCCAATGGCAGTACCCAGCAGCAGGACACCGATGATGTTTTTGACCATGACCATCCACGGGCCGCTTTTCGGCAGCAGGGCGGCACCACCGGTCGCCACCAGTATCAGCGGCAGGCCCATGCCCAGGCCGAGCACGAACAGTTTCAGTGCGCCCCCCAGTGCATCGCCGCTGGCGCTGATGTACAGCAAGGCGCCGGCCAATGGCGCGGACACGCAAGGCGAAACGATCAGGCTCGATACCGTCCCGAGAACTGCCGCGCCCCACAGCGAACCGCCTTGAGTGCGGCCGGCAATGCGATGCAGGTGATTGTTGATGAACTGCGGCAATTTCAGTTCGAAGATGCCGAACATCGCCAGCGCAAATATGGCAAAAAACGTTGCGAACGGCACCAGCACCCAGGCCGATTGCAGCCGTGCCTGGAGATTGAGCTGCGCACCGAACATGCCCATCAAGGCGCCGAGCAGGGCAAAGCAGACGGCCATTGGCAGCACATAGGCCAGCGACAGATTGAAACCCCGCAGCCCGCCGACCTGATCGCGCAACACCACGCCGGAAAGGATCGGCAACATCGGCAGCACGCACGGTGTGAAGGTCAAGCCCAGGCCAGCGAGGAAGAACAGGGCGAGTTCGCGCCAGCTCCAGTTTTGCACCGTTGCCTGCGTGCCAATGCCATCAATGCTCAAGCGCTCGGTTTCTGGCGGATAGCACAGGCCTTTATCGGCGCACCCCTGATAAGTCACGGCCAGGGTGAAAGCGCGCGGATCGGTGCGCAGCAGCTCGACCTCGATAATCCCGTGATAGACCTCGACATCGCCGAAGAACTCGTCGTGCTTCTGCTCGCCCTTGGGCAGTTGTGCAGCGCCCAGGCTTATCTCGGCTGGATCAGCATGAAACTGGAAACGATGGCGATAGAGGTAATACCCCTCGGTGGCGACGAATCGCAGCTTGATCGATTGCGCTGTGCTGTCTACCAGGCTCAGCTGAAAGGCTTCGCGCACCGGCAGGAAGTCGGCGCTGTTGTTGATCGAGCCCAGGGTGGAACTGGGCCTTGTGTCCAGCAACCCGGCGGCGGTGGCCGGCAGGGCGAGCACTAAAAGCAGCAGGCAGAGCAAGCGGCGCATGACAATCTCGCGTATCGGAATTGGGGGCATGATAGCGGACGGCGAGCCAGCGTGCAGGGCGGGGAGTTCTGTTGATCGTTCCCACGCTCCGCGTGGGAATGCAGCCCGGGACGCTCCGCGTCCCAAAAGCGGACGCAGAGCGTCCGTTGAGGCATTCCCACGCAGAGCGTGGGAACGATCAGCAGGAAGGAGAAGTCTTCAGACGCGAAAGGCCTGAACGGCGGTACGCAATTGCCCACCCAGCACCAGCAAGTTCTCCCCTTGCTCGCGCCCTTCACCAATGCGCAGCAAATTATCCCCGCCCAATTGGTGAATTCGCTCGCTGTGGTTGCGAATCTCGCTGACGGCGCCGCTCTGCTGAGCGGTGACATCGGCGATGCGCACGGCGGTGTCGGCAATGGTCTGGATGGCCCCGACGATTTTATCCAGTGCGCCGTCGGCCGCTTGCGCCTGATTGGCCGTGGCTTCGGCGTGTTCGACCTGGGCGCGCATGCCTTCCACCGATTGGCGCGCGGCGGTTTGCAGGCCGGCAATCAGCGTTTGAATTTCGGCTGTGGCCCCGGCGGTGCGTTGCGCCAGCGAGCGAACCTCTTCAGCCACTACCGCAAACCCGCGACCCAATTCTCCGGCGCGGGCCGCTTCGATGGCGGCGTTCAGGGCCAGCAGGTTGGTCTGGTCGGCAATCGAGCGGATCACCGTCAACACACCGCCGATGGTCGCCGACTCTTCCGCCAGGTGCTCGATCATTTGCGCGTTGCCCTGTACTTCACCCACCAGTGCGTGCAGGCCCGTCAGGCTAAGCCCGATGACTTTCTGCCCATGCTCGACCGCCAGGCCGGCATTGCGACTGGCGTCGGCCGCTTGGCTGGCATCGTCGGCGACTTGTTGAATGGTCGCCTCCAGTTCGCCGAGGGAATCGCGGATCAGCGCTGTGTCGCCGGCCTGATGCTCGGCGCCGCTGTGCAGGTCGCTACTCAAATCGGCCAGGGTTCGGCTGCTGCCAGCGACCAGCTCGGCGTTGAGGCGAATGGTCCCGACCAGGTCCACCAGGTAGGCGCGCAAGCGATTGAGCGACGCTTGAATGTCATGCAGTTCGCGATTGGTATTGCCCAGTTCGATGTCGCGGCTGAAGTCGCCTTCTGCCCAGGTGGACAGCGCCGGCGCCAGGTTCGTCAGGGTTCGGGCCAGGCGTCGTTGCAGGGTGTCGATGAGCAAGGCGATCAACAGGATGAGTCCGATCATCACTCCCTGCATCAACCTCACTTCGCTCTGGATCTGCCCGTGCTGGGCGCGGACCACCGGTTCGAGCCCGGCAATGGCTTGCTGCACGGCGGCGATTTTCAAGTGAGTGGCGGCACTGAGGTCAGTACGTTTCTGAATCTGGTCGCGCGTGCGCGCCAGCTCGGCCGGGTAGCGCGTCAGCAGGCTGTTGAGTTCACGCTTGAGGCCGACACCGGCATCTTCGGCGGCGGTTTTTTCGTTGTTCTCCAGGCCCATCATCGACGCGAAATCATCGGTGTTCGATTCGCTTTTGGCGGCGACGCCGAGCAGCGGCAGGGTGCCCAGCAGCTCCGCTTGCGCACGGATGTTGGCCACTTCGCGCTCGACGTCCGCAGCCAGTTCGCTGCGGCCACTGCTGACCAGTTTGTCCCGGGCCAGAGACAGTTTGCCCAAGTGTTGAGCGGCGGCGAGCAGCGGCGTCAGGTAGGCCGGGTCAGCGCTGGCGTATTGGCTGAGCTGGTCGAGGCTGGCGCCCAGTTCGCGCTCGGCTTGCAGCAACAATGCTTGCGGGTCACCCGCGAGTTTGCCGGCGGCCAACAGGTCGGTTTTGCTGAATTCATCCAGGCCCGACAAGCTCGGGCGCAAGGTGTCGGCCAGCGCCGGGGGCAGTTCACCGAGCTCCTTTTGCAAGGCATCAATGGCCTGGCTGGCGCTACTAAGGCGCAGGGCATCGCCACTGCCAAGGTAGTCCTCGATGTTGCGCGCAACTTCATTCTGAAATTGTTGGGACAGGCCGAGGTAACGCTCCATCAAAAGATAGGGACGCTCCAGGGCCTTTTGCGACCACCACAGTGTGGCGCCAAGGGCCACGCACACGGCGACTAAAAGGAGGGTGTTGAGATTGGTCAGCAACTTCAGGCGCATAGCAGGTCTACCAGCGGCAGAATGGTAAGCGCCTGAATTTATTGCGTTTGTGTTACAGGGTTATGACCGAATCGGTAGATTCCGATGAAAAAGTGGCACTTTGCTGTGACGTTCGCGCCGCCTGGACACGGTTACGTCCGGCGTCCTTGGCGCGGTACAGCGCCTCGTCTGCCTGGCTGGCCATCATCAGGCTGTCGGAGTGTTCGCACAGCTCCACCACGCCCGCGCTGAACGTGCACCACAGATCCTGTGGTTGGGCCGGGTAGTGGATTTCGGCAAAGCGCTGACGAATTTCATCCAACACTGTGTAAGCGGATTCGAGATCGGTGTCCGGCATGACGATCGCAAACTCTTCACCGCCGTAACGGCCGATGAAATCAGTCTTGCGCAACCGTTGCTTGAGGAACAGCGCCAGGCTTTTGATCACCCGGTCGCCCATGGGGTGGCCGTGGCTGTCGTTGACTCGCTTGAAGTGGTCGATGTCGAGCATCGCAAAGCTCAACGGCTTGCTCTCGCGGCGAGAGCGGAAGCTGCAGTCTTCGAGCAATTGCAAAATGTGCGTGTGGTTGTACAAGCCGGTCAGGCTGTCGCGGACCATTCGGGCTTTCAGATTGCGCGCCCGTGCTGCGCGGTTGCGTACAGTGGTGATCAGGTGGCGCGGCTTGATCGGTTTGGTCAGGAAGTCATCGCCGCCTTCGCTCATGGCATCGAGCTGCTTGTCCAGATCGTCTTCTGCCGACAGGTAAATGATCGGGACGCTGACGTAACGGTCGTTGTGTCGGATCACCTTGGCCAGCTCGGTACCGGTGCAGGTCGGCATGTACATGTCGAGGATGATCAGGTCAGGCTGGAAGTCCGACAGTTCGGCCATGGCCTGAATCGGATCAATCAGTGTGCGTGTGACGATCCCGGCGCTGTTCAACAGGCGTTCGGTGTGCAGGGCCTGGGCGCGCGAATCGTCGATGATCAGCACTTTGTAAGGCTCGTACTGAGCGACGCAGGTCAGGACTTCGATTTTCTCCAGCAGGCTCGAAGCCTCCAGCGTGCCGGTGAGAAACTCCTGGCCACCGGCGCGCACGGCGGCGAGGCGGGTCGGGGTGTCGGTTTCGTGCAGGCTGAAGAACAACAGCGGCAGCCGATGATCGAGACCTTCCTGGGCTTCGGCCGCCAGTTTCAGGCCAATGCCGGGGCCGCTGAAGTCCACGTCCATGACGATCGCCGCCGGCAAGCGCTCGACCATCGAGGAGCGAAACGCTGCAACGCTGTCCAGGGACTGGGCGCTGAGTCCGAAAAATTCCAGTTGCTTGGCCAGGCGCTCGGCGCGGTCGTGATCCTGCAGCATCACGTAGATGGGCTTGCGCAAGGGCGGCAGGAAGGTTTGTTCGAACTGATCGCCATGGCGCAGGCCGGTGCGCGACAGACGCTGCATCAAGCGATTGAGGTCAGTGATCAGACCGCTGCTCAGGCGTCCGCGATTGGCGTCGACAGCTTCCAGCGACTGGCCGATATGGCGCGCCAGTTGAGTGTGTTCCGGTTGTTCGAAGCGCTCGGCAAAGCGCAGCAGGCGAAGGTTGGCTTCGCTCAGTTCCGACAGGTCGGTAATGGACCACTCGCTGCGTTGCAGGCGCTGCCAGATCTCAAGAATTTGACGTGCCTGATGAATTACCCGCTGGGCAAAGTGGTGCTTGAGGCGCTCACGGCTGGGGTCTTCTGGCTCGGTCATATCCTGACTACTAGTTAGGGTAAATGCTGAGATCGACTGGTGGCTCTATGCTAGCACCTCTTTTCAATTGGATGAGTGTCGTACGTCAATAATCTGTATTGCGACGTCATTCAGTTTGTGACCGGCCAGTCGGATCGGCTCATGTAGCAGCTGGCGGAGCCTGCGTTCGGCTGCGCAGCAGTCGTGAAATCAGTCGATGTGGTGTTTCAGAAAGACCTCGCACTCAAGGTTTACGACTGCTGCGCAGCCGAACGCAGGCTTCGCCAGCTGCTACAAGGTATGTGCTTCCTTTATAGTGGCGCCTCGACGATGCAATCCTGGCTCACCGCAGCGCGCCGATTAATACGCGGCAAAACGAGGCACGATGGCGTAGGGTTGTGGTCGAACCGATGAACTCAAGTGATTGAAAGGATATCGCCATGCTGGACTGGAAGAACCGCGCGGGCAGCGCGCCTGAACGTGCCGCTGAACCGAAGTCGGCCACCCGCAGTTATTTCGGCGGCCTGCTGTTCAGCCGGGCGCTGGCCACGCTGGTCGGTCTTTACCTGCTGGTTACCATTGCGCTGGGTTGGTATTGGAGCGAGGAGCCTGCACTGTTCCCGGTTCAGCAAACGGCCCAGGTTGCCGCCGAGAAAGAAGGCAAGCAGATGGTGGTCGGCTACACCACGGTGGAAACCCTAAAGACCGTCGCCGGTACGTTGCTGACAAAACCGGGTGGCTATATTTCCAATGACCGTTTTCCGCCGGGCCTGTGGATGGACAACATGCCGAGCTGGGAATACGGCGTGCTGGTCCAGGTCCGCGACCTGAGCCGTGCGCTGCGTAAAGACTTCGCCCGCTCCCAGTCGCAGTCCGCCGAAGACGCCGATCTGGCCAAGGCCGAGCCGCGCTTCAACTTTGACAACAAGAGCTGGGTGCTGCCTTCCAGTGAGTCCGAGTACCAGGAAGGCATCAATTCCCTGAGCCGTTATCAGGCGCGCTTGTCTGATCCGAACCAGAAAAGCGCGCTGTTCTATGCCCGCGCCGACAACCTGAACAACTGGCTGGGTGACGTCGGCACTCGCCTGGGTTCGCTGTCGCAACGCCTGTCGGCCAGTGTCGGTCGGGTCAAACTCAACACTTCGCTGAAGACCGAAGTCCTCGCGCCAGGGCAAGTGCCACAGGTTGACGAAGAAATCGTCGAGACCCCGTGGATGCAGATCGACAACGTGTTCTACGAAGCTCGCGGTCAAGCCTGGGCCCTGTCCCACTTGTTGCGTGCCATTGAAGTCGACTTCGCCGATGTCCTGGCCAAGAAAAACGCCACGGTCAGCGTGCGCCAGATCATTCGTGAGCTGGAAGCCTCGCAAGAGCCGGTCTGGAGCCCGATGATCCTCAATGGCAGCGGCTTCGGCGTGTTGGCCAACCACTCGTTGGTCATGGCCAATTACATCTCCCGGGCCAACGCCGCCGTGATCGATTTGCGTCAATTGCTCAATCAGGGCTGAGTCATGGTCGATAGTTCAAAAGAGGCCGCCCATCGCGCGGCCTCGGATGCCGAACAGATCGCCTGGGTCGACGAGCAGGACAACCTGCTCGGCGCCCTGGTCCGGTCAGACTTGCGCGAGCGCGGGCTGATCGGGCGCGGTACCTACATCATGCTGTTCAATTCGGCGGGTGAACTTTGCGTGCACCGCCGAACCTTGAGCAAAGCCATTTATCCGGGGTATTGGGATGTGGCGGCAGGGGGCATGGTGCTCGCCAGCGAAACCTACGCCGAGTCGGCCGCCCGCGAACTCGAAGAAGAACTGGGTGTCAGTGGCGTGGAGCTGACCGCCCACGATCACTTCTTCTTTGAGGACACCGGTAACCGCCTGTGGTGTTCGGCGTTTTCGGCGGTGTGGGACGGCCCCTTGATCCTGCAGCCGGAAGAGGTGCTTGAAGCGCGCTTTATCCCCATCGATCAGGTGATGCTGGAAATCGAGCAAAAGCCTTATTGCCCGGACTCTTTGGCGGCGTTGAAGCGCTATTTGAAGGCTCAGCAAAGCGACGTCGCAAACAAGGCATAAATTGGCGCCGATTGGCTCTTAGCAAGTCGGCTTTTTGCCGTTACACTGCGCGACCTTTTGTAGGAGCAGAGCTTGCTCGCGAAGGACGAGTGAGCGACACGTGCTGTCTGATGCCGCGCGTTATCGTTGACGTGCATCGCGAGCAAGCTCTGCTCCTACAAGTCTGTACCGTTTCAGTAGCGCTGCCCCTGCCTGAGTGGGGCTTCGCGGTCGATAGCCTTCCCAAGTGCTGCGACCAGTCTTTGTCCTCCCAAGAGGATTGCCGGTGGCCAAAAAAGCCGCATCCTTCGCCGCCCTTGGTGGCTTGGTATTTTCCACCGACGCAGGTCGTCATTGCCCGGAATGCAGTAAACCGGTGGACGCCTGCATCTGCAAACAGACCGTTATCCCGGCCGGCGACGGCATCGCTCGCGTGCGTCGCGAAAGCAAGGGCCGTGGCGGCAAGACGGTGACGACCATCACCGGCGTGCCGTTGGCCGAAGACGCGCTCAAGGAGCTGGCCACCACGTTGAAGAAACGTTGCGGGACCGGCGGGGCGTTGAAAGACGGGATCATCGAAATACAGGGCGATCATGTCGAGCTACTCTTGGGCGAACTGATCAAACTCGGTTTCAAAGCGAAGAAGTCCGGCGGCTAGCAGCCTCTGTGAAAACCACCCTCGGCTTGATCCGGTCCTGACACCAGGCCTGGCGTCGTCTACATGGTTTTCACAGAGCCTGTTCTGACCGGTTTCTAAACTCAAACCTGAATGTGCGGTCTATCGCCCTTGCATGCAGGCTAATCGTCATTTTCATTCTTTAGACTGCGCCGGCCTGAACCCAGGCGACGCTCTATGACTTCTTTATAGGGGACTTCAATGTCCGTACGACGCACACGCAAAGACGATGGCAGCCAATGGACAGTTGCGGACAGCCGCAGTGTTTACGGGATTCGCCATTGGGGGGCCGGGTATTTCGCGATCAATGACGCCGGTCGCGTCGAAGTTCGTCCGAACGGTCCGACCAGTTCGCCTATTGATCTGTTCGAGCAAGTCGACCAACTGCGCCAAAGCGGTTTGTCCTTGCCATTGCTGGTGCGTTTCCCGGATATCCTGCAAGACCGCGTGCGTCAGCTGACTGGCGCCTTCGATGCGAACATCGAGCGTCTGGAATACCAGAGCAAGTACACCGCGCTGTACCCGATCAAGGTGAACCAGCAAGAAGCGGTCATCGAAAACATCATCGCCACCCAGGACGTCTCCATCGGTCTGGAAGCCGGCTCCAAGCCAGAGTTGCTGGCCGTGCTGGCGCTGGCGCCGAAGGGCGGCACCATCGTGTGCAACGGCTACAAGGACCGCGAGTTCATTCGTCTGGCGCTGATGGGCCAGAAACTGGGTCACAACGTCTTTATTGTGATCGAGAAAGAATCCGAAGTCGGCCTGGTGATCGAAGAAGCGGCATCGCTCAAGGTCAAGCCTCAGGTCGGCCTGCGCGTTCGCCTGTCGTCCCTGGCCTCGTCCAAGTGGGCTGACACCGGTGGCGAGAAATCCAAATTCGGTCTGTCGGCGGCGCAATTGCTGTCGGTGGTCGAGCGTTTCCGCGCGGCGGGCCTGGATCAGGGCATTCGCCTGCTGCACTTCCACATGGGCTCGCAGATCGCCAACCTGGCGGACTACCAACACGGTTTCAAGGAAGCGATTCGTTACTACGGCGAACTGCGCAACCTTGGCCTGCCGGTGGATCACATCGACGTTGGCGGCGGCCTGGGCGTGGACTACGACGGTACGCACTCGCGTAACGCCAGTTCGATCAACTACGACATGGACGATTACGCCGGTGTCGTGGTCGGGATGCTCAAGGAATTCTGCGACGCGCAGAGCCTGCCGCACCCGAACATTTTCTCCGAAAGCGGCCGTTCCCTGACCGCGCACCACGCCATGCTGGTGGTGCAAGTGACCGACGTCGAGAAACACAACGATGACGTGCCGAAGATCGACAACAAGGAAGAACTGCCGGAAACCGTGCAGTGGCTGGTTGATCTGCTGGGTCCGACCGACATCGAGATGGTTACCGAAACCTACTGGCGCGCCACGCACTACATGAGCGACGTGGCCACCCAGTACGCCGATGGCAAGCTGACCCTGGCGCAAAAAGCCCTGGCCGAGCAATGCTACTTCGCCGTGTGCCGTCGCCTGCACAACTCGTTGAAGGCGCGTCAGCGCTCCCACCGTCAGGTGCTCGACGAACTCAACGACAAACTGGCCGACAAGTACATCTGCAACTTCTCGGTGTTCCAGAGCCTGCCGGACACTTGGGCCATCGGCCAGGTCCTGCCGATCCTGCCGCTGCACCGTCTCGACGAAGAGCCGCTGCGCCGCGCCGTGCTGCAAGACCTGACCTGCGACTCCGACGGCAAGATCAAGCAATACGTCGACGAGCAGAGCATCGAAACCAGCCTGCCGGTGCATGCGCTGAACGACGGTGAAGACTACCTGCTGGGGATTTTCCTGGTCGGCGCTTACCAGGAAATCCTGGGTGACATGCACAACCTGTTCGGTGACACCGACTCGGTGAACATTTACCAGAACGCCGATGGCAGCGTGTACCACGCCGGTATCGAAACCCATGACACCATCGAAGACATGTTGCGTTACGTGCACTTGTCGCCGGAAGAGTTGATGACCCACTACCGCGACAAGTGCGCCAGTGCCCGCATCACCGCTGCCGAGCGCACCCAGTTCCTCGACGCGCTGCGCCTGGGCCTGACCCGTTCGTCTTACCTGTCTTCGTAAGGTAAGGCACTGCTCTCATCGGGTTGTCTGAAAATGTTCCGCATGCTGCGGAAATTTCAGATGACCTGGTGCGACGCTTCTTTTTTCTTAAGCGAAATGACTCACAACCACATCTATCCACGTGATGTGGTCTTCTTTTCGCGTAGGTCATTTCCTAAGTTGTACTTCGCCTCTCTACTCGGCCATGTCTCTCGGCGAGAATCCCCGGCCGCCCCTCCTGTAGAGAATCGCCGATGTTCGATCCAGTCAACGAGCCGCCATTTCGTCTGGATGTAGAGGGTCTGCCAGATCCCTTTGAGGTCTTGGCCTTTACCGGCAGTGAAGCGATCAGCGAGCCCTTTGAGTTCAATGTCGATCTGTTGGTCGATGATCCGGCTTTGGACTTGGCCAGCCTGATGTATCGCCCGGTTTTTTTGCATTTCGGACCTGCGGGGAACGGGATTCACGGGCAGTTGCATGAACTGGTCCAGGGTGGACATGACGCCACCCCCAGGCATTGTCGTGTGCGCCTGCGGCCGAAACTGGCCTGCCTGGCCCAGCGGTTCAGCCAGCGTATGTTCAGTAACCGTTCGGTACCACAGATCCTCGCTCAGGTGCTCAAGGAGCATGGCATTGCCGGCACGGATCGGCGTTTTGAGGTGAGTGGCGATTACCCCCCGCGTGATTTCTGTACGCAGTATCAGGAATCAGACCTGCAATTTTTCCAGCGGCTGTGCGCGCAGGAACGCCTGCATTACCACTTCGAGCATCACAGGCGCGGTCACTGCCTGGTCATTAGAGACGGGGCGGGGCGCGTTCGGTGTGACGCAACGATGGCCTTTACGCCCGACACCGGACACTCGGGTGTGCATCAGTTCACGCTTCACGACCGAACACAGGCCAGCGATGGTCATTCGAACCTCGCGACGCTGCGCAGCGGCCAGCGTGTCCGGCTGTCCGGCCACCCGTATGCCGACGGGAGTCGTCTCTGGTGGCTGACCCATGTCGAGCATCACGCGGGACAAGCCCCTGCATTGACGTATGGCAACCAAATCCGTGCGGTGGCCGCAGAGTTGTCTCCTATACCGCAGAGTTCGGCCGTTGGCCCCAGGATGCATGGCCTGCAACGGGCCTGGGTGGTCGAGGTCGATGAGCCGCAACCCGAAGCGTCCAGACCCGTTGCCGTGCAATTTGACTGGCTCTATCAGGGCGAAGGCGCGGCCCCCAGCCACTGCTGGTTGTCGATTTCACCTGAATTGAGCTATGCGCCCGTCAAGTCGTTGACTGAGGGCGTGGAAGTGCTGGTGAGCTTTATCGAGGGCGATCCGGATCAACCGATGATTACCGGGTTTCTCCCCGGTCCTTCCGCCGCCCCGGTCCCGGCCGAGCGACAACCCACTGCGGTGGTCGATGACGCGGTGTCGGCCGATGGATTGTTGCGTTTGTTGCGGTCCAGTGAACCGTTGGTGTTGCTGTGCCTGTTGCCCGGCGGGGGCAGTTTTATTCATTGCACGCAAACCCTTTGCACGTGCCGGGCCGCGACACAGCTTGGCCGGAGCGGTGCGGCATGATTGCCGTCCAGGCTCCCGACGTCACCCCGCAATGGCTGTTGCTCGATGTGCCGGGCGAGCCCGGGGCCGCAGAGGCGCTGCGGGAGCAGTTTGCCCAGGTCCGGCAGTTCTGGCTGTTCAACCACTGCGAATGGCAGCCGTTGAGGGAGCACGGCCCGGTGTTGATCGACCTCAAGGGACACTCGGCACTGACCGAACGTTGTCAGCGTGAACCCCACCTCTGGAACGGGTTGTGGCTGGCCAGTGACGCGTCACCGTTGCTGTTGCTCGAACATTTGCAACGCATGCTCACCGTCACCGTTGGCCTGCATCACCGCGCCTTGCTGAGCTACTACAACCCCCAGACGGCCAGCTATTTTTTCGATGCGTGCGATGCCCGGGAGTTGAGTCGCTGGCTCGGTCCGATCAGCCGGTTACGCTGGTTCGGTGGAACCTGGGCTGACCGGGCAATTGGCTGTCAGGGCTGGCAGCAGTTGTTCAATCCGGGGCTTGCCGTCGAGCCGCTGGGCATAGAGGAAGCCCTCAGTGCACGTCAGCGTGACTCATTGCAAACCTGCCTGCTGGAACAGCACGCCTGGCGCTGGAGCCAATCCACCGGGAGCGATTACACCGACCTGTGGTCCCAACTGCTGGAGGGGTTGGCGCTGGGTTTCAGCGAGCGGCCGGTGCTCGATGGATGGTTATGGTTACGCTTGCAATACCCCGGCGCTGTACCTGAACTGCCGCTGCCGGGGATCACTCAGCAGGAACGTCTCGATAGACTGCGCAATCTGTGGCAGGGCGATCAACCCTGAAGCCCCGGCCCCTATCATCCGGTGAACCAGCCATCGTTCTTGCGCAAGTACCAGGCAAAAGTACCCAGGGTCAGGCTGCGTAATAACATGAACAGCAAAAAGGTGATCCACAGCCCATGGTTGCCCAAGCCTTGCAGGGCCCAGGCGAAGGGCAGCAGCAGGATCACGGTCAACAGCATGCCGTTGCGCATTTCCCGGGCGCGAGTGGCGCCGATGAACAGCCCGTCGAGCAAGTAGCTCCACACCGCGATCAACGGCAGCGCGGCGAGGTAGGGCAGGTAGATGAAGGCGGTGTCGCGCACACTCTGAATGTCGGTCTGCATCTGGATAAACAAATGCCCGGCGAATGCAAACAGCACGGCAAAGCCCAGGCTCGCCAGCAATGACCAACCGCAAGCGACCACCAATGAACGCCGCAATGCCTCTCGATCACGCGCCCCGATGGCGTGCCCGCACAGGGCTTCAACGGCATGCGCCAAACCGTCCAGTGCGTGCGCCGTCAGCAGCAAGCCGTTAAGCAGCAGCGCGTTTGCGGCAACGGTGGCATCGCCGAGGCGAGCACCCTGCACGGTGATCAGGAAAAACACTGATTGCAGCGCCAGGCTACGGATGAAAATGTCGCGATTGACCGCCAGCAATGGCCGCCAACTCTGCCACAGCGCCAGCGCGGCCCAAACGATGTGACCGGGGTAGGCACGCAAGGCTTTGCGCGTCAGCAGCAGGCCGATCAGCGCACCGGTCCATTCGGCAATCACCGAGGCCCGCGCCGCACCGACCACCCCCCATTCCAGACCGAGGACAAACCACAGGTTCAGTGCGATGTTCACCAGGTTGGTGCTCAGCAGAATCGCCAGCGGTGCCCGGGCATTCTGGGTGCCCAGAAACCAGCCCACCAAGGCATAACTGGCCAGTGCCGCCGGCAGGCCGAACAAACGTGTGTGGAAAAATTCGCGGGTCAGTTGATCCAGTTCTGCCGACGGCTGCATGAAGTGCAGCGCGACGCTGCTCAAAGGAACGCCCGCAGCACCCAGCACAATCGACAGGCCCAAGGCCAACAACAGGCCTTGCAGCAAAATCTGCCGCAAAGCCGCACCATCCCCGCGTCCGGCGGCCTGCGCCGCGAAGCCGGTTGAGCCCATGCGCAGAAAACCCATGGCCCAGGCCAGGAAGGTATACAAGCTGGCCCCGACCGCGACGGCGCCCAGCTGATGAGCGTGGGGCAGGTGGCCGATGACCGTACTGTCGACCAATGCCACCAGCGGTACGGAAATATTCGACAGGATCATCGGCGCAGCCAGCGCCCAGACCCGACGATGGGTCGGGCGGTCGCGCCAGTCGGTAATCAGGTTGGACATGCAGGCTCCTTGGCGAAGCCGGCATTGTAGCGACAGTTGGTGATGATCGTTCCCTCGCTCTGCGTGGGAACGATCAGCAACAGGTGGGGTTAGTGAATGATCCAGCTCAACAACCAAAGCCCCAGCAGTAACCAGATAATCCCCATGATGACCGACGCATTCATAAACGCCCGAATTGCCGACCACAACAACATCAACCCCACAATCAGCGCCACGATGCTGATGATCGACGTATCCATCCCAAGCGTGCGGGACAAGCCCTCGACAAAGTTTGCGCCGGCGTGGCTCAACAGATTGAACAAGCCACTGAGGCCGTCAACGATAAAGCGGATGACCGAACCGAGCGCCTGGCCAAGCCAGTCGAAAAAACCTTCTACCTGCATGTCGTTAACGTCCTGATGAAAGTGGTTGAGCCTTGGGCCATTGATCGCGGTGGCGAGTTCCCTGCAAGCATAGTGGTTTTGCGGTGCTTGCCGCTTGCCTTCACGCAGCATCCCCCCGAAGCTATACGCCTTCAGGAGAGCCCGATGAACCTTGTTGAACTGACCGAACGCCTGCACGCCATCCGTGACCGCAACGACTGGCGGCCATTTCACAGCCCGAAAAACCTGGCCATGGCCGCCAGTGTGGAAATGTCCGAGCTGGTGGAGATTTTCCAGTGGTTGACCGAAGACCAGTCACGTCAGTTGCCGGCCGACAAACTCGCCCATGCCGGGCAGGAAGTCGGCGATATCGTGCTCTATCTATTGCTGCTGTGCAGCGAGTTGGGACTGGACATGAATGAAGTCGTGCGCAGCAAACTCGCAGACAGCGAAAAGAGGTTCAGCTGATGAGCGATCGTCATTTCGATCAACTGGCGACCCGCTTCGCCGAAAAAATCTACGGCGGAGCCAAAGGCGCGATCCGCCTGGCGGTGCTTCAGGCCGACCTGGCCGAAACCCTGCCGGACCGACCATTGCGCGTACTCGACATCGGCGCCGGTCTGGGCCACATGTCGTTGTGGCTGGCCGAGCGCGGCCATGACGTCACGCTGGCCGAGCCCGCCGAGCCGATGCTCGAAGGGGCGCGCCAGCGCTTTGCCGAGGCCGGGCAGAGCGCAACGTTCATTCAGGCGCCGTGGCAGGATCTGCTCGGTCAGCTCACCGAACCCTACGACCTGGTGCTGTGCCATGCCGTGCTCGAATGGCTGGCGGAGCCTCACGCGATTCTGCCGGTGCTGCATCAATTGACCAAGCCCGGTGGCTGGTTGTCCCTGGCCTTCTATAACCGCGATGCGCTGATTTACCGCAACCTGCTCAAGGGCCACTTTCGCAAGATGCGCAAGAACGACATGGCAGGCGAGAAGCAGAGCCTGACCCCGCAACAGCCCCTTGATCCACGCGAACTGGCGGCGCAACTTGAAGGCCTGTGGCAGGTCGAAACCCAGAGTGGAGTGCGGGTTTTTCACGACTATATGCCTGTGGAATTCCAGGCCCGCGCCGAGCTGGTGGACTTGCTCGAAATGGAACTGGCCCATCGACGTCACCCAAGCTTTGCCGGGCTTGGGCGCTATTTGCACTGGATCTGTCGACCGGTCTGATCGGAGCACGAAATGAAAAGTCGTTCAGGGTTGCTGGTGATCTGTCTCGGGCTGGCGGCCTGTCAGGGCAGCAATCCGTATGTGGCATCGTCCAACCCTATCCCGCCGGCGCCACCCGGCGCGGCCAACACCTTCGATCGCAGCGCCTACCCCGCGCCACCCCGTGACTACGGGCGTTATCGCAGTTGGGCCTGGCTCGATGGTCAACTGCCGCCGGGTACCACTTGGGCTGACTCGGCGCAGGTGGCCGAAGTGGTCAGCAATGCCCTGGATCAGCGCGGCCTGCGACCGTTGCACGATAACCGTCCAGCCGACCTGTTTGTCAGCGCCAACTTGCACCTGGAAACCCGCTTGCGTCAGGTTCAGGACGACTACGGTTATTACGGCGGCGGTTATGGCGGGTACAACCACTACGGTAACGGTTACGGGATGTACGGCAGCGTGCCGATCATCCGTACCTATCAGGAACAAGTCTTGGTGGTGCAGGTAGACATGTTCGATGCGGGCACCGGTCAACCGGTGTGGAGTGCCAGCGCCGAAACGGGCCATAACGGCAGCCAGAGCGAGCAAGCCGATGCCCTGCGAAAGGCTGTAGAAAAGGCAATGTCGGCGTATCCTCCTAGTTAGCTTCTGTAGATAAGAAGCATTTCGCAGAGTTATGCCTTCAACCGGAGAACCATCATGTTCCGCCGTCTCGTTGTACTGGCTATGGCCGCGCTGCTCAGTGCCTGCGCCGCCAACCAGGTCAATCATGACTTTGACGCCAGCCGTGATTTTGCCGCCTACCGCAGTTGGAGCTGGAAAGAACCCGCTCTGCAGTACCGTCCCGATGATCCGCGGATCAAGAGTGATCTGACCGAGCAACGCATCCGCCAATCCGTTGCCGATCAACTGGACCAGCGAGGCTTGCGTCCGGCCGCTGCCGGCACCAAGGGTGACTTGAGTGTGCAGAC
Source organism: Pseudomonas sp. B21-040 (assembly GCF_024748695.1). Taxonomy (NCBI): domain Bacteria; kingdom Pseudomonadati; phylum Pseudomonadota; class Gammaproteobacteria; order Pseudomonadales; family Pseudomonadaceae; genus Pseudomonas; species Pseudomonas sp. B21-040. The sequence continues at coordinate 707,122 of NZ_CP087176.1, forward strand.
TTACTTGATCGTCGAAGAGCGCCAGCAACAAGTGACCACCAATTATGGCGGCGGTTATGGCAACCCTTGGAACGGTTACTGGGGCGCGCCGATGTACAACGAAACCCGCAACGTCAGCTACAAAGTGGCGACCATCCAGATCGATCTGCTCGACGGCAAGGACGGCAAACTGGTGTGGCGTGGCAGTGACGAGCAACTGCTCAGCGGCTCGCCGAACCCGACCGATCGCAGCAATGCGATTCATGAAACCGTCGTACGCATCCTGGCCAACTACCCACCCAAATTGACCCACTGACACTGCATGGGATGTCTGATGTTAACTGGCGAGTTGCCAGTCAATAAAAAACCGCTGACGTGAACGCATCAGCGGTTTTTTTTCGACTCCGGTTTTTGCGTTGCCAAACCATCAGGCCACCGGCCGCCAATGTCCGACCATGTGCTCAAGATCCCCGGCACCGACCAGCTGAAAATCACCACTGCTCCCCGCCACGCTCGCCAGCAATGTCACTTCACTGGGCAAGCGCACCGGTTTGCGAAACTGCACGGCAATCTCGATATTCGCCGTCGGCAGGTGATCGGCCAGCGCCGCCAAGGTACGTGCCTTGTTCCACAACCCGTGGGCGATCGCCGCGGGAAAACCAAACATCCTGGCGCTGAAGGCACTCAGGTGAATCGGGTTGTAATCGCCGGACACCTTGGCGTACTGGCGACCAATGTCGGCGGGCGCTTGCCAGCGGCTCACTTCGATCATCTCCAGGCTTGGGGCCAAAACGTCTTCGATCGGATCACCGTCAAGTGTGACGCCCCGGCACAGCATCTGGCTCTGCGCTTCCCAGAGCGGCCCCAATTGATCGTTCAGCGAGGTCACCAGGTCGAACGTCGCACCCTTGGCATGCGGTTGCAGATTCTGCACCTGCACGCTGACGCGTACACGACTCACCCCGCCCAAGGGACGCAAGACGCGAATGCGGTTGCTCAGGTGAATCAACCCCAACAGGGGGAACGGGAATTCCTTGGCGGTGAGCAATTGCATCTGCAAGGCAAACGCGAGGATGTGCGGATAGGTCGGCGGCAGCAACCCGTTGTCGGCAAACCCGCAGACCTTGCGATAAGCCGCCAGGCGTTTGTGGTCGACCTCGACCCAACAGTGCAAGCCCGTGGGAGGCAACGTGGTGCCGGTAATCTTGCGTCGCGTCGCCGCTCGCACGTACAACGCCGGCAGGCTCGGTTCACGGTTGAGCGTGTGCCAATCGGTCATCATCACTAGGCCCCCAAAACACTTTGTCCACAGACCCGCAGTGCTTGCCCGGTAAACGCACCCGTCCCCGGTTGCGCCAACCATGCCACGGCTTCGGCGACGTCCTGCGGCAAGCCGCCCTGGCCGAGTGAACTCATGCGTCGGCCGGCTTCGCGCAAGCCGAATGGAATGTGCGCGGTCATTTGCGTTTCAATAAATCCTGGCGCCACGGCATTGATGCTGATGCCGCGTTGACCCAGCAACGGCGCCCAGGCTTGAGCCAGGCCGATCAGCCCGGCTTTGCTGGCAGCGTAATTGGTTTGCCCGCGATTGCCGGCGATGCCACTGATGGAGGCCAGCAAAATCACGCGACCGTTGTCGTGCAGGGTGGCGCTGTCGAGCAGGGCCTTGGTCAGCATCTGCGGCGCATTGAGGTTGACGGCCAACACCGCGTCCCAGAATTCCGGCGTCATGTTGGCCAGGGTTTTGTCCCGGGTGATACCGGCGTTGTGCACCACGATGTCGACCCCGTCGGGCAAGTGTTCGATCAACTGCGCGGCAGCGTCTTCGGCGCAAATATCCAGGGTGATGCTGCGCCCGGCAAGCCGTGCGGCGAGCGCCTCGAGATCGGTTTTGGCCGGTGGCACGTCCAGCAGAATCACCTCGGCGCCATCGCGGGCCAGGGTTTCGGCGATGGACGCGCCGATGCCGCGCGCCGCGCCGGTCACCAACGCCTTGCGCCCTGCCAGCGGCCGCGTCCAGTCCTGAACGGGCGTGTCGCAGGCTTTCAACCGAATCACTTGCCCGGACACAAACGCGCTTTTGGGCGAAAGGAAAAACCGCAACGGACCTTCCAGTTGTTCCTCGGCGCCTTCACCGACATAGATCAACTGCAACGTGCCACCGCTGCGCAGTTCCTTGGCCAGCGAACGGCTGAACCCTTCCAGGGCACGCTGGGCGCTGGCGGCAAACGGGTCGTTCAAGGTCTCAGGCGCGCGCCCCAGAATGACCAGGTGCGCGCTGTGGTCGAGGTTTTTCATCAAGGGCTGGAAGAACTCGCGCAACTGTTTGAGTTGATCGGTCTGCACCAGATGACTGGCGTCGAAGACCACCGCTTTGAGTTTCGGGCCGTGACCGGGAATCCACGCGGTGGCCAGCGAGGGCTCGGTGCCGTAGCTGTAAATCGCGTCGGTCAGGCGATTGGCGAGCGCGCCGACCTTCTCCGCCAGCGGACCGCCGCCGATCAACAACGCCCCTTCGACCGGCCGCAATCGGCCGGCCTGCCAGCGCTCCAGGCGTACCGGCGACGGCAGACCCAAGGCCCCGACCAGGCGATGGCCGATGGACGAATTGGCGAAGTCGATATAACGGTCAGACATGGAACGTGCTCCGGCGGCTGGGGTTCGAAGTGTGGACCACGATTGGTAATCAGTCGTTCGATCCACGAGATAAGGCCTACGCTTGAACATTGCAGAGTAGTTGAACCTGGGTTCTGCAGGACTTGCGGGGGAATGCAGAGCCTGTGGGTTCAGGTTTGATGTTCGAATATTTCACAAGGAGCTTTTCATGACTCAGCTGCGCCGCGTCGCGATTATCGGCGGTAACCGAATTCCTTTCGCTCGCTCCAACGGGGCGTATGCCACTGCCAGTAACCAGGCGATGCTCACCGCAGCGCTCGAAGGCTTGATCGAACGCTTCAACCTGCACGGCCTGCGCATGGGCGAAGTGGTCGCGGGGGCCGTGCTCAAACTGTCGCGGGACATGAACCTGACCCGCGAGTGCGTGCTCGGTTCGCGGCTGTCGCCCGAAACACCGGCCTACGATATCCAGCAAGCGTGCGGTACCGGGCTGGAAGCGGCGTTGCTGGTGGCGAACAAGATCGCCCTGGGGCAGATCGATTGCGGCATTGCCGGCGGCGTCGATACCACCTCGGATGCGCCAATCAGTGTCAGTGAAGGCCTGCGCCGGATCCTGCTGCAAGCCAATCGCGCCAAGACCACCGCCGACAAACTGAAAACATTCCTGCAATTGCGGCCCCGGCATCTCATTCCCGAGTTCCCGCGCAATGGCGAACCCCGCACCGGTTTGTCCATGGGGCAACATTGCGAGCTGATGGCGCAGACCTGGAACATCCCCCGCGAAGAACAGGATCAACTGGCGCTGCAAAGCCACCGCAACCTGACCGCCGCCTACGCCGAGGGCTGGCACAACGACCTGATGACGCCGTTCCTCGGTCTGACCCGCGACAACAACTTGCGTCTGGACCTGACCCTGGAACAACTCGCCAAGCTGAAACCGGCCTTCGAGAAAAGCGCCAAGGGCACGATGACCGCCGGCAACTCGACGCCACTCACCGACGGTGCCTCGCTGGTGCTGTTGGGCAGTGAAGAATGGGCCAGGGCGCGTGGCTTGCCGATCCTTGCTTATCTGCGTGATGGGGAAGCAGCGGCGGTGGATTTCGTCAACGGTGCCGAAGGCCTGTTGATGGCGCCGGTGTACGCGGTGCCACGTTTGCTGGCGCGCAATGGCCTGACCTTGCAAGACTTCGATTACTACGAAATCCACGAAGCCTTCGCCGCACAGGTGCTCTGCACGCTGAAGGCCTGGGAAGATCCGCAATATTGCAAAACCCGCTTGGGGCTTGATGCGCCGTTGGGCTCCATCGACCGCAGCCGCCTCAACGTCAAAGGCAGTTCACTGGCGGCCGGGCATCCGTTTGCAGCCACCGGCGGGCGTATCGTCGCCAATCTGGCGAAGTTGCTGGACGCGGCCGTTAAGGGCCGAGGCCTGATCTCGATCTGTGCGGCTGGCGGTCAAGGCGTCACCGCGATTATCGAGCGCTGAAGAACTCCTACAGGGAATCTCGGCATCAAATAGATTTGTATGGCTCTGCTACTTGGCCTAACGTCGGCTCCATCAACCCTCTTGCGATATAAGGCTAGTTGATGCCGACTAACGGACAAATTTCCCTCGAACGGACGATACCGACGCTGACGGCTCTGCCCCGTCCGCTGTTTGCCCGGGTAGAAAGCCTGAATGCCGGTTCATGGACGCCGCCGCATCGTCACGATTGGGTGCAGTTTTCCTACGCGATCAGTGGCGTGCTCGGGGTGCATACCGCCGAGGGCAGTTTTTTTGCGCCACCGCAGTGGGGCATCTGGATTCCGGCGGACCTTGAGCATCAGGTCGTTACCTCGATGCGCGCTGAAATGCGCAGTTTGTATGTGCGCCGCGAGGATTGTGCGTGGGCGGATGGACGTTGCCGGGTGCTGGAAGTTACGCCGCTGGCGCGGGAACTGATCAAGAGTTTTTGCCTGCTGGCGGTGGAGTATCCACAGGGCGACAGCCAGGAAGCGCGGCTGGTGAGCGTGTTGCTCGATCAGTTGGCGAGTTTGCCCGAGGTGGGGTTTTCCCTGCCGTTGCCCCGGCATGAACGGTTGCTGGGATTGTGCAACGAACTGATTGAAAGCCCTGAGCAAAACGTGACATTGCAGGCCTGGGCGGAGCGCTTGGGCCTGTCGGAAAAAACCCTGATGCGCCTGTTTCAGCGCGAGACCGGGTTGAGCTTTCGCGGCTGGCGACAGCGGATGCGACTGCTGTCGTCATTGAGTCTGCTGGAGGAGGGCGACAGCGTGACCAACACCGCACTGGCATGTGGGTATGACTCGACTTCGGCGTTCATTGCCGCCTTCAAAAGCCTGTTCGGGTTTACCCCCGGCGAACTCTTCAGACAATGATTGATCGTACCCACGCTCTGCGTGGGAATGCCTCAACGGACGCTCCGCGTCTGCTTTGGGTGGGACGCGGAGCGTCCCGGGATTCATTCCCACGCGGAGCGTGGGAACGATCAAGTCACTGGTTCTATGGTGTGCCGGGGATCAGGTTCTGAACCGTCGAACCAACCCGTCCAGCTCATTCGAAAGCCCGGCCAGGCTCTGCGAATCCAGGCGCGCGGAGTTCGCCAGTTCCGCGACCAATTGCGCATCCCCATGAATCTGGCTGATGTGGCGGTTGATGTCTTCGGCCACGTGATGCTGTTCTTCGGCGGCTGTCGCAATCTGCGTGTTCATGTCACGGATCACGTCCACCGACTCGCGAATCTGCCCGAAGCTGTTACGCGCTTCGCCGATTCGGCTCACCGACTGTTGCGACACTTCCAGGCTGGCGTGCATCTGTTGGGTCACCTGGCTGGTGCGCTTGGCGAGGTTGCCGAGCAGCCCGTCGATTTCCGCCGTGGAGTCCGCCGTGCGTTTGGCCAGCGCCCGTACTTCGTCAGCCACGACCGCGAACCCGCGACCTTGCTCGCCGGCCCGTGCCGCTTCGATGGCCGCGTTCAGCGCCAGCAGGTTGGTCTGCTCGGCGATCGAGCGAATGGTCCCCAGGATCGACTGGATATCGTTGCTGTCGCGTTCCAGCTGTTGCATCGATTGCGCCGACTGTTCGATTTCCTGGCTCAAGCGATCAACGCTGCTCACCGCCGCATCAATCTGCTGCTGACCTTCACGGGCCTGACGCTGGCCACTGTCGGCCGACTCCGCCGCCTGGCTGCAGGAGCGCGCGACTTCGTTCGCGGTGGCGACCATTTCGTGGAACGCCGTGGACACCATGTCCACGGCTTCACGCTGGCGCCCGGCGGCTTCGGCCATGTCGCTGGAAACTTGGGTCGAGCTTTTGGAGGTGGCGAGAATTTTCGTCGCCGCGCCGCCGATGCTTTGAATCAGGTTGCGAATCGCCGTCAAAAACTGGTTGAACCAACTGGCCAGTTGCGCGGTTTCGTCGCTGCCACGGATTTCCAGGTTTTTGGTCAGGTCGCCTTCGCCTTGGGCGATGCCTTCCAGACCGCTGGCCACGCTGCGGATCGGGCGCACGATAACGCTGGCGAAGCTGGCACCGAGGATGGCGAAGAACACGGCCAGCACGGCGGCGATGATTGCGATCAGCCAGGTCAGTTGGGTGGCCGAGCTCATCACGTCGTTTTGCTTGATCAGGCCGATGAAGGTCCAGCCCAGTTGCTCCGACGGCCAGACGTTGGCCATGTAGCGTTCGCCGTTCAGCTCGACTTCCACCAGGCCTTTGCCGGCCTTGGCCAGTTGCGCGTAACCCTCGCCGAGGCTGCTCAGTGGCTTGAAGTTGTGCTCTGGTTGTTTCGGGTCCACCAGGACCATGCCGGTGTTTTCCAGCAGCATCAGGTAGCCGGTTTCACCCAGCTTGATCTGCTTGACGATTTCGGTGAGCTGCTTGAGCGTCACGTCGATGCTGACCACGCCGCCGTTAGTGCCCAACTTGTTGTCGATGGTGCGCACGGTACTGACGTAAGTCGCGTCGTCCTGTGCCCAGTAATAGGCCTCGGTGCGAAACGGCTTGCCCGGTTTGGCCTGGGCCGCTTTGTACCACGGACGCTGGCGTGGATCGTAGTTGTTCAACTTCGCATCGTCCGGCCAGGACACATAACCGCCGGCCGCAGTGCCGAGAATGGCATAGGCGTAGGACGGATGGCTGTTGCCCAGGTCCTGGAGGAGGCTGAAGACTTTTTTGTCTGCTTCACCCTGGGGAATGCTCTCGGCGTTGGCGCTCATGTAGGTCTTGAGGCTGTCGTCGGAGTCCTTGATCAGGGGCTGTTTGGCCAGGTAGTCGACGTTCTGGCTGATGCCGTCGAAAAACAATTGCATGGCGTTGCTGACCTGACGAATCTCACGGCCACTGCCATCGACAAAACTGTCCTTGGCATCACTGCGCAAGTTCATCACAACCAGGGTGGCGACCAGCACCACGGGCACGCAGGCGATGATTGCAAACGCCCAGGTCAACTTCTGTTTGATGTTCATCCGCGCTCCAGATTTTCTTGTAGGCCCACGCAGTGCAGATGACTCGCGGAATATTGGTAGCCGAAAACGTTGTTGGTGTACTTCGGTCCCTGAAGCGTCGTCGTTTTTCTATCAGAACGATTGTCGGACAAATTCCTTTGTCCTGAGGACTTCGGCTGCTGATGGGAGAAATTGAGTCCATATTGGAAAAATCCTACGCAGGGGTTTGCGCAAGATGTCAGCTTCTGTCGCAAATGCCTTCAAATCCCTTCGCCAACAAAGTTCGCTGGCTCAGCTATGATCTCGGCCGGTCATTGACGACCGGTGATGGATGAGCGATTAATCCGGCACATTGTGTGCTTCACGACGTTCATAGGTCGGCAACCCCTCCCCCGAACGGGTGGATTGCCGTATAACGAATGACTTTCGCGTGTTTGGTAATAAAGGACCCACAATAAAAGCTGATGAAGACTCCAAAACGCATTGAACCCCTGATCGAGGACGGTCTGGTCGACGAGGTGCTGCGCCCACTCATGAGTGGTAAAGAAGCAGCTGTTTATGTGGTGCGCTGCGGCAACGAGTTACGTTGCGCGAAGGTCTACAAGGAGGCGAATAAACGCAGTTTCCGTCAGGCGGCCGAGTACCAGGAAGGCCGCAAGGTGCGCAACAGCCGTCAGGCTCGGGCGATGGCCAAGGGCTCCAAGTTCGGCAAGAAAGAAACCGAAGATGCCTGGCAGAACGCCGAAGTGGCGGCTTTGTTCCGACTGGCCGGTGCCGGTGTACGGGTGCCCAAGCCGTATGACTTCCTCGAAGGCGTACTGCTCATGGAACTGGTGGCCGATGAATACGGTGATGCCGCGCCGCGTCTGAACGATGTGGTGCTGGAGCCGGACCAGGCCCGTGAATATCACGCGTTCCTGATTTCGCAGATCGTGCTGATGTTGTGTACCGGTCTGGTGCACGGTGACCTGTCCGAGTTCAATGTGCTGTTGACCCCGGACGGCCCGGTCATCATCGACCTGCCTCAGGCGGTGGACGCTGCGGGTAACAACCATGCGTTCAACATGCTGGAGCGGGATGTTGGCAACATGGCGTCCTACTTCGGACGTTTTGCGCCGGAGTTGAAAAAGACCAAGTACGCCAAGGAAATGTGGGCGTTGTACGAAGCTGGCACCTTGCACCCGGCCAGTGTCCTGACCGGCGAGTTCGACGAGCCGGAAGAACTGGCCGACGTGGGCGGGATCATGCGCGAAATCGAGGCCGCACGGCTGGACGAAGAGCGCAAGCAAGCGATCCGCGCTGCTGACGATGCGCCACCGAGTAAAGCCGAAGAACCGCCTCCGCCCTGGATGCAGTGATGCGCTAAACAAAAACCCGGCTTCGGCCGGGTTTTTTGTGGGTGCCATTTGTTGTAACCGCGTCGCCTCAATCGCGGGCAAGCCACGCTTGTATGTTTAGACTTGAAGGGGTGGGCGGGACTAAAAGCTCGATTCCGACTCTAGCCAGTACGGACCGTGGGAGACTTCTCGTCCCGCCCCTTCTACCCGAAGCGCCGATAAGGAATTCATCGGTAAAACCGACGATAGAGGCAAGCCAGCGCAAGGGTAAACCCCGACAAGCCCTTAAACCCTAGCTCCGAGGATTCGTCATGACAATCCTTACCTCGCCAACGGTAATCGGTATCGATGTAGCCAAGGCCGAAATCGTCGCTTACCGCGAAGACATGCAAACCACTCAACACATCAACAACGACCGAGAGACTCTTGGGCGTTGGCTCAAAGCTCTGCCTGCGCAAAGCTCAATTGCTTTGGAAGCCACCAGCATTTACCACTTGGACACGGTCGAACTGGCCCATGAAATGGGACACCGGGTTTACGTTGTGGATGCTTATCGTCTGAGCCACTACCGCGAAAGCATTGGCCAACGGGCGAAAACCGACCCTTGTGATGCGCGCCTGCTCGCGCGTTACCTGTCTAGCGAGCAGGATCGACTGCGCCTCTGGAGTCCACCTCCGCAGGCCTACAAGGTGTTGAAAAGTCTGCTTCATAGACGCGCAGAGCTTATCAATGTGCGTGTGGGCATGACGCTGAGTTGGTCAGGTGAACCGCTTCTGAAGGATGAATTGGCCCGGCAATTGAAGTCCTTCAAACAAGCGGAGCAAGCCATCCAGAAATTACTGCACAAAGTCAGCAAAAAGGCAGGCATCACCGAAAACATCAAGCGCTGCAAAGCCATTGAGGGGATCGGTGAGCTTACGGCTATGGGCTTGGCGACCGCATTCATGCGCGGTCACTTCGCCAACGGCGATGCATTCATTGCTTTTTTGGGGATGGACTTGCGAGCAAAGGATTCAGGCAAGAAGAACAGCCCTCGCCACCTGTCCAAAAAAGGCGATACGGAGCTGCGGCGCCTGGCTCACAACGCGGCGATGGCGGCTTGTCGGTCTGCCACCTGGAAACCGTACTATGAGTCCTATCTCGTCAGAGGCTTGGCAAAAACCCAAGCCCTGGTGATCCTCGCCCGCAAGCTATGCCGGGTGGCATTCGCTCTCATGAAAAACCAGAGCGAATACCAGCCAAATTTAAGGCTGCAGGGTTCCCCTGCAACATAGAATCTCCCACAAGTTTAGTGTCGGTCCCGAACGCCATGGTCGACACAAAACCTGTGGGAGCGTGGCTTGCCCGCGATGGCGTCAGACCAGACAATCCACAACAGCCATACTCCCCACACTCAAGGACTGAATGTGAACACCTCCACCCGCAACGCCCGACTGATCATTGCCGCCCGTCTGATTTCGGATTTCGGCGCCTTTCTCAACATGGTCGCCCTGGCCACCTACGTTTACCTGCTCAGCAACAGCGCCATGAGTGTCGGCATCTTCCTCGCCAGTCGTGTGGGCGGGGGGATTTTCGCCAGCCTCATCAGCACCGCGTTTTATCGCCGCTGGGTCGGGCGCATGCCGTTGATCGCCTTCGACCTGTTGCGCGCAGGTTTGCTTGGCTTATTGCTGGTGCTGCCGGTTGATCAACAGGCGCTGTTGCTCCCTGTCATCGCATTCGGCCTGGGTTTGGGTAACTCGATGTTTGCCATCGGCCTGAACAGTCAGCTGCCGCACTTGATCGATGGCGAACACCTGCTCAAGACCAATGCCTGGATCACCTCTGCCTCCTCGGCCGCGATGGTCGGCGGCAGTCTGGTGGCGGGGCTTTTGGTGGCGGCGTTTGGGTTTGAAACGGTGTTTGCGCTGAACGTGGTGACGTATCTGTTGGCCGCGTTATTCATCTTGCCACTGCGCTTTTCCATCCCGGTGACCAGTGATGGATCGACCCATGAGCGGGGTGAATGGTCGGCCCTGCGCCAAGGGCTGCGCAATGCACCGGTGGTGGCCGCGATGCTCGCCGTCACCATGGCCGACACCTTGGGCAGCGCTGCACATAACGTGGGGTTGCCGATTGTTTCCAAACTGCTGACCCCAGAATCGGCCAGCACCACGCTGGGACTGATGCTGGCGGTATGGGCCTTTGGGAAATTCATCGGTGCGCGCATTGCCAGTCGCCTGAAAGGCTCGGACAACGCCCACCTGGAGCGGCGATTTTTTCTCGGGGTGTTGCTGATGTCCTGCGGCTTCATCCTGATGTTTCAGCAGCCGACCCTGTACGGCTTGCTCCTGTTTTCCCTGCCCGCGGGGTTGGGCGACGGTTTCTCTGAGGTGGGGCTGATGTCGCGCCTGCAGCGTGAACCGGACAGCCTGCGTCTGCCGATTTTCAGCTTACTGACCCTGCTGCAAATGACCGGGTTCGGCGTCGGCATGCTGATCGCCGCGCCGTTTTACTCATGGTGGACGCCGGGGGCCGTGGTGCTGCTGTTCCACGGCATTCCGCTCACCACGTTGTTGGTGGTGAAGGGGCTGGCGATCAGGGACGAACTGGTTCGGCGCAGCAGCCCGACGCGAGATTCTTGAGGATCGGGCAGTCGGGACGATGGTCGCCCTGGCAGTGCTCAACCAGGTCTTGCAGGGTATCGCGCAGTTGGCCGAGTTCGCGAATCTTCTGGTTCAGTTCGTCGATGTGCTGACGGGCCAGGGCCTTCACATCGGCGCTGGCTCTTTGGCGGTCCTGCCAGAGGGTCAGTAACTTGCCGACCTCTTCCAGCGAAAACCCCAGGTCCCGGGAACGCTTGATGAAGGCCAGGGTGTGCAGGTCGTCGTCACCGTAAACGCGGTAGCCGCTCTCGGTACGATGGGCGGCCTTGAGCAGGCCGATGGACTCGTAGTAACGAATCATCTTCGCGCTCAGGCCGCTTTGGCGGGCTGCTTGACCGATGTTCATCGATTGTCCTCCAGGTCCTTGGGCTTCCAGGTTTTCAACAGTAACGCATTGCTCACCACGCTGACGCTCGACAATGCCATGGCCGCACCGGCCAGCACCGGGTTGAGGAAGCCGAACGCCGCCAGCGGAATGCCGATCAGGTTATAGACGAAGGCCCAGAACAGGTTCTGCCGGATCTTCGTGTAGGTCTTGCGGCTGATCTCCAGCGCCGCCGGCACTAGCCGAGGGTCACCGCGCATCAAAGTAATCCCGGCCGCGTGCATGGCCACGTCAGTGCCGCCGCCCATGGCGATGCCGATATCCGCGGCCGCCAGGGCCGGGGCGTCGTTGATGCCATCGCCGACCATTGCGACCACGCCGGTTTGTTTCAGGGTGGCGACGGTGGCCGCTTTGTCGGCGGGCAGCACTTCGGCGTGGACGTCATTGATGCCCAGCGCCTGGGCGACAACGTTGGCACTGCCGCGATTGTCACCGGTGAGCAGGTGGCTGCTGATGTTCCTTGCGCTGAGTTGTTGCACCGCCTGCAGGGCGCCTGGTTTGAGCGTGTCGCCAAAGGCGAAGAGGCCGAGCACTTTCGATTCGGGGCTTTGTTCGATCAGCCAGGACAGCGTCCGGCCTTCGGTTTCCCAGGCGGTTGCCGAGTCAGCCAATGATCCTGCGTTTAAACCACTTTCTTCCAATAGACGACGATTGCCCAATGCCAGTCGACGACCCTCCAGCGTGCCGGCGATGCCTCGCCCTGTCAGCGATTGACTGTCACTGACATCCGCCAAGTTCAAACCGCGTTCGGCGCAAGCGTCCAGCACGGCCTTGGCCAGCGGGTGTTCGCTACCCCGTTGCAGCGCGCCGGCCATTTGCAGCAGGGCGGATTCGTCACCGTCGATGGCGGTCAAATGCGCGATCCGCGGTGTGCCCGAAGTCAGCGTGCCGGTCTTGTCGAACACCACCGCACTGACTTCATGCGCACGTTCCAGCGCTTCGGCGTCCTTGATCAGTATCCCGTAGCGTGCGGCCACGCCGGTCCCGGCCATGATGGCTGTTGGTGTGGCCAGTCCCAGGGCACAGGGGCAGGCAATCACCAGCACCGCGACGGCATTGATCAGGGCTGTTTCAATCGGCGCGCCGTACAGCCACCAGCCGATGAATGTCGCCAGCGCGATCAGCAGGACGGTGGGCACGAACACCTGGCTGACTTTATCCACCAGTTTCTGGATCGGCGCCTTGGCGGCCTGGGCGTCTTCGACCAGACGAATGATGCGTGCCAACACGGTTTCCGCGCCCAAGGCCTGGGTGCGCACCAACAAGCGCCCTTCACCGTTGATCGCGCCACCGGTGACCTTGTCGCCGGGTTGCTTGGGCACCGGCAGGCTTTCGCCGCTGATCAGCGCTTCGTCGGCGTGGCTCTGGCCGTCGACCACTTCGCCGTCCACCGGGAAGCGTTCGCCGGGTTTGACCATGACCAGGTCATTGAGGCGCAGGGCACTGATGGCGACGTCTTGTTCGCGACCGTCGATCACCTGAATCGCCCGCTCCGGGCGCAAGGCTTCGAGGGCGCGAATGGCGCTGGCGGTCTGGCGCTTGGCGCGGCTTTCCAGGTATTTGCCGAGCAGGACCAAGGCAATCACCACGGCCGAGGCTTCGAAATACAGGTGCGGCATGCGCCCGGCGGCGGTGGCCCATTCGTAAAGACTCAGGCCGTAACCGGCGCTGGTGCCGAGGGCAACCAGCAAATCCATATTCCCGGCCCCGGCGCGCACGGCTTTCCAGGCTGCCACATAAAAGCGTGCGCCGAAGATGAATTGCACCGGCGTTGCCAGGGCGAATTGCGCCCAGGCGGGAAGCATCCAGTGCACGCCGAACGGCTGCAGCAGCATCGGCAACACCAGCGGCAAGGCAAGGACGATGGCCATGATCAACGCCCAACGCTCACGGTGCAGGCGCTGTTGTTGAGTGTCGGTTTGCGGGTGTTCGACTTCCCAGACGCTGGCGGAGTAACCCGCTTTGGTCACCGCCGCGATCAGGGTTTGCGGATCGACGTGGCCGAGCAGTTCGAGGTGGGCGCGCTCGTTGGCCAGGTTGACGCTGACGCTCTTCACGCCCGGCACCTTGGCCAGCGCACGTTCGACCCGGCCCACGCACGAGGCGCAGGTCATGCCGTCGATGCTCAGTTCCAGAGTGTGCCGGGGCACGCTGTAGCCGGCCTGTTCAACCGCCGCCATCAACGCCGGCAAACTGTCGCTGGGCGCCTGGACTCGGGCCTGTTC